>JAFAZI010000117.1 GCA_019239875.1 Frankiaceae bacterium
ATAGCGGAATGAGGTCTGGCGTCCGCTTGGCACCCATGATCCCGGCGACCCGCGCGACGCCTAGGGCGTCACCCTTCGGCAGATCGCTGCGACGGAGCGCCTCGATCACCTCGACCGAGACGACCACCCGAGCGGTCGCCGTGGCGGTCCGCACCGAAACGGCTTTGCCCGACACGTCGACCATCCGGGCGGCGCCGGTCTCGTCGATGTGGGTCAGGTCGGTCATTGGTGTCGTCGCTCGAGCATCATCACGCTAACCGCAGAACCCGCCTCGATGTCGGTCGCGTTCTCAGGTACGACGATCAGCGCGTTCGATGCGGCGAGGGACGCGATCAGGTGCGAGCCAGCCGCGCCGACTGGCCGCACGACGTACGCGCCCTCCTCGACCGCCAGCCAGCCACGCAGGAACGAGCGTTTGCCCGGCGGCGAACGCAACGGCTCGGTGACCCGCGCCCGAACGGTCGGCCGGGCGATCGGTTCGACGCCGAGCATCCGGCGTAGTGCCGGGCGCACGAACACCTCGAAGGAGACATAGGCACTGACCGGATTACCGGGCAGCCCGAAGAACGGGGTCTTGTCCGGCCCGATCGTCCCGAAGCCCTGCGGCATGCCGGGCTGCATCGCGACGCGGTCGAACTTGACCGTGCCGATCCGGCTCAGCACCTCCTTGACCACGTCGTACGTCCCGACGCTCACGCCGCCAGTCGTCACGATGACGTCGGCCCGGATCAGCTGGTCCTCGAGGGTGTCCGCGAGCACGCCGGGTTCGTCGGGCACGATCCCGACGCGATAGGCGATCGCGCCGGCTTCGATCGCGGCCGCGGTCAGCAGCGCGCTGTTCGAGTCCGGGATCTGCCCGAGGTGCAGCGGCTGTCCGGGCTCGACGAGCTCGCTGCCGGTGGACAGCACGACCACTCGGGGCCGGGGTCGGACGTGCACCCGGTCCCGGCCGATCGCCGCCAGCAACCCGAGCTGCGTCGCACCGAGGTGCGTCCCGGCCTTGAGCACCTCACTCCCGCTCGGCGCATCTTCGCCAGCCCGGCGGATGCAGTGTCCGCTGCCGACCGCCTTCCGGATCGCGACCTGCGCGATCCCGCCGTCGGTGTCCTCGAGCGGGATGACCGCATCCGCACCTGGCGGGATGGGGGCACCAGTCATGATCCGAACGCAAAGACCCGGCTGCACCGTGTACGGCGTCGTGCTCCCGGCGGCGACGTCACCCACGACCGGCAGCACGATCGCCGACTCCGGACTCGCGGCCCGGATGTCCTCCGCGCGAACGGCGTACCCATCCATCGCCGAGTTGTCGAACGGCGGCAACGGGAACGTCGAGTGCACGTCCTCGGTCAAGACCGTGTGATGCGCGTCCGGCAACGTGAGGTCGAGTGCGCTGAGCGGCCCGACGACGCTGAGGATGTCCGCGAGGTGCGCGTCGACCGGCTTCAGTGCCTCGCTCATGGCGTGATCGGCTCCGCCGGATCCCCGTGGGGCAGCCGGTCAGCGACGAACTCACCGAGCCAGTCGCGGAACTCGGGACCGAGATCCGAACGGTCGGCGGCGATCCGGACGATCGACTTGAGATAGTCGGCCTTGTCACCCGTGTCATAGCGGCGGCCACGGAACACGACACCGTGGACCGGACCACCCTCGCCGGCCTTGTCGATCAACGCCTCGATCGCGTCGGTGAGCTGGATCTCGCCACCGCGACCGGGAGCCGTGACTCGCAGCGCGTCGAAGATCTCCGGCGCCAGGACGTACCTCCCGATCACCGCGAGATTGCTCGGCGCCTCGTCGGTGGGCGGCTTCTCGACCAAGCCGGTGACACGCACGACATCGGTCTCACCGATCGACTCGACTGCTGCACAGCCATACAGGTGGATCTGATCGGCGGGCACCTCCATCAAGGCGATGACGCACCCGCCCAGACGCTGCTGTACGCCGACCATCTCGGTCAGCAGCGCATCCCTTTCGTCGATCAAGTCGTCGCCGAGCAGTACGGCGAACGGCTCACTGCCCACGTGCTGTGCGCCCTGCAGGACCGCGTGACCGAGACCGCGGGCCTCGCCCTGTCGAACGAAGTGAATTCGGGCCAGCGAGGTGGACGCCTGCACGCGGCTGAGCAGATCCGCCTTGCCGGCATCGCCCGTGAGCTTGTCCTCTACCTCGGGCTGCCGATCGAAATGGTCCTCGATCGACGTCTTCCCTCGGCCGGTCACGAACAAGACGTCGTCGAGACCGGCGCGCACTGCCTCTTCGACCACGTATTGGATGGCCGGCTTGTCGACGACCGGAAGCATCTCCTTCGGCGTGGCCTTCGTCGCCGGCAGGAAGCGAGTGCCGAGCCCGGCCACCGGCACGATGGCTTTCCTCACCCCTGCGGACATGACGCCAACCCTAGTGTTCGGCAGCCGGAGGACACTCTTGGTGTGTCCCCCGGCAAGCCCGAGCTACGCGCGGCTGCGCTCGACGCCCGTGCGAGGCGCAGTGAGGCCGACCGGAAGGCGGCGGGTCAGGCGATCGCCCGGCACGGCCTCGCCGCGTGGTCGGAAGCTTCGACCATCGCCGCTCACCTCGCCGTCGGGACCGAGCCACCGACGCTTCCCTTGATCGACGGACTCGTCGAGGCCGGGGTGACCGTGCTGCTCCCCGTCATCGACGGACCTGACCTCGACTGGGCGCCGTACCAGGGTCCGGCTGCACTGATCCCAGGTCCACTCGGTATCTCGCAGCCGACCTCGTCGCGAGTTGGCCGACGGGGCCTCTCGGCTGCGAACGTGATCGTCGTCCCAGCCCTCGCGGTCGATCAGCGCGGACATCGGCTGGGGCGCGGTCGCGGTTACTACGACCGAGCGCTCGCTGAGGTGACCACGCTTGTTGTTGCCGCGATCTACGACGACGAGCTGAAGGAGGCAGTTCCGGTCGACGCTCACGACCATCCGGTCGACGCAGTGCTGCAGCCGCGTGGGCTCCGTCGCCTCGACTAGCCCTGGTGGTGATGCGCGGAGGTGTGTCGCTTCGCCATCCGACGCTGGTGTCGCGCCCGCTGCGCCGCTCGCTTGGCCTTGGCCTTGGCTTTCGCCTTCGCGTGCGGGGTGAACCCGGGCTCGTAGGTACGGGCAGGTCGGGCGTGGGCGTGCAGCGCGGCCTTCGTCGGCGCGGCGTCGCCCTTGACCCAGTCCTTCCACGACATGTTCCAGTCGGACGTGCCGGCGTCACCGAGCTCAGGCGGCCTGACGCCGTTGTAGACATCGATGATGTCGCCGAGCCGCGACCAGTTGTAGAACCATTCAGCGTTCGTCGTGCTGAGGTTCACACACCCGTGCGAGACGTTCGACGAGCCCTGACTGCCGACCGACCACGGGGCAGCGTGGACGAACTCGCCGCCGTTGGAGATGCGCACGTCCCAGTAGACGGTCTCGCGGTAGTAGTCCGGATCACCCTTCGGGATGCCGACCGTCGCGGAGTCCATGACCACGACCGACCGCCGGTCGAGCGCGATGTGAACCCCGTCCATCGTCGGGTACTGCGTGCGACCGGTGCTGATCGGCATGGTGCGGATCAGCTTGCCGTTGTTGTAGACCCGCATCACGTGGGCAGCTTGGTCAGCCTCGCTCACATGTGCCGAACCGATTTTGAACTTCGCGCGGTGCACGCCCACCGGCCCGTAGGTGTGGTGGCCGATGCTGACGCCCTGCAGATTCGAGGCGACACGGACTTTGGTTCCCGGCTTCCAGTAAGACGGCGGCCGCCAGTGCAAGGTCTGGCCGCTCATCCAGTGCCAGGCGCCCACGACGTTCGGCTTGGTGGTGACGGTCAGGCCGGCCTGCACGGCGGCTCGACGCTTTTCGGGCACCCAGCGATCGAGAGTGACCACGACCGGTTGACCAATGCCGACAACGCCGCCGCCTGGCGAGAGGTAGTCGTTGTAGGTCTGCTTCGCAGGCTTGGTGTGGATGCCGAAGTGCTTCACCGTCGTCCGATGGCTGAGGTCGACGTACTGCACTGCGGCTTGCACGTCGAGCGACGGCGCGATCCGCGAGTCGCTGTGCCACTTCGTCCGGTCTTGGTTGAACACACCGTCGAGCCGCGTCGCGCCGTGGCCGACCTTGACCGTCGTGAGCCGGCCGTTCGTCACGTGCAGTCGCAGGTGCTTCGAGATGTCGCCCTTGCCGTGATGCACGCCGGCGATCTCGAGGGAGGCAGCCGGGATCGAGTGTGCCGCCGACGCGATCTCCTCGTGCAGTTTCGACCCGCCGCTGACGGCGACGATGACGCCACCAACCAGCGCGAGGACTACCGCAACGGCGAGTGCGGCCAGCACGCTGCGCGAACTGGGTTTCGTGACGCGCATGCGGTGACCGGTCTTTCGTTCGGGAAGGCTGCCTTCATTGTGCCCTCATCTCACTGACATGACGCCGCAAATGGCCTATTGGTTCGCTCGCCGTCACATCGTGACCCAACGGTTAACTGGCCGCGGAGAGCTTCTTGTCGAGCAGCCAGCTGAACACCGCGAGGCCCTGGGACACCGTCCAGGTGGTGACGGGATTCGGATGTGTGAGGTTGCGTTGCCCTTGTTTGGTGAGGGTCTTGGCGAGTGCGACCGGTATCGGCGCGTTCCCCACATTCGGCTCGCCATTGATCACGAAACGCTCATGACCGGCAGCGTCGAGAAAGATCAGATCGTCTGCGTGGCCCACGTCGTAGGCCACCGGTTTGTGCGTCAGCCAGTCCAGGGCCGGACGCTTCGAGCCCGCTTCCTTCTCCTTGAAGTAGTCGACGCCGAAGTACTTCCAGACGGCTGCCACGTTCGCTGGCGTGGCGGTCAGCAGGGTCCAGTTGGCCGGCGCGTCAGGAAAGAGCTTCTGGTAAGCCCGCATTCGGGCTGGGGTGTCCCGCTGCGGATCAACGGTGATCTCCAGCAGGGCGACGTCGCCGCCGAGGCCGTTGTGTTCCAGCGCGCGGCCGACCGCGGTCACGTTCGCAGAGATCATCGGGCAGATGTCGGTGCACAACGTGAGGTAGTCCGCGATCATCACGGTCTTCCCGCGGTACGCCGCGAGTGTCGTTGTGGAGCCGTCGCTTTTGATCAGCGGCAGATTTGCGATCGAGTCCGGAATCGCGAAGTCGACCGGCGCACCGAGCGAGGCGGGCGGCTCGGCGACGTGGCCGCCGCCGCAAGCTGCCACCAACGACAGAACTGCAGCAGCAACAACACCACCGCCGAGCCGGCGAGCCGTGCGACGCACGAGATCAGGCCTCTCGCTTTGACGGCTCGATGACCTCGACGGCCTGGTTCAGCTGCGCGAGATACGCGTTGTACGCCGCCAGGTGCTCGTCGTCGTCGACAGTCCTCCGACGTCTTGACGGCGCCGGGGCGGTGACGCCGGCTTTGGACGCCGCGTCCTGCAGCGCATTTGACCGGGCGCCCTCGAGCCAGGCACCCATGGTTCCCTGCGCCCGGCGGTCGCGGAGGAACGCGGTGAACACCCCCAACATCAGCACGAACATCAATGCGTCGCCGCCGACCCACATGATGGCGCCACCTTGGTGCAGGTCACCGACCAAGCTCGGCCCCCAGGTGCGGCCGGCTTCGGCGTACGCCGGGAAGAGTTCGTGATCGACCTGGAGCAGGACGATGCCGACGAACGTGTCGACCGGCATCGACAGCGCAAGCAGCAGGAACCGCGAGGGGAAAGACAGTTTCCATCTGATCGGCTCGGAGCCCAGAAGCGGCAGGAAGTAGAGGTATCCCGCAAGCAGATAGGCGACGTGCTCCGCGCTGTGTACTTGCTCATTCGTCAGCGCGGTGTTCATGAATCCCGTGAGGTGGGTGCCAACGATCACCACCGCGTACACCACCGCCGCCACCGGCGGACAGGTGGTCGCCGTCACCACGCGCGACCGGATCACCCGCTTCGTCCATCCGTGCAGCGGGTTGTGGGAGGCATGCAGCAGGAGCATCACCGGCCGTCCGACGACCAGCAGCGGCGGCGCCACCATGATGAGGAGCAGGTGCTGGATCATGTGCACGCTGAACAGCGTGTCGTCGTACACGCCGATGCTGCTCTGCGTCGCGATGACCACAGTCGTCAGCCCCGCGAAGAACGTCAGGGTCCGGATCAGCGGCCACGGCCGGGCGGGATGCTCGCGCCAGACCCGCCATACCCCGATGAGATAGAGGAGTGCCGTCAGCGCAACGGCGACGGACACGACCGGAGCGAACTGCCAGCTGGTGAGCGCGGTATGACTGCCCAACGGCACGTTCGGCTCAGCCGGAACGTGAGCCAGCTCCATGGGATCGAGCCTATGTCCGCACCACCAGACGGATTTTCTGGGGCGGGCTTGATGTTCTCGTGATGCCGGCCGATTGAAAAGCAAGCCGGTTGCACGGCACAATTAGCAGTCGAGGCCTGCGAGTGCCAGCGCCCGACGACAGAGGAGATCTCAATGCCGACCTACGAGTACGTCTGCACAAAGTGCGGCGAGGGCCTCGAGGTCGTACAGAGCTTCAGTGACGACCCGCTGACCAAGTGCCCTGCCTGCAAGGGCAAGCTACGCAAGCTGTTCTCCCCCGCCGGCATCGTGTTCAAGGGCTCGGGGTTCTACAAGA
>JAFAZI010000182.1 GCA_019239875.1 Frankiaceae bacterium
TCACCGAGACGGTGTCTCCACCTGAGTTGGCCGCGTATGCCGTACGGCCGTTGGGCGAGAGGACGACTTTGTAAGCCTCGTGCCCGACGCCGATCGTCGCCGCGAGGCGGTGCGTCTCAGTGTTGATGACCGAGACGGTGTTGTTCCCAGAGTTCGCGACGTATGCCAGGTGGCCGTCTCGCGACATGACCGGCGTACCTGGATGCGATCCGGTCGGGACGCTAGCCACTCGACGGTGCGTCACGGTCGAGATCACGGAGACTGTGTTGCCGCCGTAGTTCGAGACGTAAGCCTCGCGCCCGTCCGCCGTCATGATCGGCGGATATGGGTCCTGCCCGACCTTCACGGTCGCGACGCTTTGGTGTGACCCGGCCGAAATCACCGACACGGTGTCGTCGCCGCTGTTCGTGACGTAGACCTCCCGTCCGTCGCGCGACATGACAGGCGTGATCGGCCTGGATCCAACGTCGACCGTGGCGATGGGGCGGAACGTCGTCGTTGAGACCACCGTCACCGAGCCACTTCCTGAGTTCGGGACGTAGATCTCACTGCCATCCCGCGATAGGACCGGCGCTCCCGGCCTCGAACCGACGTGCACTGTCGCGACTCGGCGGGTCGTCACCGTCGAGATCACCGACACCTCGTTGCTCCCTGTGTCCGCGACAAACACGTATTGGCCGTCGCGGGACAACACCGGCGTTGCAGGCTTCGATCCCACAGGAACCGTCGTGACCCGGCGGCCCGTGATAGTCGAAATCACGGATACCGAATTGCTCCCGGAGTTCGAGACGAGAACATCGCGCCCGGCGCGCGACAATACCGGGGTGCCAGGTTGCGACCCGACGGTCACACGACTCGTCGTCAGTTTGATGCCGGACGTGACCCCGCCCCTCTCGACTCGGTGACCGCGAGCACCGATCGCGAGCACGGTCGCTGCGACGAGAAGCGCGGCCGTTACGCCGGCTGCAATTGCGTACATACGCTTACGTGATGGTGCTGCGAGCTCCGCGACAGTGCTACCGGTGCCGTTCTCCGGAGCGGTGGCGGAGAGAATTCGCGTGCCATCACGGCCGACGTCGGGCGAGGACAGATCCGTGGTCTGAATCTCTGGGAAGGAGGTTGTCGACCTGACCGTCGCCTCGCCTGCCGCCTGCACCGTGCGCACTTCGGAGAGATGCTCGGTCAGGTCCAGCACGGCGGTCGATTCAAGATCGAAATGAGCCGTGGTGTCTGACGCGGACCCTCGAGCTTGCTCAGGTAAGACGATCGGTGCGACGTCGGTAGTCACGCCGATGTACTCAGTCACCGGAAGTCCGACGTTTCGTTGAGCCGATTGCAGCGCCAACGCGAGCTGGCGCGGGGTCGGGATCCGCTCGGTAGGGTCCTGTCGCATCGCGGAACGGAGGACCGCGACGACCTCAACAGGTACGTCGGCCCGGTTGATCGCGGGTAGCGGCTCGGTCGAAATCCGGTTCAGCAGAGATCGGAGACCACCGCCTGCGTCGCCTGCCCGCGCGTAAGGCGCTCTACCCAAGAGTAAGGCATACAACGTGCCGCCGAGAGCCCAAACGTCGCTGGCGGGACTTCCGCCACCGTGATCAAGAACCTCGGGCGCCGCATAGACCGGCGTGAGGGCCTCGGCCACACTTATCGAAAGCTCAGCGGGATCTCCGGCGATGCCGAAGTCAGCTAGTTTTGGCTCGCCCAGCGCGGTGACGAGCACGTTCGCCGGTTTGATATCTCTGTGCAAGATGCCACGATCGTGGGCGAGCTGAAGGGCCGCAGCGATCTTCACGCCGACGCGAAGCACCTCTTCGAGCGGAAGCGGACCGCTGTCATGAAGGCGGTCTTGCAGACTTCCGCCGGAGCAGTACTCCATGAGGATGTAAGGGCGCCCAGCGTCGAAACCGCTGTCGTACAGCGTGACGACATTCGGGTGAATGAGCCCGCCAAGGGACTCGCACTCGCGGCCGAAACGGCGCCGCGCCTTGGCATCCTCCAGCCCGTGATCAAACAGCTTCACCGCTACGTGGCGCCCGAACTGAGGCTGGTAGGCAGCGAACACCGCAGACGTTGCGCCGCGGGCTACGACCGTCGCGTCGGTCAGTCCGAGGCGGTCAAAGAGGGCTGCGATCGACTGAGCTGTGCCACCGCCCGCCATTGCACGTGCCTCCTCGATTCGCGTGGTGTGTGACGCTAACGGAGGGAAGGCGACCGTGTGGTGCGTTCGCAACAATTCGCGAATGATGCGCGACGCTGCGATCGAGGGCCCGCCGGCGTTCTGCGGCAAGTGAATCGATCTTGGAAGCATTCCGACAATTTCTGGGTGACGATCAACCCGTATGACGTTCTCGGCGTACCCCGGGAGGCTTCGGAGGCCGAGATCCGACATGCGTACGAGGAGAAGCTCAGGACTGCTCAGCGCCACTTCGCGTTTAAAGTCGCCCAACAGATAGATGCGGCGTACTCGACCCTTCGCGATCCACGACGCCGCGCGTTGTTTGATCGTCATGGCCTGGCCGCCCTCCCGCATCGACCGAGCGCCCGGCCACGATCCGCATTCCACGAACATTCGCCCGCCTCGCCTTCCTCCATCCGGCGACCGCAAGCGCCGACTCGGCGTCCGTTTGCACCTGTGTCACGACGCGCCACGTGGCTGACCGCCGTGGCATTGCTCATCGTCGCGATCGGTGCCGCGACCGCTCGTGACCTGCAGCACCGCCGACACCCGACCGGCGTGGTTGCACCCGCAAGCCAGTCCGGTCGAGTCGATGTCATTTGCGAACCGGCACCAGGCGCGGCTGGCTACAGCTATACAGCGCTATCTGGACAAGAGGTCACGTGCACGAACGGAGCCACGCCTACCTTCGACCCGGTCGAACGCTGACATCGCACTTGAGCGAAGACAGCAGGCTCGGGGCAAACGACGATGACGATTCGGACTCACCTCATGTAGTCGGACATGACTATTTTTGGCTCGGTTTCCTGAAACGACTGAGAACCCCGGCGAATCGGTCATCCTCTGCGCCATGCGATCTCGGATCGGTCATGGCGGTGCATCGGGCTGAGCCCGCCGCCAAGATCGTCCGCCGGCTCGCAGCCGACCTACAAGGAAGCTGAACGGCCATGGCATCGATCTCTAGGCCCACCCCGAAAGCCGCAAACCAATCCTTCTGCCGACAGTGCGGCGAACGCCTCGGCGGCGGGCGCTTTTGCGGCTCGTGTGGCACGCCCAGCGGCGCCAGCGGCGAACTGGTCATCAACCTCGCAACCGGGGCGCGCGAATCCACGCCCACCATCCCGACGCAACGAGAAGCGATCGATGATGGCCCGCCCCAGTTCAATCTGTCCGAGACAGCGGAGGAGCGACACGAGGAGCGTGCCGAACGGCAACGGTCAAAGCTGCTCGTCGCCATGATGCTTGTCGTCGTGCTGCTGATCGCCGGAGGTAGCACAGCCCTCGTGTTCCTTACTCGCCACGGCGCGGTAGACACCTTCCCGGCCCAGAGTCGCACCGCTCTGGCGCCGCTCGCCGCTGCGAACGAAACGTTCGCGCAGCAAGTTCACCAGTTCTCGAAGGCCACTTCCTTGCGGGACGCAAAGGCCGACGTGGCAGCCCTAGCATCGACCGCCATTCAGACGCGCGCCGCACTCGCAACGCTCACCGTCGGCTCCAGCCCTGCGGACCGCCACGTCAAAGCGGCCGCCGACGCGGCAATCGCAAGCGAGACCAACTGGCTGACAACGGCTGCCGGCGCACTGGCTCAGCCAGCGGGACCGATGGCCGCGCAACTCACCAGCCTCGGGTTGGACGTGGCCTCGAAGCTCGACGCGTTGGGAAGCGCGCTACCAGGCATCAGCGCGACCTTCGCGGACGCGTCGACGTTCATCGAGTACGTCGACGGTCAGGCTAGGTCTGCCCAGACCACGGTTGATGTGAGGCGATTCATCAGGCGGATCGACACCTTGGTAGCGCAATCACAAACCGCCTTCACGCAGATCAACGAGGTCTTCGGCGTCCTCTCGAATGTGGCGAACGGTGGCTTCTCCTCGATGAGTCTCGCTCAGTTGGAGCAGGAGGTCACCACCGTCATTTCAAACCGCAGCTCAATCGCCGCATCGGCGAGGACTCTCAACGCACCTACCGCGCCTGCTCGGCATGTTCAGAGCCTGTTTGTCACAGCGATGGACGACAGCCTCAAGGACGATCAGGCGATCGATGGCTGCCTCAATGAAAACAACAGATATGGGTTCGCTTACATTGCCTCGAGTTGCCTGACGGCGTCGTCCGCCTACGCCAACACCGCGCATGAGGCGAAGGACACCTTCTGGCGAGCATTCAACTCGCTGCGTCGTAGCGTCGGGATGAACACGTCGCACAGATCGCTGTAGGTCCGGGTCACGCCACCCAGGCAGGGGATCGCCCGCACGGGTCGGCAACTGTGCAGACGTAGCGACGGCCTGTCGTCAGTACGTCTGCACAGATCGGAACCACGGCGGGCCGGGGTGCGCCTAGCGGGTCAATTTGCGTGATTCGCCACGATGGTCGCCCCTGCCGGGTTACGGTTCCTGGGTTCCGCGCACATCACGTTGACTCACGGGGGTCTCATGCGCCGCGCTCGTCTAAGCCGTACGGCGGGTCTCGCCGTACTCGCCACCGCGCTCGGCGTGACCACCCTGAGCGGACAGGCGTCGGCCAGGCCCGCTAGCCATGCCGTCGCATGCAGCCAAGCAGCCGTCCAGAAGGCTCTGTCGGCCGGCGGCACGTACGTCTTCGGAGCCGACTGTCATCTGCAGCTGACCGAGACCTTGACGGTCTCGCCCGGTCGCACCGTGTCCCTGGACGGCAACGGCCACAACGTCGTCCTCGACGGACTCGGCCCGGACAATGTCACCCGCACCCGGATCCTCGCCCTCTCCGCCCGGGACGTGTTGTTCCTGCACAACCTCGTCCTCACGAACGGGCTCGCGCAGGGACGGCCGGGGAGCGACGGTCACTCCCGGTACGTCGGCGAGGCCGGTGGCGAGGGCCAGTCGGGTCGCGGCGGCGCGATCTACAACCCGAAGTTCTCGACCGTCGTGCTCGACTACGTCAATGTGATCCACTCGACCGCCATCGGCGGCGACGGCGGTGACGGCGGCAATGGTGGCGACGGACAGGACGCTCCCCCGACCTCCAATCCTGGCCTGGTGAACGGCGCCGACGGTGGGCCGGGCGGCACGGGTGGCATCGCGGGCGGGGCGTACGGCGGCGGTGTCTACAGCCGCGGCACGCTCGTCGTGGTCGGCGGCACCTTCATCGGCAACATCGCCCAGGCCGGAGCGGAAGGCGACGGCGGAGCGGGCGGCGCTGGGGGCGACGGAGCGACTCTGCACTGCGGCCCAAACTGCACCAGCCCGGGCGGCAATGGTGGCCAAGGCGGCGCCGCCGGCAAGGCCTACAAGATCTTCAACTACGCGCTCGCCGAAGGCGGCGCCATCTACAGCAACGGTTACTTCAGCATCCGCGACGCCACCCTCACGGACAACCACGCGATCGGCACCCGACCCGGTGAGGGAGGCGACGGCGGTGACGGCGGTGCCTCGGGTTGCAGCACTGCGACGACCAGCATCTGTGGCACCCCCGGTGACGGTGGGCGCGGCGGGAACGGCGGCTACGGCGATCTCGCCGCGGGTGGCGCGTACTTCGCGAACGGGTACTCGGCGGAGGCGCAGTCAGCCTTCACGACCAACTCCGCCGACGCGGGTCAGGTGGCGTCGGACTGCTCGGCTGGCGGCACCGGATGCGGAGGCCGCGGCGGTGCAGGCGCGAGCGCCGGCGACGACGGAACTGTCGGTGGCTCCGGCGTCAGCCGCGACGCCGACGGGCGAACCGCGCGGGCCATCCGTCCCGTCAAGATCGGGCGGAACGCGTCTGCCGGAGCTGTACGCCGGCACCATCACCTACGGCGCTCGCTCAGCCGACTCGTTGAAGGCGGTGTCGGGCCGCTGACCTACAAGTGCGCCAAGTTGCCGCGCGGCCTGAAGTGCACCAAAGACGGCTTCCTCACCGGCAGACCCCGCAAGGCCGGCGACGTCACGTTCGTCCTCACGGTCACCGACACCTGGGCCGCGGTGCCCAACACTGCAAAGCGGCACGTGCTGCTCGTCGTCAAGCACTAGCCGCGACCTGTCGGCGCCACCGCACGCTCCGACGTACTGTGCGCCGGACAAGCCCGCCGTACGGCGCTACCTGACCTTGACGTTGCTCTCCGGTGGCTCGTTCATCAAGTCACGCAAGGCAGATTTGACCCGCCGAGCGGGCAGACTCGACTCATGCCACGTGCCGCCAGCAGAACGCAGCGCCGCGACGACGCGTCCGACATGACGGGCCGGTGGGCCGTCACCCGACAAGTGGTGCAGTTCAGCCTCGTCGGACTGCTCGCACTCATCGTCGTCGGCGTGGCTTTCGCGGTGGCGAGCCGGCGGGTGGGTGAGCGCGAGGCCATCACCGACGCGCGCACCACCACTCTCGTCAAGGCGCAGGGCCTGGTCGAGCCCGTTGTCACCAACGGTCTAGCCGCCGAGCGGCCAGGCGCCGTTCATCGGGTAGGGACGGTCGTGCAGAACAGCGTCCTCGACCCCGATCTCGTGCGGGTCAAGATCTGGACCCGCACCGGCCACATTGTCTACTCCGACGAGCCGCGGCTAGTGGGCACCTCTTACACCCTCGGCGAAGACGAGATCGCGGCGCTGGACCAGGGCGTGATCGAAGCCGAGGTCAGCGACCTGTCCAAGCCGGAGAACCAGTACGAGCGGTCATTCGGCAAGCTGCTCGAGGTCTACCTGCCGATCCGTACGCCGGATGGGCAGCGGCTCCTGTTCGAGGCCTACTTCCGGTACGACGCTGTGTCGGCCGCCGGCCGCCACATCTGGACCAGCTTCGCGCCGATCGCGATCGGAGCGCTCGTCGCACTGGAGCTCGTCCAGATCCCCCTCGCCTGGTCGCTCGCGCGCCGGCTCCGAGACCGGCAGCAGGAGCGAGAACGCCTGCTGCAACACGCCGTCGACGCGTCCGAGAACGAACGGCGCCGGATCGCCAGCGACCTCCACGACGGCGTCGTCCAGGATCTCGCCGGCGTCGCGTACTCACTCGCCGGCGCATCCCGCCGCCCGGACCTGACGACCGGTACGACCGACGCGCTCGAGGAGTCGGCTAGCCATGTCCGGGAAAGCATCAAGGCACTGCGCACGCTCCTCGTCGACATCTATCCGCCGCGCCTCGCCGAGGCCGGTCTCGACACCGCACTCTCTGACTTGCTTGCCAGCGTCCGCAACCGCGGGACCGAGACGACATGCGAAACCGACGACCTCCCTGCTGAGTTGCCCGAGCCGATTGCGGGGCTGCTCTACCGTGTGGCACGCGAGGCGTTGCGCAATGTGATCACCCACGCACGGGCGTCGTCCGTGCACGTCCACGCGTACGCGAGTGACGGTCGCGTCGTACTCGATGTCATCGACGACGGCGTCGGTTTCGACCTCGCGACGGCAGCCCATCGACCCGCAGAGGGACACGTCGGGCTGCGCGGTGTGCAAGATATGGTGGCCGACGCTGGTGGCACCGTCGAGGTGCGCAGCACTCCCGGTCAGGGAACCGCCGTGCACGTGGAGGTGCCGCTGCATGATCCGGGTCTTGATCGTCGACGACCACGGAGTCGTCCGAAGCGGCCTTGAGCAGCTCCTCGTCGCAGAGAGCGACATCGAGGTGGCCGGCACCGCGCGTGACGGGCTCGAGGCCCTGAGCGCCGTCGCCACGACGACACCCGACGTCGTACTCATGGACCTGTCGATGCCCGAACTCGACGGCGTCGAGGCGACCCGGCGGATCACCGCGGAGCATCCCGATGTACGAGTGGTCGTGCTGTCGTCGTTCGCCGACAAGCAGCGGATCCTCGACGCGCTCGAAGCCGGTGCGATCGGTTACCTGCTGAAGGACGCCGAACCGGCGGGCGTGGCGGTGGCGATCCGTTCCGCCGTGAGCGGTGGCTCGCCGCTGGATCCGAAAGCGGCACGGGTGCTGCTGGACGCGCGCCGCACCGCGGCCCCGGCAGCGACGATGACCGCGCGCGAGCAGGAAGTCCTGGCGCTGGTCGCCGACGGACTGGCCAACAAGAACATCGCTCGACGCCTCGGCATCACCGAACGCACCGTCAAGGCCCACCTCACGCGGGTGTACCAGGCGATCGGCGTGGTGGACCGTACCCAGGCAGCGCTGTGGGCGCGGGAGAACCTGAGGTCCTGACCCGCGCCCACATGGCGTTTTATTGCGGCAAGCTCAGCCGTCGTGACCCGAGCCACCGTGGCCTGAGTCATCGCTACCCGAGTCGTCGCCACCGGAGCCGCCGTGGCCCGAGTCGTCGCTACCCGAGTCGTTGCCACCGGAGCCGCCGTGGCCTGAGCCGTCACGACCGGAGCCGCCGTTGTCGTCGTTCGCGTCGTGCGTCCCCGAGTCGTCGGTGCCGCCCGAGTGCCGGCCGCCGTTGTCGTCGTTCGCATCGTGCGACGCCGGGTCATCACTGCCACCCGAATGACGCCCGCCACCGTTGTCGTCGTTAACGTCGTGCGACGCCGGGTCATCACTGCCACCCGAATGACGCCCGCCACCGTTGTCGTCGTTGATGTCATGTGTCGTTGGGTCGTCGGTGCCGCGCGCGGCTCGCCGGCCGCCCTTGTCGTCGTTGCTGTCGTGTCGGGGTAAGTTGTCGTTGGCCTTCGGTGATCCGGTGCTCGTCGGCGAGTTGATCACCGTCTGCGGCGGCGGGTTGCTGCCGACCGACGTCGTGGCGGCGTACGCAACGCCACCGAATGCCAACGTCGCGGCCAAGCTCGACACTGCAACGGGAATTCGTCGTTTCATTTGAGGCTCTCCTGACTTCTCGGCTGGGTCGCTGTCCTGTCAACGACTCTCGTCGCGAGCGGGTCGGGATTACTAGTGGACGATGGGACTACGACCTTGTGGCACGGTCCTACGACCAAAGTCCACTGGTGGCTCAGACGCGAGTTGCCCGAGTGTGTTGCCTGTCAGCCGCCGGCAACCGATCCAGCGGCATCACTAATTCCTCTGGAGGAATCATGCGTATCCGCACCGGTGTCGCGTTCGCTCTGCCGCTGGCCACTGCGCTCGCCGTCGGCACCACGACCCCCGCCCACGCGAAAAGCGGCGACGTCCGCAAGGCGGGCTCCTGCACGACGAACAGCACATGGAAGCTCAAGGCATCCCCGGACGACGGCCAGATCGAGGCGGAGTTCGAGGTCGACAGCAACGTTGTCGGCCAGACCTGGAAGTGGCGGCTCGTTCACAACGGCGACCTCGCGGCGTCCGGTACGGCGAAGACCGTCGCCCCCAGCGGTTCGTTCACGGTCAAGCGATTCGTCAACAACGCCGCAGGCGTCGACACGATTCGTGGCCGGGCGAAGAACCCCACGACCGGCGAGATCTGCGTCGGGACCGTGAAGGTCTGACCCCTCGGGAAGACACGAACCCCTGTGGTGGCCTCGGCCGCTACAGGGGTTCGACATTTCCTGCGGGCGATGGGCTGGCTGACCCCCGGCGTCGCGCTCAAGGTGAGGACGAGAGGGCCGCGGTGCCCAACACTGCGAAGCGCCACGTGCTGCTCGTCGTCAAGCATTAGCCACGACCTGTCCGCGCCACAGGCCGCTATGACGACCTGTGCGCCGGACAAGTCAGCCGGTACGGCGCTAGGTGACCTTGACGTGGACCGCCTTTGAGTTGCCCGCAGTGTTGTCGGCGGTCGCGTCGCGATGTACACGGTAGGTGTGCTTGCCCTTCTTGCCGGCCTTGAACTTGATCACGTACCCGCCGTTCGCGGACAGGGCAGCGGGCTTGTGTACGTCGTTCCAGTCGCCATGCCGCTTTACCTGTAGCTGCACCCCGCCGTCCCCCGCGGGCAGCACCTTGCCCTTGACGACGACCTTCTTGCCCTTCCTGACCGTGCGGTCCTTGGCCTTCGCGCTGACGAGTTGCCGCACGCCCTCGCTCACCACCGAAGAGGTCGCGGCAGCGTGGTCACTGTCACCCGTGTAGACCCACTCGTACTGCGAGTTGTGGGGCGGTGTGTCGCGCACGCTCGCGATGCCCGCGGCGTTTGTGATCACCGGCGCACCGAATGCGACCCAGGGATCACTGCTGCGCTCGCGCTTCATCAGCTGCACGGACGCCCCTTCGATCGCCGTGCTTGTGGCGGCCTCTTGGAGGACAGCGATGAGGTCGACGTCCGCGCCGTACGGCATCTCAGAGCGAGTGCCGGTCGCGAACACGGTCGTCTCCGTCGGCCCGGTCCCGCTGGTCGGCGTGACCGGACTCGAGCCGTCGGAGTACGCGCCGGTGTTCACATCATTAATCGCCGCCACCCGAAAGATGTAGGCCGTGCCATTGGTCAGCCCAGTAATGTCCTGCGTCGTCGCGGTCGACGTGTAGAACGCCGACGACCCATTGATCCAAGACGTGCCGCCGTTGTACGAGTACTGCACGTGATAGCCCTGGATCGCCGACCCGCCGTCGCTGGCCGGCGCCGTCCACGACAGCATCACCTTGGTGTTGCCGGCGATGCCGCTGACGCCGGTCGGCTTGCCCGGCGCGGTGGCGCCCGAGGTCGGCGTGTACGCCGCGGACTTCGCGCTGTACCCACCCGTGCCGACCGAGTTGATGGCGGCAACCCGGAACTTGTACGCCGTACCGTTCGTCAGTCCCGTGACGTCGTGCGTCGTCGCGGTCGAGGTGTGAAAGGCGGCCGAGGCGGACGTCCACGACCCGCCGTCGTTCGTCGAGTACTGCACGTCGTAGCCAGTGACAGCCGCCCCACCGTTGTCTCCCGGAGCCGTCCACGACACCGTCACCTTGCTGTCGCCGGCGACCCCCGTGACCCCGGTCGGGGCACCGGGTTTGGTCGGCGCGGTCGGACCCGGCGTGGCGATGTTGTCGGTGTAGGCCGAATACGCGCCCGTCCCGCTGCTGTTCTTTGCCGCGACCCAAAAGAAGTAGCGGTGACCGTTGATCAGACCGGTCACCGTGCCAGAGGTCGCCGGGCTCGATTCGGTGTTCGAGGTCGCGTCCACCCACCCCGGGTTCGCCGCGTCGACGTCGTACTGCTGGAGGTGATACCCCGTGATCGCCGCGCCGCCATTGTCGCTCGGCGCCGTCCAGCTGACCGTCGCTGAGTGGTCGCCGCTGCCCGTCACGTGCGCGTTCGTCGGCGGCCCCGGCGCCGCCGCCCGCGTCGTGAACGACCAGGTCGCCGTGTAGCCACCTGCCTTGTACTGCGCGGTGTAGTGGGTCAGCGGCTTGAACGCTGTCAGCGGCAGCATCACGGCGGTCGACATCGACGGCGCGACAGGTGATGTCGCGTCGAAGAGGCACACCGGGATCGCCGTACCGTTGTTGTCCTTGAGGAAGTAGTCGCTCGCGCTTGCCGGTACGGCGTGGTGCGCCGCGCCAGGCAGGTCCACGAAGATCGGCGCACCGAGCGCGGCCTGGTTGTCGCTGTACGGCGAGCCACAGTTGTCGACCACCGCGTCCCCGCCGTTGTAGTCGATCTCGCCGCCGGCGAAGTGCGAGAAGGGGAAACCGGTGCCGTTCGGCCACGTCGCGAAACCGGCAGGCGCGGCCGCACCACTCGCATTCGTCAACGTGTCCATCGCGGCGTGGCCGCCGTTGAGTGACGTCTCCGCGAAGCCCGTCACGGTCAGCTGCGGGTTCAGCACCTGCTCGCCGTGCAGCGGCGTCCTCGACCACCCGTCAACATCGTTGACCGGTCCGAGCGCCGCGCAGTAGACGACCGAGTGTGATCCGCCGTAAGCCCCTGCCGCTGTGTAGTACGGGTTGTTCACGTCCTCGGTGTGACCGCAGGTGTTGTTGTGGTCGAGGTAGTTGTCGTGCGCCTGGTCGTTCGCCGACAGCGTCGGGTCCTCGGTCAGCGTCGGGACCGAGACGTTCCAGAACGTCCGCAGATAGTTGGCCTCAGCCAGCCAGTCCGGGGTCGTCGCGTCAGCGCGACTCGCCCCGATCGACACCAGCGTCGGAACCAGGGCGGCTAGAACCGCGAGCCGGGCGATCAATGGATGACGACGCCGCATGGCAACCCCGCGCGGACAGATGGTGCGTACCGGACACTCAAGGTACGACGCCGCCGCGCGCCTTGCACGTTGGACACTGGACACCGACGCGCCGCTCAGCCGTTCACAGATCCCTGACCGAGGGATGCCCGAGGTGCGGTGCGAGGTACGACGCGACCACGCTGCGATGACAGGTCAGCGCCTCGGGCTCGGTGCAGAGCAGGCAGTCGCCGTCTTGAAGCTGCGCCGCGGGATGCTTCTCGACCTCTGCCGCGGCGAGCAACCGGCGGAACTTCGCGGCGAACTCGTCGTAGGGCAACCCGCCTTTCCGGTAGGCCTCGATCAAGGTCTGCGGCGGTGACAGCTCCGGCACATGCACGTAGTCGATGTGCGCGATCGACCGAAGGAAGTACTCGAGGTCGTGGCGCTTGGTGAACCCCGCCAGTTGCGACACGTTGTTCCGCCGTACGTCGACGACCCGCTTCACGCCCGCGGTCTGTAACAGCCCGAAGAACTCTGCCGCGCTCTTGCGCGTGAACCCGATCGTGAACAGCTCCACGACCTGACGCTATGCCCGCGTGGGGTGGGCGTCGACGACGTGCGCCGTCATCCGACCAGTCACCGCGCCGTCACCGAACTGGGCCGCCAGCCGCTCCGCAACCGCTGCGAACGTCGCGTCGAGATCGCCGCGAGACTCGATCTGGGCTCGAAGCGGCGTGCCGCGGCAATAGCCACGCGCAAGCTGCTCGGCCGATGCGGCGGTGCCTTCCAATTCGACCAGCTCGACCAGGTCGGCCTCGAGTCCCGCGGCCGCGAGATCCGCGGTGATCCGGTCAGGGTCGGCGTACCCATGGGGGACCGACCGAAGAAAGGTGGGCGGGTCATCGGGAAACAGTTCGGCGAGCACCGCCGTCACGGCGGACTCGAACTCGTGATCCTCGAGCCGACCCCACGCGTTGAAGAGGAAGTGCCCGTCGTCGGCCAGCACCCGCCGAACCTCGGCATATGCCTCGCGACGGTCCGGAAAGAACATCACGCCGAACTGGCATGCCACCAAGTCGAAGCTGTCGTCGTCGAACGGCAGTGACATCGCGTCCGCCTGCTGCCACGTTGCACCTCGCACGTTGCGCGATCCGACCGCGACCATCGCGTCGTTCAGATCGGTCGCGGTGATCACGGTGTCCGGCAGGGCGAGAGACAACGCTGCCGTGACCGCCCCGGTTCCCGCGGCCAGCTCGAGCACGCGGCCGGGACGATGCGCGGCGACACGTGCCGCGAGGTCCTCGGCATACGGGCCGAACACCACCGGGACGAGGCACTCCTCGTAGGCCGTCGACACGGACCCGCATAGAGCTGAGCGGCGATCAGCATCTGGCGTCGGCTGGGCTCGCCCGTCCCCACCAGGTAGACGCCGGGCAGCAAGCACTGCCAGTCGCCACAACTGAGGCGGTAGCTGATCGCGCGCGGCGTCAAGCCGGCGGCGAGAGCAGTCACCCGATCGATGACGTAATCGTTGGCCGCGATCAAAAGGGCGAGCATGGGATCGGTTAGGCAAAGTCGAGGCATGCCGACGAGCGTCAGCGCCAGAGAGCTCCCCGCCGCCGCTTCTCGGCGATCTGTGGAGGACAAGCCCGCCTTCCACGATTGGGGACAGCGACGCCGTCCCACGGCCCAGCCCGCCAGGCCCAGGGGCGGCTCGAACCGATGGGGGATCTACGACGCTCTTTGGTACTCAATCCCCCATCAGGTGGCGGGGTGGCGGTGGAAGGGCCGGCGCGAGGAGATGGCTGGCAGACTCTGCACCGTGCGCCGGGACGAGATCGCGATGCCGCTTGACGCCGCGGTCGACCTGACGCGCACCGGCGACCTGTGGTTGTTTCGCGGCAGGAGCGCCGCGGACCGGATCATCCGTACGACGACGAACGCGCCGGTCAACCACGTCGGCATGGCCGTCGTGCTCGATGACCTGCCGCCGCTGATGTGGCACGCCGAGCTCGGCCAGTCCCTCGTCGACATGTGGTCCGGCAAGTTCCAGCGCGGCGTCCAACTGCATGACCTTCGCGACTCGTGCCTGGTTTGGGCCAACAGGTACGGCCAGCAAGGGTGGCTCCGCCAGCTGTCACGGCCGGTTTCGCGCGCCGCCGAGAACGCGTTGCTGAAGACGATCGCGCGGCTGGACGGTACGCCGTTCCCGACCACGCCAACGATGGCCGCCGGATGGATCTCCGGCAGGCTCCCGCGCCGACGCTCGGAGAAGGACGGCGTCCGCGAGACCGCGTACTGCGCTGAGGTCGTCGCGATGTCGTACGCCGACATGGGCCTGCTACCCGCCCAGCGCCGCGCGATCTCGTATGACCCGGGCAGCTTCTGGAGCGGCGACGAGCTGAACCTCCTCGGCGGCTACGAACTCTCCGGCGAGATCCCGATCAGCATCCCCGACGAGGCACCGAAGACCGGCCAGCCGGATCGCTGACCGGCCTCGGTCGAATCTCGCGAGATCGGCGCAACCTGCGTAGCAATCCGGATCAGCGGGAACCATCTCCACTTCACGGGGGCTCACAGGAGGATCGATGGCCAGCCAGACCACCACCAGCCGTCCACGTACCGACGTCGAACCGCCGCCGAAGGAACCGATCGGCGCCAAGGGCTGGTGGCACGTGCTCGGCCGAGCCCGCTATCAGATGTCGAACACGAACATCGCGATGCTCGCGGCCGGCTCGGCGTTCTGGGTCTTCCTTGCGATGTTCCCCGCCATCATCGCGATCGTCACCGTGTGGGGGATGTTCGCGAGCCCGAGCTCGGTGACCAACGCCGTGTCGAACCTCGGCTCCTCGGTCTCACCTAGCGCGAAGCAGTCGATCACCAACACGTTGAACTCGATCGTCAACGCGCACTCCAGCACCCTCGGCCTCGCGCTGATCATCTCGCTGGCTGCTCTGCTGTGGTCCGTCAGCGGCGCCATGCAGAACCTCATGACCGGTGTCACCGCTGCATACGAGCAGGAAGAGACTCGCGGCTTCGTGAAGCGCCGCGGCACCGCCCTGCTGCTCACGATCGGCGCGATCGTGCTCGCCGTACTCATGATTGCCGCAGTGTCCTCGATCACGGCGATGGACAACTACATCTCGACCCCATGGCTGCGCGTCGTCGCTTCCGTCGGAGTCTTCCTCGTGATGGCGGGACTGCTGTTCCTGGCGATCACCACGCTCTACCGCGCCGGCCCCGCCAATCACCCGGCCGACTGGAAGTGGGCCGCTGGCGGCGCGAAGTTCTCGACCATCGCCGTGCTGCTGACGATGGTCGCGTTCTCGATCTACGTGCGCTTCTTCTCGTCGTACAACAAGACGTACGGCGCGCTGGCCGGCGTCGTCATCTTCATGCTGCTGGTCTACTACGCCATTTACGTCGTTTTCATCGGTGCGCTCCTCAATGCCGAGAAGCAGCGTGAGATCACCGGCGCGACCGACCCGCGCGACTACCCCGAGGCCTCGCCTGACAACGTCCGCGAGAAGGCGTCCTCCGGCTCACGCCGCTGACCGCGGAGTCAGACGTCACCGAGAGCTCGAGTGACCTGCGGCGACACCTCGTGGGTCAGGTCGATGAGTCGATCGGTCGGATCGGCGTCGCGGTCGAAGCTGGCAAGCAACGCGCCGGCGATCTCGACGAACGTCGGTGGGAAGATCTGCGCGGCGATGCGGAAGAACGCATCGTCGCGAGAGTCGTCCCAGGTGGTCGGGATGCGTTCCACATCGATGGCGCTCATGGTGACCTCGCAGTGCGTGGGCTACGAGTGGTTAGACCACCGCGGCCCGCTGTCGGTTACATGTTTCCCACGTCCGAGTGCGCCGCGAGGTTGACCCGAAGCGTGCAGACTTTCGCACGACCTGTCGTCGTACCGCCTGCACGCTCTGCGACAGTCGGCGCTGCGGCGACGAAATCAGCGGCGGCGCAGGGCCTTGTTAGCGATCGCTGGCGCCTCATAACCGTTGTCGACCGGGTTGATCGTCAGCCCGGGCGGCACGATCTCGTCGATCGCGTCCAGGATCTCCTCGGTCAGCTCGACCTCGTCCGCGCCGAGCTGTGACTCGAGCTGCTCCATCGTCCGCGGCCCGATGATCGCCGCGGTCACCGCCGGATGCTTGATCACGAACGCGAGCGCTAGATGTATCAGCGACATGCCGTGTTTGTCGGCGAGGTTCGCGAGCGCGTCGGCGGCGTCGAGCTTTCGCTGGTTCTCCGGGATCGACAGGTCGTAGCGCGCGGGCATCAGCGGCGCTCGGCGGCTGCCGTTGTCAGAGCCGTCCTTGCGCCACTTGCCGGACAGCCAACCGCCCGCCAACGGGCTCCACGGGATGACCCCCATGCCGTACTCCTGCGCGACCGGCAACACGTCGCGCTCGATCTCTCGCACGAGCAACGAGTACGGCGGCTGCTCGCAGACAAACCGCTCGCGGCCGCGGTCACGGGCGACGTACTGCGCTTGCACCATCAGGTGCGCGGGGAACGTCGAAGACCCGATGTATCGGACCTTGCCCGCGCGGATCAGATCGGTGAGCGCGGACAGGGTGTCGTCGATATCCGTGTCGGCGTCCGGCCGGTGCACCTGGTAGAGGTCGATGTAGTCGGTCTGCAGCCGGCGCAGCGAGTTCTCGACCTCGCGGATGATCCAGCGGCGCGAGTTGCCACGCTCGTTGGGATCGAAGCTCATGGGCATGTGGAACTTGGTCGCGAGGACCACGTTGTCGCGCTTGCCCTTGAGGGCCTTGCCGACGACCTCCTCGGACTCGCCGGCGGAGTACATGTCGGCGGTGTCGATGAAGTTGATCCCCGCGTCGAGCGCCCGGTCGATCATCCGAGCGCATTCGTCATGATCAGGTTCGCCCCACTGGCCGAACATCATCGCGCCCAGACACAGCGGGCTGACCTTCACGCCAGTACGACCGAGCGTCCGCATCTCCATGATCGCTACTCAATCACCGGGACTGCGCGCACGTCACGCCAGTGGTTGCGGTCCGAGCTCGGTGGATCCCGAACCCTTCGGCCGCGTCAGCCGGTGAGGCGGGGCAGCCGCCGCGGGCGTTTCTTGGCTACCGTCTGCGCCTCTGAGGTCGGCAGGATGTCGACCTGACGTGCATGCGGGGCGGCATCGCCTGTCTCCGCGTCGGCCGCCTCCTTCGGTTCCGGCGCCGCGCCCGGACGGTCGACGCGCTCCGCGACCGCGGCCAGCTCGGTGAAGATGCCCACGCGGTCGGCATTGGGTGCCGGTGGCGGGTCGGGGAAGTCGGATGGCTGCTTTTCGATGAGGTGACCGACATCCTTGGAGTCATCGGCGGGGACGAACGCGCGCGCTGTGAACGGTGCTGGCGTCGGCGCCTTCTCGGCAACCACGGGTGCCGAGGTCTCGACAGTCGGCTCCGGAGCAACCACGACGACGGGCGGCTCGGGCAGAGGGTTGTCAGCAATCGGAATCACCGAGTGGTCGAGGATCGGCGGCGGCGCTACCAACGAGGAGAGCGTCGGCACGGGGATCTCGGGCATCGGCGGCAGCTCGGCCAGGGTCTCGCGGGCGGCGGTCGTCGCCTCGGACTCGACCACATCCTCGGCGCCGGCACGCGACTCGGCGATCTGGATCAGCGCCGTCATCGCCGCCGACAGATGCGCGATCTGATCACGGTGATGTGTCTGCTCGGAGCGCAACATGTCCATCTGGCGCCAGAGCTCTGACTGCAGGTTCTTGGCCGCGGAGCGCCAGGCATCCCGGTCCCCGGTCATGTCTCGCAACGCTGCCTCGTCCTGGTCGGCGCGGGCGCGTGCGGCATCAACGAGGCTCGCGCCGACCGCACGGTCTGCCCGAAGCTCGTCGATGATGGAGAGCAGCTCTTCACGCGACGGCGCTGTCGCGTCAGTGTCGCTCACACCCGCACCCCCTTCATGAGGATTAGGTCGGGTCATGCTCGGCACACGCTGATCGCCCGAACGGTGCAACCGGGCCCCTCCCGTTACGACGAACGGCGCAATCCGGGCGAGTATCGGCTACGACGACGCCTGGACGAATGCCGTGATGGCAGCCGCGAGCTCGGCGCCGTGCGTCTCCTGGAGGAAGTGGCCGGCGCCCGCAATGATCACCGGTTCGAACGCCGCCGCACCCGGGGTCGCCGCCCGGAACACCGCGTCCCATCCTCGCGTCGCCGGGTCGCCATCGCTGTACGCCGTCAGCAGCGGCTTGGTCCACTCGCGCAGCGCCGCCATGGTCGCCCGGCCGATCGCGGCACCCGGGTCGTTCCGGGTCAGCGGTAGCAGGGCGGTCATCTGCCGCAGGCCCGCGGTGTACGACGGGTCGGGGAACGGCGCGTCGTACGCCGCTTTTACCTCGGCGGACAGCGGACCCGCGACGGCGTCCACGTATCGGCTCGGCACGATCTCCGGGGCCCGCGCGTAGTGGAGCAGGTAGTCGACCAACGCCTCTTGCAGCACGACGCGACCGTCGTCGATCCCGTGGGCGGCCCACGCGAGCTTGCCGGCGAGGTCCGGGTCGCACGTGTGCAGGATCGTGTTGGCGAGGACGATGCGCGCGAACCGGTGCGGGATCCGCGCGAGTGCGGATAGCCCGATCGGTCCGCCCCAGTCCTGCGCCACGAGGGTCACGTCGCGAAGGTCGAGACCGGTCACGAAGCTCTCGACCCACACCACGTGTCGCTTGAAGGTGTAGTCGGTCGCGGCACCCGGCTTGTCCGACCGGCCGTAGCCGATGTGGTCGGGGGCGATGACACGCATGCCGGCCGCGGCGAGAGCAGCGATGACGTGGCGATAGAGATAGGACCAGGTCGGCTGCCCGTGCAGGAGCAACACCACCGGACCGTCGCGCGGCCCCTCGTCCACGTAGGCCATGCGCAACGGCTCGATGTCGCGCGCGGTCACCTCGATGTACTGCGCCTCATACGGGAAGTCAGCGAGCCCGTCGAACCGATCCTCTGGTGTCCGCAACACCGCCATGCCGCGAATTTCTCACGCCGGGGCGGCGAGGTCATCCGGGAACGTGACCTCGATTCCCTCGATCGACTTCGAGAAGTCGCGACGATTGTTGGTGATGAAGCGGTCGGCACCGGCTTCGAGCGCGGTCGCGAGGTGCACCGCGTCAAGCGGCTTGAGTCCGTACTCCGCCCCGACCCTGGCCGCGAGACTCGCTATCTGCGAGGTCACCGGGCGAAGGTCGAGCCACCCGAGCAGGGTGTCGAGGGCCCGATACTCCGCCGCATCGCCGTCACGGAATGGCTTGGTCAGGACTTCGGGGATCAACACGACCGACCCGATGCCCGCGCCGCCGGTTTCGTCGACCGTCGCCCGGAACAGGCCAGCGACGCGGGCACCCGCATCGTGGCGAGGCCTGGCGGCAAAGATGAGCACGTCGGAGTCGAAGGCGTCCATCAATCGGCGTCCCGTCCGGCGCGGATCTCGGCAATCCACTCGTCGAAATACGCGTCGGGCGTGTCGAGGAGCTCGAAGGAGTCGCCGCGTCGCGCCCGGCGCTGCTCCTCCATTCGGTCGGCGTCGTCGAGCCATCGCTGCACCGTGGGATCCCTCAACCGGCGCGGTCGGACGAGTACCGCGACCGGTTTCCCGTGTCGCGTGATCGTGACCTCCTCGCCGGCCGCGACCTCGTCGAGCAGCGTGGGCAGGTTCGCTCTCGCGTCGCTCGCCGATATCTGCTTCGTCATGGCGAGATTGTACGATGACGTACAACTCTGTACAGAACTCATGATGCGGCCCGATCGGCGAAGCGCCCCTTGAGCTCAGCGAAGACGCCGAGCTCGACCATGCGACGCTGCGCGATCCGGATCGGGTCATCGCCGAACTCGTCACAGTCGCTGGTCGCCTTGTCGAGCGCGACCGCGAGCCGGCGCCAGGCCGGACCATCACCGCCGCGGGTCAGCGCGGCCTCGGCGACGCGGAAGGTCGGCTGCCACAGCAGGGCGTGAGCGGCCTGCTCCGCCAGGTACGGCAGGACGGTGCGCGGGATCACGAACGCCCGCTCGAGGACCAGCTCGAGAAAGGCAAGGTCGTTGACCTCGCGCTCGGTGCGGCGGCCGTCTCGCCACCGGTCGACCCGTTGGCGCTGCCGACCGGCAGCGCTGATCGTGTTGGTGTGATGCCGGCGTTGCTTCGCGCGGCGCTTGCGTTGGGATTTGGTAGCCATGCGGCCAGAATCGAAATTGCCTCTGACAGGCGCGGCCGGCCGGATCGGGCGCTGTGGATGGCGGCGGCCCGGTTGCCGGCTGTGGACTACGGCACGAAGGGAAGCGACTCGTAGCGGCGGACGAAATGGCCCGGCGCGAACCGGCCGGCGGCCGCGTCGACGGTGAACCCCGGACACCTCGCCACGAGTTCCTCGAGAACCACGTGCCCCATCAGCCGCGCGGCCGCGGCGCCCAGGCAGTGATGGGCGCCGACCGAGAAAGTCAGGATCTTCTGCGGCCGACGCGCGACGTCCAACTCCGCCGCGTCCGGTCCGTACTCCCGCGGATCACGATTCGCGGAGCCATAGAGAAGGAACACCTTCTTTCCCACGGGCACCGTGACGCCTTCGACCTCGACGTCGCGGGTCGTCGTACGGGCCAGACCCTGCACGGGCGACGTGAGCCGCAGCAGCTCCTCGATCGCCGGCCCGACCAGCCCCGGATCAGCCACCAGCCGGTCACGTTGCTCGGGGCGCTCCGCGAGGAGCTCGAGGCCCACGGACAGCAGGCCGGTCGTGGTGTCGTTGCCGCCAGTCACCATCGTGAACGCGAACCCCAGGATCTGTAGCGCCGACACGTTCGCGTCATCCGCAGCCTGGACCAGCTCCGAGATGACGTCGTCGCCGGGCGCGGTGCGACGCCACTCGATGAGCTCGCCGAAATAGCCGAAGAGCTCCGCGACGGTCTGCGCCGCCAGCAGCGGATCGCCCAACGCGTTGGCCGCGACGATCCCCTGCGTCCAGCCGTCGAACTGCTCGCGGTCGGAGTCGGGCACGCCGAGGTAGCGCCCGACCACGAAGCTCGGCAGCGGCTTGAGCAGCTCCGCCACCACGTCACCGCCACCGGCGTCGCGGAGCCGTTCGAGCCGCGACACGACGAACTCCCGCACTGCCGGCTCGACCGCGGTCACCTGCCGCGGGGTGAAACCTCGCACGACCAGCCGGCGGAACTCCCCGTGCTCCGGCGGGTCGAGGAACACCATCGGCTTGATCTCGTCGAGCCCCGCAGCATTCATGTCGCCGTAGGTGAAGGTGAGCCCTTGCGCCGAGGAGAACGTCGACGTGTCCAGCGCGGCCGCTGAGACGTCGGCGTACCGCGACAGCACCCAGTAGTCGCCGTCGACCACGTGATGGACCGGGTCGTAATCGCGGAGAGCGGCGTACATCCCAAAGGGGTCCCGCCAGCTCTCCGCGCTACACGGTTCGAAACCGACAGAGGCAGCCGTCGTCACGCGGCGATCCTCTCAGGCCGGCTGCGGCTCGACCTCCGAGGCGGCGGCCCCGGCCTCCGGGTTGCGGGCGTGGCGAGGACGTTCTTCTCCATCAGCGCCAGCACGAACACGCCGCCGGCGGCGAGCAGGGCCACACCGACGTGGTACGCCCGGGCGTAGCCGTGGATCGTCGCGATCGCCCCGTTGACGCCGTGGGCCATCTGTGACGATGCGTGGCGCGATGCGATGGTCACGAGCACCGACAGGCCGAGCGCGCCACCAACTTGCTGGAAGGTGGCCTGGACCCCTGAGGCGAGCGCCGAGTCCTGCCCGGTCACCTCGTGCAGCGACGCATTGCCGATGGTCGGGAACGACAGCCCGGATCCCAGCCCGAGAACCGCCATTCCCGGCATGATGCCGGTCCAGTAGTCCGTGGTGATGTCGATGGTGCTCGTCAGATACAGCCCGAATGCGCAGAGGAAGAAGGAGAACGCAAGCAGGTTGCGGACCCCGACCTTCGGCATGATCGCGGTGCCGATCCCGATGCCCATGCCGATCGTGATGCCGAACGGCAGGTAGGACAGGCCGCTCTTGATCGCCGAGTAGTGCAGGATCTGCTGCTCGTACAGGGTCAGCAGGAAGAAGTAGCTGAAGAACCCCGACGCGAAGAACAGCGTCGTGAAGTTCGTGACCATCCGCGTGCGGTTCTCGAAGAACGACAGCGGGATGAGCGGTGCGTCCGAGCGAGCTTCGATCAGCAGCATCGCGACGAGCAGCGCGCCTCCGAGCACGAGCGGCACGAGGACGTTCGTCGAGCCCCACGGGTGGCGGGCGGCCTGCAGCAGGCCGTCGACCAAGGCGATCAGGCCCGCCGTACCTGTGATGGCACCCGCGAAGTCCGGCCGGTGCGAGTCGCGCACCATCCTCGACTCGGACACCAGGCGGGGTACGACGAGCAGCGCGAACACCGCGACCGGAAGGTTGATGTAGAAGATCCAACGCCACGACACGTAGTTGACGAGGGCGCCGGAGATCACGGTGCCCGATGTGCCGCCGAGTCCGGCGATGCCGCCCCACAGGCCGAGCGCCTTGATGCGTTCCTGCGGGTCGGGGAAGAGCAGCGCGATCAGCCCGAGCGAGGCGGGCGCCGCGAACGCCTCGCCGGCGC
This sequence comes from Frankiaceae bacterium, assembly GCA_019239875.1. Classification (GTDB taxonomy): domain Bacteria; phylum Actinomycetota; class Actinomycetes; order JAFAQI01; family JAFAQI01; genus JAFAZI01. Next base: position 22,724 of record JAFAZI010000182.1, read on the forward strand.
CTTGCAGGAAGCGCGACGCGACGAGCATCCCGGGGTTCACCGCGGCACCGCACGTCGCTGAGGCAATCGCGAAGATCGCAACGCCGAGCAGGAAGACCTTGCGTCGGCCGAGGATGTCGGCGAGCCGGCCACCGAGCAGCAACAGCCCGCCCGCCATCAGCACATAGCCGTCGACGACCCACGCCAGGCCGGATTGTGAGAAGCCGAGGTCGTCACGGATGTGCGGCAGCGCGACGTTCACCACGGTGATGTCGAGCACCAGCATGAACTGGATCAGGCCGAGGACGCCGAGCGCCTTCCAGCGGCGCGGGTCGGCCTGGACCGATTCGGTCGAAGACATGTCGATGGTTCCCCTCTTTGGTGCCAGCGTGCCAGTTCCTCCTGACACCACGTCGATCGGCCCGCTGTCATCTCGACGAGTTCCAGTGACCGATTTCATCGGCTTGCCCCGTCCACGGCAGGCGCCCACGGGGTGATCCACGAATCGGCCGGCCAACCTTCGGCGGCGGCGAGAAGCGGCCCAGAGGTCGCGCCGTCGAGGCATTCGCGAATGATGTCGGCGTGACCGGCATGGCGAGCGGTCTCCTCGATCAGGTGCAACACGATCCAGCGGACGCTCCAGGCGGTCACGTCCTTCGGGAACCACGGCGCATCCGGCACCGGCACCTCGTGGTCGAGGTCGGCCGCTCGGATCGCGGCGTCGGTCGCGGCGGTGGCGGCCCCGTAGTCGGCCAGCAGGTCAGCAAGCGTGTCCGTGTCCGTCATCCGGAACCCGTCGAGGTAGGCCTGCTCGGCGCGGTCCCCCGTCGCGACCACCCCCGTGATGTCGCTGGTCCACCCGCGCTCCGTCGATGCCAGGTGCTTGATCAAGCCGCCAACACTCAGGTCACTGGCGGTCGGCGCGGCCGCCGCCTGCTCGTCGGTGAGCCCGTACGCCGCGTTGCGGACGGCCTCCCGCTGCTGGTCGAGGAAGCTGATCAGCAGGGCGGGCTCGTCGGTGGTCATCGTCGCATTCATCGCCATCTCGGTTCGCTCCTCGAATTCGGACTTGAGATGGCCAGGTTCGCGCATAAACCCGGTCACCCGCTGTCCGGTTTTCGTGAGAAGTTGTTGGCATGAAGGCAGATCGGCTGGTCGCGACGCTGATGCTGCTGCAGACCCGTCGCAAGGTGACCTGCGCCGAGCTCGCCGCCGAGCTGGAGATCTCGGAACGTACGGCGCGACGTGACCTGGAGGCCCTGTCCGCGGCGGGCATCCCCGTCTACTCGCAGCCTGGTCGAAACGGTGGGTGGGCGCTGCTCGGTGGCGCGCGGACCGATCTGTCCGGGCTGACCGCGGACGAGGCGCGGGCGATGTTCATCGTCGCCGGGCCCGCGGCCGCCGCGACCCCCGAGTTGAAGGCGGCACTCCGCAAGCTCGTCCGTGCCCTGCCCGAGCCGTTCCGCGAGTCGGCACAGACGGCCGCGCAGTCGATCGTCATCGACCCCGGTGGGTGGGGAAAGTCCGGACGCGCGTTCCGGCCCAAGCACCTCGACGCGTTGCAAGCGTGCGTCGCCGGGGCGGAGAAGGTGCGGCTCGGCTACTCGGACCGCACCGGCAAGACCTCGACCCGCGACGTGCATCCGCTGGGCCTCGTGGTGAAGGGCTCCACCTGGTATCTGGTCGCCGGCACCGACGCCGGGCAGCGGACCTTCCGGGTCGGCCGGATCACGTCGTGCGAGCTGCTCGGCGAGCCGTGCGATCGGCCGCCGGACTTCGATCTCGGCGAGGCATGGGAACGGATCGCAGCGAACATCGAGGAGATGCGGTCGCCGCACCACGTCGACGCCATCGTCGATGCCGACGTGGTGAACATCCTGCGGTGGTTGTTCGACAAGCAGCTCACGGTGCTTACCGCCGAACCGGACGCCGACGGTCGGTTCCCGGTCCGCGTAGGCGGACACCACGTCGAGCAGATCGCCGGCCAGCTCGCCGGCTTCGGTGATCGAGTGACGGTGACCGGGCCGGCCGAGGCGCGGGCCCATCTCGCAAAGCTCGGCGCTGAGCTGGTCGCGTCGTACGCGCAATAGGGACAGCGTCGTACGCGCACTAGGAGCGCGCATCGGTTCGCCTCATTCCCCGACCCACGGCTCCACGACGACGCAGCCGTAAACTCCTGGCCCCGTGCCGTAGGGAGCTGGACCCGTCGGCGTACCCCAGTCGACGTTTCGCGCGATCACTTCGCCGTTCGAGCATGAGCCATCGACCGCTCGCGCCGCTGCCGCGATGCCGAACCCATCATGCTTGATCGTGCCCGTGATGGTCGCCTCCCCGATGGTCGCACCGGCATCGACCAGGAGCGCACTCTCGGCGTAGGTGATCACCGTGTGGTCGAGCGAGATGGTTGGCGGAGGCGCACTCGCGTTGGAGGTCCCGCCGTAGTACACACCTTTCCAATCGCCTACCCGTGGCCGCCGCGCATCGGAGACCGGGGTCAGGGCGCCGGTGCCGTCGTACATCGAGGTGAGCACGGCCGGCTTCGCCTCGGTACCGTTTGCAACCAACGAGCCATCGACACGGACATACCATGGGCCATCCTCGGGATTGAACCTCAGGACGCCGCCGCGATTGAGCTTGACGGTGTGGCCATATGGAATCGTCAGGTCGCCGTCCCACACCCACGGCAGACCAGCCATCGGGAGCGTCAAGTCCGCCATGAGCTCTCCCTTGAGCTGAATGCCCGTGAGTCCGTCGGCGCTTCCGGTGTTACCGCTGAGATTCGCCGGATAGATCTGTCCGCCGATGACGATGGCCGAGCCTCCAGCATCGGCGACGAAGTTGCTTTCGACGACCGTGTGTTGAGCAGATTGCCGGTCGTCAATGCCGTCTTCCAGCAGGTCTTCGAAGGCGGAGCTTGTGACCGAGACATCGTCGCCATTAGCGACAACACCGAATCGCATGTGCTCGAAGTGGGCTGAGTCGACGTGCACGACGAAGTTCCCATACTCCGCGTAGACGCCGGTCCCGCTGTATCGAATTACTGCATTCGATATTGCGGCCGATGGGACCGGCTGCGGCGTGTCAGCACCAGTTTCTTGGTAGAGCGCGATGCCAGGCCAGTCATTTGCCTTCGGCGGCCCGCCATCCCAGGCCGAGCTCGTCGAAGGGCCAATCGAGTCGTCGGCAATCGATGTAAGAACGACCGGGTCGCCCGGCGTGCCCGCGACGACTAAGGACCCTTGGACGAAGAGATCGCCACCGTACGTGCTCTTGAGAACGGTGCCGGGTTCGAGCGTCAGCGTCACCCCAGGCGGGACGGTCAGACCATTCGAAACCCACGGTAACCCGACCGTCGGAATCGTCGTGTCGGCGGCCAAGTCGCCGCGCAGGAACATTGCCTGAACGCCTGCGCCAGGGGCAGTGTTTCCGACCAATCTCGTTGGGTCGAGTTCGTATACCCAGATCCAGTACGGAACCCCAGGGCAATTTGTGACGCGATTGTCGCTGACCGTCGGAGGCGGCGCGATGCCCTGGGATTCGATGGTGATCGCGCCCGCTGCGGGTAGGAGGTCGCAGCCCGACACATCATTCCCTGTGACCGTTAGGTCCTTGCCAAAAGAGGCAGTCAAGGCGAGCGGGTCGTGCACCATCGACGCGAACTTCGAGTTGGTGATGGTGATCGCGCCCCAGGCATCGACGCCGTACGCATACATGACCGTGGTTTCGTCGAGCATCAGGTCCGGCGGGGTGAACGGCGTCGACGGCGCCCAGATGCCATCCCACTGCCCTGCAGCGGGTGCGCTCGCTGCGCCGTCACCGTTGGTGTCTTCACCGATCGAGTCGTCCTGAGCGGACGTGAACGTGACACGTGACCCCGCCGCGCCCTCACTCGACAGCGAGCCATCGACTCGGAGGTAGGTATCTGGATCGGCCTTGATCACGGTGCCAGGCTTGATGGTGAGGGTGACGTCCGGGTCGACGGTCACGGGGCAGGTGAGTTCGTAGAGCGGCGAATCCGCGGGCGACCACGTCTCATCGGAGGTGACGTGACCGCATTCCCATGTATCGACCGTCGCCGACAACGTGGCGAGGGTGGCCGCCACACCTTCGGAGTAGGCCTGCATATCGGAATGCGCGAAGAGCGTGTAGGTGTACGTCTTTCCATGATCGAGACCGGGATCGACATATGACGTCGTGCTGGCGTCCGTATCCGCCACGAACATCCCGTCGACCGGCGTCTGAGCGGGGGTCGTGCCGTCGGTGCGACGGATCGTGACCCCGGAGAACTGCGGATCGGCCGGATTCGTCCAGGTCAGCGACATCGATCCGCCGTACCGCGCGATGCCAACGTTGGTCACGGGACCAGGTGGCGTGGGCGGAATTGGGCGGGTGGCCTTCGAGATCGAGGCACGCTCGGAGACGCCGCCGTCAACCCCATCGGTGAAAATCGACCAGCTGTAAAGGTGCCCCGGCTCAAGACCGGACTGAGTGAACTGGGTGGCTGCCGGCCCGACGGTCCCGGCGAACCAACCGCCCTTACGTGTCTTCGGTGGGTCATAACTCCCGCGGAAGCGAATCTCATATGGTCCGTGAGGACCGCTGGCCGCCGTCCAGGTCAGCGTCGCGGACGTGCGATCGGTCGCAACTACCAAATCGGTCACGGGCAGGGGGCGCGGCGGAATCGTGAACGTTCTAGTCCGTGGCTTGCTCCACCTCTCGCCGGGCACCCGCGCGAAGACCGCATACGAGTACGTGTGTCCGGCGACCACCCTGAAGTCCTTGGCGTGTCGGAGAGCGCCGGGGACTGCGATCCCGCCGTGCGGCGAGGTCGGCGCAGCCGTGCCCTCATGGCGGCGAACGACAACCCTCGG
>JAFAZI010000053.1 GCA_019239875.1 Frankiaceae bacterium
TCGCCGAGGTGGGGACCCCCAACGTGTCGTGGGTGTGGTGCCCCACCTCTGCTGGCTTCACGTCCGGGCGGGCACAGCACTTCTATCCCGGTGACGACCAGGTCGACTGGATCTGCACAGACGCGTACCCGGACCCCTACCGGCCGCCGGCGTACCAACCCCTGCGTCACCTGCTCCGGCCGTTTCTCGACTGGACGCGGTCGCACGACAAGCCGCTGATGGTCGGGGAGTTCGGTGTGCCGCACAGCTACTCGCCGGCGCAACGCGCCACCTGGTTGAAGGATGCCCGCGCTACCTTCACCCAAGGTCGCCGGATCCGTGCGGTTGCGTACTTTGACGCCGATCCCCCGGGCAATCCGCCATCCATGAGCTACTCGCTCGGTTCCGACCCGTCCGTCACGGCGGCGATGCGCGATCTCGCGGCGGATCCCTACTTCCGCCCGCCCGGCAACAGCTGAGAGAGCGCGAGGCTCTCGCGCAACCGCCAGAGCACGGCGAGGTAGACGGCGGTCGCCACAGCGAGGACGCCGACCATCGCCGGGAGCGATGCGCCGACCGTGGCGAGCGTCACCCCCGGCAGCGCACCGAAGAGCACGCCTGAGACCACGAGCATGACCACCCACACGCGGGACACCGGGTTGAACTGAAAGGCACGGTTCACCTGCGCGAGTGGCAGGAAGTTGTTGATGAGGATCGCGGCGCCCCAGCCGAAAGCCGCGGCCTTGATGCCATGGTCGGGGATGAAGATCAGGTCGATCGCGAGGTTGACGGCGAGGGCGATCGTGGTGTTGATGAGGTTCCACGACGTCCGGCCCATCGTGATGATCACGAAGTCGACGAGGCCGCAACATGTGCCGACGAGGCTGAACGCCGTGATGATCACCATCGTGCCCAACCCCGCGTGATAGCGGCTGCCCAGGAGCTTGACGAGCAACGGCGACGTCGTACAAACCGCAAGGTAGAGCGGTGCATTGAGCCCGACGATCCAGGCCGTCGACACCCGATAGAGCTCGCGAGCCTCCTTCAACTTCCCGGCGCCGACCAGCCCGGCCAGCTGCGGCTGGAACACGTAGGAGATCGCTTGGTTGCCGAGCTGGCCGACCACGACGAAGCGAGTGGCGCCGGTATAGATCGCGGCCGCAGGGGCGCCGAGGATGGCACCGACGATGATGATGTCGAGACGTTGAAGCAGGATCTGCAGCATCCCGGTGATCGAGCGAGGCAGCGTCCACGACCACACCTCACGGAACCTGATCCGCCAGTCCGCGAGGCGAAGGTGATGGCCGTTTGCCCGGAGCCGGCGTCGGAGTGAGCCGAACATCAGGACGAATCCGACGGCGTACGGCGCGATCCACGCGATCGAGACCGCCGCGGCACTGTCAGTCGTGACCGCGAGCGCCGTGACGGCCGCGCCCTGCAGGAGCGGCCGCATGATGCGCTCAATGACGACCGTGGGCTTGTTCGCGCCAAGCCCGCGCGTAGCGGCAGTCATGAAGTCATAGGTCGCGGCGATCGGCACCATGAAGGCCAGGACCAGGCTGACCAGATCGACATGGGAGATGCCGGCGTCCGGACCCAGCGAGTGCACGACGACAGGCGTGAGGAAGCCGACGACGACTCCGCCGATGATCATCGCAGGAAGCAGCGGGACGAACGAGGCGGCGATGACCTGGGCCACCGCGGACCGCTCCGCCACCTGACTCTTGGCGACGAAGTGGACGACGCCGGCATCGGTCCCGAGCCGCACGACGGTCTCCACCAGGAGGAACACCGACGTCACGGCGAACACTGCGCCGGCGGCATTCTTGTCGAGCGCCCGCGTGACGACGATGACGAGCGCCAGATTCAGCACCGATGTGACGGCGACGCCGATCAGGTTGACGGCTCCGCCCCGCGCCGCCTTGCGCAGGTGAGAGGTGTCGGGCTGGGTGGCTTCGGTCAGACCGCGTCCGAGAAGCTCACGCCGACCGGCACGCTGACCGGCCGCCGCGACGCCTGAACGCTGGTCGCCCAGTCCTCACGCTGCTCGCGGGCTGCAGCGACGTCCGGGAGCACGACGACATCGGGGAACCGGGTGTCGGTCGGCGTCCAGCGACGGCCGAGCAGGCTGCCGGAGAGCATGCTCACCGTGAGCACAGCCAGCGCGAACGGCAGGTCACCCGCGTACCGGGCGAACAGGCGGCGTGGCTCGGACAGCAGCCGGTGGACCCACTCCATGCCGATGCGCTGCATCCAGCGCGGTGCGCGGGTCTCCTCGCCGGCGGCGAAGTTCACAGCCTGGCCACATCCCAGGAACCAGGTCGACGGGAGCCGCTCGCGGCAGGCTGCGATGAAGCGCTCCTGCTTCGGGAACCCGAGACCGACGTACACGATGTCGGGCTGCGCCGCCTCCAGCCGCTGGATGATCGGCTCGATCTCCTCAGCGGTGACGTCGGCGGACATCCACGGGCCTTCCGCTCCGACCACCCGCAGACCCGGTGCGAAGTCGGCGAGGTTCACCGCCGCCTTCTCGGCAGCACCCTCGCCGCCGCCGATGATGTAGACCGAGCGGTCGTACTTCGCGGCAGCGGTGGTGAGCGAGTAGATCAACTCGGAACCCGGGATCCGCTCGAGCTTCGGGGCCCGCGCGAGGCGGCTGGCCCACAGCAGCGGCATGCCGTCTGCGACCCGCAGTGTGGCTCCGGACAGGAGGTTCTGCAGGTCGACGTCTGAGCACACCCGCCGCATGAAGTTCACGTTGGGAGTGACGATCCAGCCACCGACGCCGACCGCCGTCGACGCCACAACCTGGTCGATGAGCTGCTTCTCCGTGAGCGCGTCGAGGCAGATCCCGGCCATCCAGACTCGGGTTGCACCGTCCTCGACGGTGGGCGCCAGGGAGAGCATGTGAGAACTGTACGAGATTTTTCGGGCTGATGGTGGAGCCAAACGGCCTAACTTGATACTCCAAACGAGTGAATAAGCATCTAAGTCCGGAGATGTGACGCTTCGGAAATCGCTGGGACGTCGGCTGGTATCTATGGCGCGTTGCCTACCATCGCGTGTGCCCACTCAAACTCCCTCGCGAGTCGTGTTCCTGGCAGGGCTGGGCCGAAGCGGATCCACGCTGCTCGAGCGGCTGGTGGGGCAGCTCGACGGGGTGCAGACCTTGGGCGAGACCGTGCACATGTGGGCGCGCTGCATCCGGGACAACGAGCGATGTGGCTGCGGGAACGCCTTCCGGGACTGTGAGTTCTGGCCACAGGTCGGCACGACCGCCTTCGGCGGCTGGGACCGCGTCGATGTAGACCGCGTCGAGGCCCTGCGCGCGAGCGTCGACAGGATGCGTCATGTCCCGGCCACGATTCGCGGCCGCAGCGCTGAACTCGACGAGTACACCGGTTACTACTCCAAGCTGTACGCCGCCTCGCACGAGGTGAGCGGTGCCCGGTGGCTGGTGGACTCGAGCAAGCATCCGTCGATGGCGCACTGTCTGCGGCGCGAGCCTGGAGTGGATCTCAGCGTGATCCAGGTCGTTCGGCATCCCGCGGCGGTTGCTCACTCGTGGACCAAGCTGGTCCAGCGACCCGATGTCACGGACGGGTCGGGCAGCGAGGACTTCATGACGCGGTACTCCCCGGCCCGAAGTGCGGCACTGTGGAACGGCGAGAACGCCGCGAGCGGGCTGCTCAAGCGGCTCGGGGTGCCGCTGCTCCGAATCCGGTACGAAGACCTGGTCGCGGACCCGGGTACGACGATGCGCGCGGTCACCCGATTCATGAACCTGCCGGACTCCACGCCGCTGCCGCTGGACGGGTCGACCGCCCATCTGGCGGCCACCCACACGGCGTCCGGAAACCCGATGCGGTTCACGACCGGTGACATCTCGATCCGTGCGGACGAGAAGTGGCGTACCGAGCTCCCGAGCAAAGACCGCCGCCTGGTCCACGCGTTGACCTGGCCGCTCGCCCGCGCCTACGGATACAAAGGCTGACATGGTGGCTGACGAGAAGGCGGCGGCGCTGCCGTCCATCGCTGCGGTCATCCCGACCCGCAATCGGCCGCAGTTGCTGGTGCGCGCGGTCGAGGCAGCGCTGGCCCAGGACTACACCGGTGCGCTGTCGGTGATCATCGTCGTCGACCAGCGCGAGCCGGACACCGTCGTACCAGACTTCGACGATCCCCGCGTCAGCGTCATCGACAACAGCCGGACACCTGGGCTGTCGGGTGCTCGCAACACGGGGATCACGTCGACCGACGCCGAGCTGGTGGCCTTCTGCGACGACGATGACGTCTGGGCGCCGGACAAGCTGAGCAGCCAGGTCGCGGCGATGGCGGATCATCCCGGGTCGGTCATGTCGAGCACGGCGATCGAGGTCGACTTCGACGGCGCTCGGAACGTGCGACTTGCCGGGACCAACCTGGTGACGCACGACCACCTGTTGCCGAGCCGGATGTCGATGGTCCACTCCTCGACCTTCCTGTTCCGGCGCGCCGCCCTGCTCGGGGAGCTCGGCCTGGTCGACGAGCACGTGCCCGGCAGTCAGAACGAGGATTGGGACCTGTGCCTGCGCGCCTCGGCGATCGCGCCGATCGTCAACGTCGACCGGCCGCTCGTGCGGGTGCAGTGGACGGCGCGGTCCTATTTCAACCGCGAATGGGACACCAAGATCTCCTCGCTGAAGTGGATGCTCGAGCAACACCCCGACATCGCCACCAACCCGGTGGGAGCGGCTCGGGTGTACGGGCAGATCGCGTTCGGGTATGCGGCACAGAAGCAGCGCCGGACCGCCCTGCAGTGGGCGCGGCGGTCGATCCGGAGCCGTTGGCGGGAGCCGCGGGCGTACCTGGCGTTGGTTGCCGCCGCCGGGGTGTCCGGCGACTTCATCCTGCAGACGCTCCACAAGCGCGGCCGCGGGATCTGACCGGCACGGGTTGAGAGACTGAACGGATGCGACGGCCGAACAAGCTGGCGGGCTACCTGCGCGGCGCGATGCTGCGCCTGCACCCCGCAGTGTCAGCCGCCGCCGACGTCCGGGTCGACAAACGTCCGCTGATCCGGCAGAAAGTGCGCAGCGCTCGACTTGTGCTCGGGTCCCGGGTGCGCCTGTTCCCCGGGGTGGCGTTCTACCTCCGGGAGCCCGACGCTCGAGTGTCGATCGGCGACCGCACCTACATCGGTCGCCGCTCGGAGTTCCACTGTGATGTCGCGATCTCGCTCGGCGCGGACTGCGCGATCTCGTGGGACGTGCAGTTCATCGACAGCGACCAGCACGAGCTGGACGGCGGGCGAGGCGCCGCGTCGATCACGATCGGCGACCACGTATGGATCGGGCAGCGCGCCACGATTCTCAAGGGCGTGCAGATCGGCGACGGCGCCGTGGTCGCCGCCGGCAGCATCGTGACGAAGGACGTGCCCGCCCGGTCCGCCGTGGCAGGGGTGCCGGCCAAGGTCGTGAAGACCGACGTCAGCTGGAAGTA
>JAFAZI010000169.1 GCA_019239875.1 Frankiaceae bacterium
ACGAAGCCCCGGGTCGCGCTGCTCACCAAGGTCATCGCTGCGGGTGGCGAGCACCTGTCCGCGGATGCGCTCCACGATCAGGTCGCGGACCACGATCCACCGATCCATCGCGCCACGGTCTACCGGACACTCGAGGGCTTGACCGAGGCGGGCGTCCTTCGCCATGTCCATCTCGATCGCGGGCTGACCGCCTACCACCTCGTCGATCCGCCGCGACTGTCAGCCCGCCACCACGCTGACCAGCATCTCCACGCGCAGTGCTCCCGGTGCGGCAAGGTCACTGACCTGCCGGCCGACGTGCTGGGGGACACCGCTCAGCGAATCCGCCGTGCCAGCGGATTCCGGCTCGATGCCAGTCACGTCGCGCTCTCCGGACTGTGCAAGGAGTGCTTCATCGGTACCGCGCCGGACCGCTGATCCGACCCGAAATGTGTCTGGACACCTGTCCATCGTCTCGCTAGGTTGCGCTGGTGGGAATCCCGCAGGACCGAGCGGCCTGTGCCGTGCTCGGTCGCGAGTGGCTGCTGCACGGCCACCTGCAAGATCGTCTCGGCATGGCGCTGGTGATGGAGAAGGCGTCGCGCGAGGAGATGCAGGAGGTCGCGATCGACGAGTGGATGGCGGCCAGCCCGATCTACTCGGCGCGCATGCAACGTGCAATGAGCTTCGCCGGCGACGGCGTGGACACCATCCTCAAGAACCTGCAGCTGGACATCGGTGCGCCGCACGAGTTCATGGACTTCAAGTTCCGGCTCTTAGACCGTGACCATGGCGAGTTCTGGCTTGCACACTGCGGCGCGCTGATGGACGTCGAGCCGATGGGGGTCGAGTTCGTCCACGGGATGTGTCACGCGATCGAGGATCCGACATTCGATGCCACGGCCGGCGCGACCAACCCACTCGCGCAGGTTCGGCCTTTACACCGACCGCCTCGAGTTCCGGCCAACCGCACGCCGCACTGTCACTGGCGAGTCGACATCGTCGCCGGACAGACCGAGGTCGAGCCGCATGCCAACCAGGCGCTGGTCGATGCCTCCCGGATCGCGACGCTCGACCGGCCGAGCGTCCCGGCCGACGGCGAGGAGGAGGGGATGCGCGACTACAGCGGTCAGTTCGTGACCGAGCTCCGTCTCGAGGACTTCTCCGTCAGTGCCCAGCACGTGCTGCTCCACGAGTTCGCGGTGCAGAGCCACCTGTTGCTGCGCAGCCTGCTGGTCACGGTGTCGCGGCGATGGGGATCTCAGTTCGCGCGCCAACTGGTGCCCAGGCTCACGTCGGGGTGGGCGGCCGTGACCGCCCAGCGGCTGAAGGCGGCCTTCGATCTCGGCGACGATGCCGCCGGCCTCGCCGGCATGCTGCAGCTGCATCCGATCTTCCATCCCGACAGCTACGTCGCGCTGCACGTCGCCGTCGAGGACGACCAAACCGTGCGGTTCGGCTTCGGTGTCGAGGCGGTCGCCGCCTTGGAGGCTGACGACTTCACGTGGTTCAGCCAGCTGGGTGGTGCGATGGACGACGCGCTGGAGCGAATCATCCAAGGCTTCAACCCGTGCGCCACCGTAAGGGCGATCACGCCTGGCGCGGGTGAGCTGCACGCCTACCGGGCAGTGATCGACCCGACCGCTACACCGGCCGCCGAGTTCGCCGAGCTCGCCATCGCGAAGATCACGACGGGCGCGGCGTTCCGGTTCGCCCAGGCGCAGGCGAAGCTGTTGCCCACGTCGGGCGGCCTGGTCTAGTGTCTGGACTCATGTCCAGCCCGGCTGCGACCTCACCGCGACGCAACCTCGCGGGCCGTCCTGCCGACACGGTTGCGGCGCTGGTCGATGCGGCCGTTGGCGAGGTCGCCGAGACCGGGTACGACGGGCTGACGGTGCGGAACGTCGCACGGCGAGCCGGCGTCTCGCCTGCCACGGCGTACACCTACTTCGCGAGCAAGGAACACCTGCTCACCGAGGTGTTCTGGCGCCGGCTCTCCAGCCTCGAGGAGCCGTCCTTTGCCAAGCGGTCGTCGATCGCCGATCGGGTCGAGGAGACGGTCCGAGGGCTCGCGATGCTGGTCGCGGACGAGCCCGAGCTCGCCGCCGGCGTCACCACCGCCATGCTGGCGCACGATCACGACGTCAAGCTGCTGCGCGATCAGATCGGTAACGCGTTCGCGGCTCGGCTCGCCCACGCGATCGGGCCGGACGCGGATCCGGCGCTGCTTCGCGCCGTCGTGACGACCTTCGTCGGGGCGTTGCTCACCGCCGGCATGGGCAATGCCACCTACGCGGAGCTCCCGAAGCTCATGGCCGAGACGACGGCATTGATGACGAGGCGAGCGCGGTGACCGCTGAAGCGGCGGTCGCGCCGACGTACGACCCGTATGACTATGCGATCCACGAGGATCCGTATCCCACGTACGCAGCGCTGCGCGAACTCGCGCCGGTCTACTTCAACGAGGCTCACAACTTCTGGGCGCTGTCCCGGCACGCCGACGTCGTCGCGGCGTTTCGCGATGCCGACCGGTTCTCGAGTGCGGACGGGGTGTCTCTCGATCCTGCCGCGACCGGCCCGCACGCACACAAGACGATGTCCTTCCTGGCGATGGATCAGCCGCGGCACGGCAAGATGCGCCGGCTGGTCTCCAAGGGGTTCACGCCGCGCCGGGTGCAGGACCTGGAGCCACGGGTGCGGGCGATCACCGACGAGCACCTTGCGCCGGCACTCGAGCTCGGGACGTTCGACTTCATCGATGACCTGGCCGGCAAGGTCCCGATGGATGTCGTCTCTGAGCTGCTCGGCGTGCCGCCGGCCGACCGCACCGAGCTTCGGCGCCTCGCGGATCTCGTCGTCCATCGCGACGACGGCGTGTTCGACGTGCCACCGGCGGCGATGGAGGCGGCCTTCTCGCTAGCGATGTATTACGTCGACCTCGTCGCCGAGCGGCGCAAGTCACCCAAGGACGACCTGATCTCCGCCTTGCTCGACGTCGACGTCGACGGTGAGCGGTTGTCCGACGACGACCTCGCCGGATTCGTTTTTCTCATGGTCGTCGCCGGCAACGAGACCACGACCAAGCTGCTGGGCCACTGCTGGTACTGGGCGTGGAAGCACCCCGAGCAACTGGCGAAGCCGCTGGCAGATCCGGCGCGGATCGTGGACTGGGTGGAGGAGACGGTTCGCTTTGACGCGTCCACTCAGATGCTCGCGCGCACCACGACGGCGGCCGTCGACCTGCACGGCGTGACGATTCCGGCTGGTGGTCGTGTGCTGCTGCTGCTCGGGTCCGGGAACCGTGACGACCGCGTGTTCGTCGATCCCGATCGCTATGACCTCGACCGCGACACGTCCGACCTGCTGAGCTTCGGCAACGGACGGCACTTCTGCCTTGGTGCCTCCCTTGCGCGACTCGAGGCGCGGGTGGTGCTCGAGCAGCTGCTCACCAGAGTGGCCGGCTATGACATCGCCGAGGCGGCCGCCAGCCGGGTGCACTCGATCAACGTCCGAGGCTTTGCCCACCTCCCCACCACGGTGAGACTTCGATGACCATGGCGGCAGGGGAGCGGCCCGCTGTCGTCACGGGTGCGAGCTCGGGGATCGGTGAAGCGACTGGTCGGCTGCTCGCCGCCAACGGACATCCGGTCGTGCTGGGTGCGCGGCGCCTGGACAACCTCGAGCGGATCGCCGCGGCGATCCGCGACGACGGGGGGACCGCCCACGCCGTCGCGTTGGACCTCGCCGACGACGCCTCGGTGGCGGGGTTCGCCAAGCACGCCGAGGAGCTGGTCGGGCCGATCGACGTGCTGGTCAGCAACGGGTCGCACATCGAACCTGGTGACACGCTGGGGATGGATCGGGAGTCGTTCCAGCGGCACCTCGACGTCAATGTGAACGGCACGCGCGCCCTCGCGCAGCTGCTCGGTGCCGGGATGGTCGAACGACATCACGGCGATCTCGTGTTCGTGACCTCGCAGATGACCTACGCGCCACGTCCCGGCATGGCCGGGTACGTCGCGTCGAAGTGGGCGCTCGAAGGGCTCGTCACCGCGCTCCAGATGGAGCTCGAAGGCACCGGCGTCCGGGTCTCGAGCGTCCGGCCCGGCGCGACGCTGACCGAGATGGGCTGGTCGTGGGATCCCGCGGTGACCGGCGAGCTGCTGGCGCTGTGGGCGCACTGGGGACTGCAACGCCACATGCATTTCATGTCAGGCGCGGACGTCGCCTATGCCATCGGCGCCGTCGTCGCCGCGCCGCCCGGGGTCTCCTTCACCGTCGTCGAGGTCGAGCCGGTCGCGCCGTACGAACCACCGCAGCAGCAGGAGGGCTCATGACAACAGTGACCGCACCGCCGCCGCCAATGGTGTCCGGCGCGGCGGGTGAGCACGGCCATCTCGAGGAGCTCCGGCACGATCCGATCGGGCTGATGTGGCGGGTTCACGACGAGTGTGGCCAGGTCGGAGCGTTCGAGCTGGCGGGGCGAACCGTCGTCCTGCTCTCCGGTGCCGAGCTCAACGAGTGGTATTTCCGGACGCCCGATGGACTGCTCGACCAGGCTGCGGCGTACCCGTTCATGACGCCGATCTTCGGCAAGGGCGTGGTTTTCGACGCACCACCCGAACGCCGAGCGGAGATGCTGAAGAACTCCGCCCTGCGCGGGCCACAGATGAAAGGCCACGCGGAGGTGATCGCCGCCGAGGTCGAGCGTATGGTCGCTGACTGGTCAGGAGAGTTCACGATCGACCTGCTCGACTTCTTCGCCGAGCTGACGATCTACACGTCGTCGTCATGCTTGATCGGCAAGAAGTTCCGGGACCAGCTGGACGACCGGTTCGCCGCCCTGTACCACGACCTCGAGCGGGGAACCGACGCGATCGCGTACGTCGACCCCTACGCGCCGATCGAGAGCTTCCGTCGCCGGGACGAGGCGCGGGTCGAGCTCGTGAAGCTTGTCGAGGCGATCATGGATACCCGCGTGGCGGCCGGGCCGCCCGGTGACGACGCCGACCTCCTCGACCTGCTGATGTCGGTCATGGCGGACGGCAAGCCGCGCTTCACCGCGGATGAGATCACCGGCATGTTCATCGGCACGATGTTCGCGGGGCACCACACGACGTCGGGGACAGCAGCCTGGACGCTGATCGAGCTGTTGCGCCAGCCCGACCAGATGGCGGCAGTGGTCGCGGAGCTCGATGCGTTGTACGACGCGGGCGGTGAGGTGAGCTTCCAGGCATTGCGTGAGATCCCGCTGCTCGAGGCCGCGATCAAGGAGGCGTTGCGGCTCCATCCGCCGCTCATCCTGCTGCTCCGCGCAGCCACGGAGGACATCGAGGTCGGTGGTTACCTGGTGCGAAAGGGCGACCTGGTGGCGGCGAGCCCGGCGGTGTCCAATCGCCTCACGCCCGACTTCCCGGATGCCGAGACCTTCGACCCGTCCCGCTACCTGGAGCCGAGGCGGGAGGACGATCGCAACCCGTGGACCTGGATCCCGTTCGGTGGCGGCAAGCACCGCTGTGTGGGCGCGGCCTTTGCCGTCATGCAGCTCAAAGCGATCTTCCTGGTGCTGCTCCGTGACTACCGCTTCGAGCTGGCACAGCCTTCGGACAGCTACCGGAACGACCACTCGAAGATGGTCGTCCAGCTGCAACAACCCTGCGCGGTGACCGTGCGGCCGCGGGAGCGGTCGACATGAAGATCGCCGTCGACGCCGACCTGTGCCAGGGCCACGCAATGTGCGAGGTCGAAGCCCCCGAGGTGTTTCGGGCGCCGAGCGGTGGGCCGGTCGACGTCCTCATCGCCGAGCCTGGACCCGACCTGCACGACGCCGTGACCGCTGCCGTGAAGTACTGCCCGACCCGGGCCCTGTCGATCGAGGAGACCGCATGACTGACCGCGCTGGGCTCGAGGCGTTCTGGCAGCGTTGGCTGGACACCAACCGGGAGGCGGAGGCCGCCAACGACTGGACCAAGCTCGTGGAGTTCTATGCCGACGACGCCCACTACGGCTGGAACGTCGGACCCGACGACAACTTCATGGCGGTGGGCAAGGACGAGATCCGAGAGATCGCCGTCGGTCTCGAGATGCAGGGCCTCGCCGGATGGACCTACCCGTACCAGATCACGTTGATCGACGACAAGAACGACATGATCATCGGCTTCTGGAAGCAGGTCGCGGATGCCAGACGCGAGGACGGCTCGAACTATGAGATCGCCGGCTTCGGCTTCAGCTGGTTCAAATACGGCGACGGCAAGTGGCTGTGGCAGCGCGACATGTTCGACCACGGGAACGCCGGCGCGTTGTTCCTCGAGATGATGACGGCGGGCGTGCTGTCCGAGGGGATGACCAACCGGATCGAGGCGGCGATGAGCGGTCGGCGCGCGCCGGGCCACTACCGCGCGAAGGACCTGCCGGTACCGATGTGGCCGACGCCGTGACCGAAGTGCTCGGCTGCCAGCAGCTGCTGGTGGGCGGCAAGCTGGTCGATGCCCGCGAGGGTGCAGTCTTCGAAACCGTCAACCCGGCGACTGAGGAGGTGCTCGGCGTCGCGGCCGACGCGACCGCCGCCGACATGGACGACGGGATTGCCGCCGCGCGGGCGGCGTTCGACACCGAGGCCTGGTCCAGCGACCCGGCGTTGCGGGCGCGATGCATCCGGCAGCTGCGCGACGCGCTCCAGTCGCACGCGGAGGAGCTGCGGGCGCTGACCGTCGCCGAGGTCGGCGCGCCGGTGATGCTCACCTCCGGCGCGCACCTCGAAGGGCCGATCGCCGATCTCGGCTGGGCGGCCGACCTGGCCGAGAGCTATGAGTGGACGACCGATCTCGGTATCGGCGACACGATGGGCATCGCCAGCCGCCGCCGCATCGTTCGTGAGGCGGCTGGCGTCGTCGGTGCGATCACGCCATGGAACTTCCCGCACCAGATCAACTTCGCAAAGCTGGGGCCCGCGCTGGCGGCGGGCTGTGCCGTCGTACTGAAGGCAGCGCCCGACACGCCATGGTGCGCGTCGACAGTCGGCCGAATCATCGCCGAGGAGACGGACATCCCGCCGGGCATCGTCAACGTCATCACGAGCTCCGACCACCAGCTCGGCGCCCAGCTGGCGACTGACCCGCGAGTGGACATGGTGAGCTTCACGGGCTCGACGGCGACCGGACGGTCGGTGATGGCGGCGGCGGCGCTGACCCTGAAGCGCGTCTTCCTCGAACTCGGCGGCAAGTCTGCGTTCCTGGTCCTTGACGACGCCGACGTCGCAGCGGCCTGCGGCTTCGCGGCCTTCTCCGGCATCATCCATGCCGGTCAGGGCTGCGCCATCACGACCCGGATCCTGTTGCCCCGCCGTCGATTCGACGAGGGTGTCGAGCTGATGGCGGCGACGATGGCATCGATCGGCGTCGGCGACCCGACCGACCCCGCAACGGTCTGCGGTCCGCTGATCTCGGCGCGCCAACGGGATCGGGTCGAGGGCTATCTGGCCGACGCGATCGACCAGGGTGGCAGCTTCGCCTGCGGTGGCAGCCGGGCAGACCGCGACCAGGGGTTCTTCATCGAGCCGACGCTCGTCGTCGGCGTCGACAACTCCGCCACGATCGCGCAGGAGGAGGTGTTCGGACCGGTGCTCGTCGCAATCCCGCATGACGGAGATGACGACGCGGTCCGGCTCGCCAACGACTCGCCTTACGGCCTGTCAGGCGCGGTGTACGGCGGCGATCTGGATCGGGCAGTGGGCGTGGCCGGGCGAATCCGCACCGGGACGGTCGGCGTCAACGGTGGACTTTGGTACGCCGCGGACGTGCCGTTCGGCGGCTACAAGCAGTCCGGCCTCGGTCGGGAGATGGGCGTCCAGGGTTTCGAGGAGTACCTCGAGACCAAAGCCATTGCCGTGCCGGCGTAGGGGACAGCAGTGGGGAGCTTCGACGGCAAGGTGGCGATCGTCACCGGTGCGGCACGAGGTATCGGCGAGGGCTACGCGCGCGCCCTGGCCGCAGCCGGTGCCTCGGTCGTGGTGGCCGACCTGAACGCAGAGCTCGGTGAGCAGGTCGCGACGAGCATCGAAGCAGCGGGCGGTACCGCGACCTACGTCGCCGTGGACGTCTCGAGTCCGGCCTCGACGGCGGCTCTCGCGGACGCGACGGCGGAGCGGTACGGCGGCATCGACTACCTCGTGAACAACGCCGCAATCTACGGCGACATGCAGTTCGACGTGCTGATCAACGTCGACTGGGAGTACTACCGCACGTTCATGAGCGTGAATCTCGACGGCGCGTTGCTGTGCACCCGCGCGGTCTGGCGCGCGATGCGTGACCGCGGCGGCGGCGCAATCGTCAACCAGAGCTCGACCGCCGCGTGGACGTACTCCGGCTTCTACGGACTTGCGAAGGTCGGCATCAACGGCCTGACCCAGCAGCTCGCCCACGAGCTCGGGTCGATGAACATCCGGGTCAACGCCATCGCTCCGGGGCCGATCGACACCGAGGCGACGCGGGCGGCGGTCGGCGACATGGTCAAGCCGGTCATCGATGCGATGGCGATCAAACGGATCGGCACGCCTGCTGATCTGGTCGGGACCTGCCTGTTCCTGCTCTCCGACGAGGCACGCTGGTTGACCGGGCAGATCGTGAACGTCGATGGGGGGCAGGTGTTCCGTAGTTGAGCGAGTTCGGCGTGGCGATGATCGGGCTCGGCCAGATCGGGGGAGAGATGGCGAACCATCTCCTCGAGTGGCCCGGCGGCTTCACCGTGTACGACGTCAGGGCCGAGGCTATGACGCCCTTCGCCGAGAAGGGTGCCCACGCCGCGGCCGACCTGGCGGAGGTCGCCAGCCGCGCGCGCGTCATATCGATCGTGGTGCTCAACGACCAGCAGGTGAGGGAGGTCGTCGACGAACTGCTGCCGGCTGCCGAGCCCGGCACCGTCATCGCGATCCATTCGACGATCGAGGCGCAGACGGCCGTGGACCTCGCCGGCACGGCTGCATCCCACGGTGTCCATGTCGTCGATGCGCCGATCTCCGGCGGGTTCATGGGGGCGGCGCAGGGGCGGCTCGCCGTGATGGTGGGTGGTGAGGCGGCGGCCTACGAGCGGGCCGAACCGGTGTTCAGGAAATGGGCGGCACTGCCGATGCATCTCGGCCCGGCGGGTGCCGGCACCCGCATGAAGATCGCCCGCAACCTGATCACCTTTGTCGGCTACGCGGCAGCACATGAGGCGGAGCGGCTTGCCGCTGCGGCTGGACTCGACGTCTCCAAGCTCGGTGCGGTGGTCCGTCACTCGGATGCGATCACCGGCGGCGCCGGCGCTGTCATGCTGCGCTCGTCGACCGCGCCGTACGGACCGGAGGACGGGCTGCGGTCGATCTTCGAGCACACTCGCGAGTTGGGGGAGAAGGACCTCTCGTTGGCCGTGGCGCTCGGCGACTCGCTTGACATCGACCTGCCGCTCAGCACCCTTGCCCTGTCCCGCCTTGCCGAGGCACTCGGCGTACCTCACGAGGAGACCTGATGAGTGACGAGCGCCGCAAGCGCGGTATGGAGACCATGGGTCGGGTGTACGCCTGGGGGACCGTGCCGGATCTGCCCGGCGACTACTTCGACATCACCGCGTCGCATTTGTTCGGCGACATCTGGAATCGTGAAGGGCTGTCCGTCCGTGACCGGCGCCTGCTGTTGTTCGGCGCCATCGCAGCGCTGGGGGAGGCAAGCGTCCTCCCGGTCCAGATCGACGCTGCCCTTGCCAATGACGAGCTGAGCGCCGATCAGCTCCGCGAGATCGCGATCTTCCTCACTCACTACATCGGCTGGCCCCGCGGTGCCGCATTCAACAACCTCGTCGAGGCCCGGATCTCCAGTCACAAGGGGAGCGGGACGCAGCAGGAGTTCCCGGGCCCCAAATCCTGATCGCGTCCGTTTCGGGCGATTTGCGGAGATTGTTGGCCAACCGGTGTGACGCACATCACAGGTCCGCCGGACTCGGGTCGGCGCGACACGCTCCCCAGTAAGTTGACAATCTAAACCGAATCACACGAGAATCATCGGGCGCGAGTCGCCGCGATCGACGTCGCACATCCTCTGCCACATGCACCCAGCCGAAAAGGAAGCGACTGTGAGAAGTAAAACCAAGGCCCGACTCGGCGTCGTCGGGCTCGGCGCGATCGTGGTGTCCGTTGCGGCCACGTTGCCCGCCCACGCGGACTATGCACCAAGCCCCTCTGACATCGTCGGCGTGGGCGGTGACACGCCACAGTTCGACCTGGCCTTCGCGGCCGACGGGGACACGAACGGCGACGCGGGCTTCAACGCTGCCGGCGCTTACAACCGTCTGGTCACCTTCAACGCGACCGCCGACGGCAACGCCCGTGCCGCGTACAAGAACGGCAGCACGCTGGGCTCACCGGCCAACCTGAACCCGACCGTCACGCTGCGGGCGGGCACCAGCCCGGTCCAGCGCGTGCAGAGCAGCGGCGCGGCCCTGTCGGCGCTCCTGGCGGACACCGGCTCGCCCGAGACGATCAACTTCGTGTTCAGCGCGAGCCGCCCGACGAGCGCCCAGCAGGCACAAGCCGGCACCAACGGCTGGGGATTCCTGCACGTCGTGCAGATCGGCAAGGACAACGTCGAGTTCATGGCCGCGAACAATTCGCACGCTCCCGCCGGGCTGTCCATCCAGGAGCTGTTGGCGATCTACAAGGGCACGATCACCCAGTGGAACCAGCTTCCGGGCAACTCGGGCGGCTCCTCCGCGACCATCGTCCCGCTGATTCCCCCGTCGAGCTCGTCGATCACCAAGACCTTCCTTGCGGACCTCAAGACCGCCAACGGAGGCACCGCTCCGACCCTGTCCTCCGCCGTGAAGACCGTCGAGCAGAACGACCCGAGTGCCATCACCGGCGCGCCGAACCCGCTCGACGCGATCGTGCCGACCTCCAGCGCACGGATCGACCTCTACGCGAGTGGCTACTTCCACGACCCCGACACCGTCTTCCCCGGCGGAGCGGTGATCAACCCGGGCGTCACCCTCGTCGAGGGCAACCCCGGCGACGGCAACACTCCCTACCAGTCGAACGTCGATCACTACGTGATCTTCCGGCAGAGCGACGCGAACTCGTCGACTCCGATGGAGCCGGGCGGCTCGAAGAACTTCGTGCAGACGCTGTTCTCGAACCCGAGCGCGCCGACCTCGCCGTTCTTCGCGAAGTCGACCGGTAAGGCGCTGGTGGCGGCTGCGGGGGCCACGCCGTTCTACGCAGATCTGGGCAACGTCACCTAGGACTCAAGGTAATTTCGCCGCCGGCCGGTGGAGCGGGTGTCCCACCGGCCGGCGGTCTCAGCCCTGTTCACGCACCCGCACGTCCATCGGTCATGTCATGCCCGCGACGCGCCATGGCCATATCTCGACTAAGCCGATTGGATAACCCAGGAAAATGAACCGAATCATGAGGACAGCGGCGACGCTGGTGCTCAGCACCGTCGCTGCGGGTGGGGTCTTCGCAAGCTTCGCGCCGAGCGCGTCCGCGGCGGGCAACCCGCCGTGGGAGCCGGATCCGAGCTCCGCCGGCGGCCTGAGCTTCTACGACAGCGCCGGTAACCAGATCGCCGGCGGCAGCATCAACGACTCGCCCATCGCGGCGTTCGTCCAGGGTGCGACCACGCTTCGCGCCGGAGACACGAAGGCGACGTTGTTCGCCTACACCCCGGTCGCGGGCACATCACCAGGCACTTGGAGCGGCGAGGCGTTGTCGAGCTCGACGCCCTATCCCAACTCCTCCGCGCCCGGCTCCCTCGGCACCTCTACGCTGCCGCTCGTCTCCGGTGCGTCGGGAGACGAGACTTTCGCGACCTACATCTCCGACTTCCCGAACACGGACACCAGTGCTGATGGCTACGCCGGGCTGTACCAGCTGCGGCTCAAGACTTCGGCCACCGGCAAGCCGATCACGACGTCGTATGACTCCGTCGACATCCAGGTGACCGGAAACAACTGGTCGATCGTCTACCCGGCCGTCGCTGCGACACCGACGACCACGACGCTGACCACCACGCCGGGTAGCCCGCAGGAAGCGGGCACGACCGTCACTCTTCACGCGTCCGTGAGCCCGGCCGTCGCTGGCACCGTGCAGTTCAAGGACGGGTCCACCAACATCGGCAGTCCGGTGACAGTGACCTCCGGTGCGGCCTCGATCGACACGAGCACGCTGTCGGTGGGCACCCACTCCCTGCATGCAGTGTTCTCCCCGACCTCCGCGTTCTACACCGGGTCGACGGGTGACGCGAGCTTCACGGTCACTGCTCCGCCGGCGGCCGGCACCACGACGGCGCTGTCGGTCAACCCGACGACGGCACCCGCCTTCACATCGGTTGCGCTCACCGCGAATGTCGTGAAGACGAGCAACAGCAACCCGCTGGGTGCGTCGGACGGCTCGGTGAAGTTCTTCGACAACGGCACGACGCTGCTCGGCTCGGCGAACCTCGATTCGAGTGGTACGGCGAGCATCAACTACGCCGCGTTCACTGTCGGCTCGCACTCCATCACGGCGAAGTTCGTCCCGGCCGACGCCGCGACGTACGCGACGTCCACGTCTCCGGCGGTGCCGTTCACGGCCACCCAGCCAACGTCGACGCCGCATGCCCAGACCGTCGATGTCTCGATCCCGGCGGGCTCGCTGACCATCACGACTCCGTACGACACCACCAACCCGTTCCACCTGGGGAACGCGCAGCTGGACCCGAAGCACTCGAAGTTCACGGCCAGCAACGCATTCGGCGACAACGCCAACCCGGCCAACGGCGTGTCGATCACGGACACCCGTGCGGGCAACCAGGCATGGACGGCATCTGCGACCGTGACCGACTTCACGGACGGCAGTTCCGATGTGATCAACGGTCAGAACCTCACGTTCACCGGCCTCACCGTTGGCTACGTGCAGGGTGACGCGCTGCAGTCAGGCGTGACCGCGACCGACGTCACGAACAGTGCCATATACGCTCCGAGCGACTCTGGTTCGGACGGCCTCAAGGGTGGTCCGCACGCGTTCGCGACCACGCCACACGGCGACGGCTCCGTCTTCATCGACGGCCTGCTGAAGCTGGTGGCACCGACGTCAACCCCCGCCGGCACCTACACGGCGACGTTGACCTTCACCATCGCCTGAGAAATCGCCGGGTGGGGCGGGCCAAACGGCCCGCCCCACCCGGAACGAACCGCTATGCTTACCCAAAACTTGATAAAGTTAATCCACTCAACCGTCTGAACGGACTAACTAATGTACGTGGCGGCCGCGCACCGCGCACGCGAGCCGCGCCCCGAGGGGCGCATGACGTCGTTTGGCGTCCGTGCGGCCGTGGTCGTCGCGATCACCGGCAGCAGCCTCGCCGTCGCCGGCTTCGCCGCCTCGTCGGCCTCGGCCAAGTCGCGGGTCAGCTTCGGTATCGAACCGGCATCCGCCAGCAAGCCCGACGCTCGGCCCAACCTCGACATCGGGGCCACCCCCGCCGCCCGCCTGTCCGATCACGTCGCGGTCCTGAACTACTCCGCGCAGCCGTTGCGCCTGCAGGTCTACGCAACCGATGCGGTCAACACCGCAACCGGTGGCTTCAGCCTCCTCCCGCAGCATCGCAAGCCGGTCGATGTGGGCAGCTGGGTGGCGATCCCGCGGCGCTTCTCGACGGTGAACGTCCCCGCGGCGGTCGCTGGCCGCCCCGGCCGGGTGATCGTCCCTGTCGCCATCAGCGTCCCGGCCACCGCGAGTCCCGGTGACCATGTCGGCGGCGTCGTTGCCTCATTGCGCACCGTCGGCCAGAACACGAGCGGGCAGAACGTCGTCCTCGACCAGCGGATCGCCACGCGACTGTTCGTGCGGGTTGCCGGCGAACTCCATCCCGCCCTCACGATCAGCAACGTTCACACGCACTACGACGGCACGCTGAACCCAGTCGGTCATGGCGGGGTCACGGTCTCCTACGACATCCGTAACGCGGGCAACGTGTCGATGGGCGTGCGAGAAGCGGTGAGTGCCGCCAGCTTGTTCGGCTCGAAATCCGCAGCGCCGTCAAAGACCGTCCCTCTGCTGCTTCCCGGTGACACCCTCCACGAGTCCGCCCACGTGGGCGGTATCTGGCCGCAGATCTTCGACCATGCCGTGGTCACCGCCACGCCCCTCGCCCCCCAGGGAGGATCCGATCCGGGGCTCGCCCCGCAGTCGGTCTGGAGGCGCGTGTGGGCCGTGCCGTGGCCGCTCATCTCGCTGCTCGCGCTCCTAGCGGCCGTCGCGTTCGGGTACCGGCGGTATCTGTCGGACCGGGTCCGTGCGTTCACGCGCCGCCCCGGCCGTCGGCATCGTGAGGCGACCGCGTGATCACAAGTCGCGGCCTCGTGGCCGGTCTCCTCGCGGTCGGGACAGTCCTCGCGGTCGGTATCTCGCCGGCGGCGGCAACGGGCCAGACGCCGCCGTACCAGGACCAGCAGCAGAACGGCTACCTCGGGTTGTGCGATCGCCACGGCCATCAGATCACCGAGGGCAGCGTCACTACCAAGCCCTTTGCCTGGCGGGCGGTCTCCTCGGTCGCGGCAAAGCCGCCGTACGACGGCCCGGGTCGCACAGCGGTCCTGATGGCCTACCAGCCGCGTGAGGGCCTCGACGCTGGGCAGTGGAGCGGTCAGCAGCTGACCGCATCGAGTCGCTACACCGATCCTGCGCACCCGATGGCGGCCGCCACCGCGGGCGATGACTCGCTTGCGGACTTCACCGCCAACTTCCGGCCGATGTGGGACGGGTTCATCCAGGTCCGGATGTACCTCGGCGAGCCGCAGAAGCCGACGTACTCCTACTCCTACCCTGCGCTGAACATCCAGATCACCGGCAACACCTGGCATGCGGTCGGCGGCGGGCGGGTTTCCTGCACCGCAGGGCGCGCGATCTCGATCGAGTCGATCCTGCTGCCGCGCAGCGAGACCAAGGCGAGGTCCGGCACGCATGGCACCAAGGCGACAAGCGGTCCGGCGGCGAACTCGAAGCACAAGACCTCGTCGCACTCATCTCGGCCACGACCGGGTCCCTCGCCCCACACCTCTCTCACCCCGGCCGCGAGCGCGTCAGGCTCGGCCGGCCACGACCACGGCGTCGCGATCGGAGCGGTCGTCGTCGCGGCGCTGCTCGGCGCGGGTGTCGTTCTCGCTCTTCGTCGTCGCGGTCACTCCGGTGCCGCATAACCGCCCAGTGAATCAACAGAAAGGTCATTGACCATGAAGCTCACGATCCGCCGCGCCGCGCTCTCGGCAGCGGCCGTCGCGGTGGCCGGCAGCGCGTTGCTGGTGACCGGTTCGACCGCTCACGCGACGACGACCCCGCCATGGGAGCCTGACTCGAGCTCTTCGGGTGGGCTGCTGTTCTACAACTCGTCCGGCACTCAGATCACCGGGGGGAACATCTCCGACGGCCCGATCGCCGCCTACGTCCAGGGAACGACCACGATTCGACAGGGCGACACGAAAGCCACCCTCTACGGTTACCTTCCGGTCAGCGGTCAGGTGCCGGGGCAGTGGTCGGGCGAGGCGATGAGCGCCTCGACGGTTTACCCGAACTCCTCGGCGCCCGGCGCCCTCGGCACCTCGACGCTCCCGCTGGTCACCGGAGCGTCGGATGACGAAAGCGTTGCGACCCTCGCAGCCGACTACCCGAACAACTCCACGACGGATGGCTACAAGGGCGTCTACCAGCTCCGGCTCAAGACGACCGCTGCCGGCCAGCAGCCGAACGTGACCTACGACTCCGCCGACATCCTGATCACCGGGACAACGTGGTCAGTGCTCTACTCACAGTCGCCCGCGACTCCCACCACGACAGCCCTCGCGGTCTCGACGCCTGCGGCATTCCACGGCGATGATGTGGGCTTGCAGGCGACCGTGACCCCATCGGCCGCGACGGGGACGGTGCAGTTCAAGGACAGCGGGACGGTCATCGCGACCTCCCCGGTGTCCGGTGGTGTCGCCACGACTGTTACGAGCGATCTGTCGGACGGCACGCACACCCTGACCGCCACCTTCGTGCCTGACTCGGGTGCCTACAAGGGATCGACGTCTCCGGCGAAGCATGTCACGGTCTCGCCGCATCCGACCAAGACCAAGCTGAAGGCGTCGAGCAAGACCGTCAAGGCGGGAAAGAAGCTCACGCTGACCGCGAAGGTCGCCCCCAAGTCGGCGGCCGGCAAGGTGACCTTCTTGGATGGCAAGTCGAAGCTGGCCAAGGTGAAGGTCAAGCACGGCAAGGCTGTCCTCAAGACGAAGCTCTCGAAGGGCAAGCACAAGCTCGTCGCCAAGTTCAAGCCGAAGCATGCCGATGATTTCGCCGCCTCCACCTCGAAGAAGGTCAAGGTGAAGGTCAAGGCCTGAGCGCTAACACGCGGCGATCGCGCAGTTAGGGATCGATCGCGCGGGATCGATCCGCGCGCCGCAGCGCTCCGGGGGAGGGAGCGGGTCGGAGAAGGCGCCGTTTGGTGGCGTTTCTTACTCCAGATGCCCGCTCCCTCCCGATCTTTTCGAGGTACGCTTGATTTTGAGTAAGTCGACCAAACCGCTTAACTCGCCCGATTGGATCAGTTCGATGCTCGCCCAGCCCCCGATCCGCGCTATCCAGGAGTTCACGTGACCGCCACGCTTTCGGCTGCCCATGATCTGCCGGCGGCCGGGGAAGAGCGCCGTGGGCCGGCCCGCCTCGACGCACTCGAGATCTCGGCATGGTTCGGCTCCACGCAGGTGCTCGATACCGTCAGCCTGTCGATGCCGCCGGCGACCGTCACCGCGCTGATCGGGCCGTCGGGCTGTGGGAAGTCCACGTTCCTGCGCATCCTCAACCGGATGCATGAGTCGATCGCCGGTGCCCAGCTGGCCGGGGAGGTGCACCTCAACGGCGTTGACATCTACACCCCTGGTTACCGCGTCACGCACGCCCGCAAACGCATCGGCATGGTGTTCCAGAAGCCGAACCCGTTCCCCGCAATGTCGATCGCTGACAACGTCACGGCCGGCCTGGGCCTGACGGGTCGGAAGATCAGCCGCTCCGACAAGGCCAGTCTCGTCGAGGACTGCCTGGCCCGGGCCGGCTTGTGGGCCGAGGTGAAGGATCGGCTCGACCGTCCGGGTTCCGCGCTGTCCGGCGGTCAACAGCAGCGCCTCTGCATCGCGAGAGCGCTTGCGATCGGGCCGGAAGTGTTGCTGATGGACGAGCCCTGCTCGGCGCTGGACCCCACGTCCACGAGGCGCGTCGAGGAGACCATCCACGACCTGCGTGAAGAAGTGACGATCGTGATCGTCACGCACAACATGCAGCAGGCCGCTCGCGTCTCCCAGCAGACTGCCTTCTTCCTCGCGGAGGCCAACACGCCGGGCGGCATCGTGGAGAGCGGCCCGACGACACAGATCTTCGGGAACCCCTCCGACCCGCGCACGGCTGATTACGTGAACGGTCGATTCGGATGACCATCGCAAGCCAGGGGGGGCCGGTCACGCCCAGGCGTACGCCGCGTCAGCTGTCACCGGGCCTGGAGCCGACCGACCGAATCTTCGAGGGATTCTCGCTGGGCATCGGTGCGTTCGTGCTCATTCTCACGGGCGCGGTCGGTCTCTTCCTCGGCCTCGAATCGATCCCGACGTTCCGCCACTACGGCTTTCACTTCTTCACGACGGTCGACTGGAATCCCGAACTGGACAAGGTCGGGATCGCGGCCGTCCTGCTCGGCACCTTTGAGGTGGCGCTCGTCGCCATGGTGGTGTCCTTCCCGCTCGCACTCGCATTCGCCCTGTTCATCAGTGACTACGCACCCAAGTGGCTCAAAGGCTGGCTGATCTCAGCGGTCGACCTGATGGCGGCAGTGCCGAGCATCATCTATGGCATCTGGGGTTTCTACCTGCTGAAGCCGCATGCCATGAATCTGGCGCGTTGGCTGTCCCAGCACTTCGGCTGGTTCCCGCTGTTCCACGTGAACACCGACCCGAACGCCGCCGTCTGGCAGCAGTCCCAGTACACGAGTTCCGCCTTCATCGCCGGACTGGCCGTGTCGATGATGGCGATCCCGCTCGCCTGCGCAGTGATGCGAGCGGTCTTCGACCAGGCGCCACTCGGTGAGCGCGAGGCCGCCATGGCGCTCGGCGGCACCCAGTGGGGGGTCGTGAAGACCGTCGTCCTGCCGTTCGGCAAGGGCGGCATCATCGGTGGGACGATGCTCGCGCTCGGGCGCGCGCTCGGCGAAACGGCGGCGGTCGCGATCATCCTGTCGCCCGCTTACATCCTTTCGCCGCGCATCCTGCAGTCCGGCGCGCAGACGACGTCCGGCCTGATCGCGTCGAACTTCGGCAACGCGTCGCAGTCGCAGCTGTCGGCACTGCTCACCGCCGGGTTCGTGCTGTTCGTCATCACCCTGATCGTCAACAGCACTGCGGCGTTCGTCATCGGACGCAGTCGTAGCGGCGCGGCGACGGAGATCTGATGACGACCACGTCGACCATCAGCCAGCCGCCGGCGCCGTCCCTTCCTGCGGCCACGGCGGCCCGCCGTCCGACGCCACGGAAGATCCGCGTCTACACCTTCGACGACTGGATGTCGCTCACCGGATCGCTGCTGTCGTCCTTCGTGCTGGTCGACATCGTCTACGAGCACCTGCTGGACGGCAGCGGGACCCTCGGCTTCCTTGTCGTCTGGTACCTGGCCTTCCTCATGCTCTACGCAGCCGTGGTCGGCCTGTCGAACTCGCGCCCATTCGTGGTCGACCGCCTGGTCACCACTGCGCTCTGGGCGGCTGCCGGCGTCGTGATCTTCGCCCTCATGTCGACGGTGCTTTACACAGTTCTCAAGGGGCGCCACGCATACGTGCACTCCAACTTGTTCACCCAGACCGCCGCCGGTGTGGCGCCCTCAGCACCGCTGTCCCAGGGCGGCGCGCTGCACGCGATCGTCGGGACGTTCGTCGAGGTCGGCCTCGCGATCGGGGTGTCGGTCCCGCTCGGCATCGGCACCGCCGTCTACATGTCCGAGGTCGGCGGTTCGTTCGCGCGAGTCGTCCGGACCGTGGTCGAGGCCATGACGGCACTGCCCGAGATCTTGGCGGGCCTCTTCGTCTACGCCTTCCTGATCGTGCATGGCTTCCCCAAGAGCGGCATGGCAGCGTCGATCGCGATGGCGGTGACGATGATTCCGATCATCGCGCGCGCTGCCGAGGTCGCCCTGCGAGTGGTGCCGGGGGGCCTCCGCGAGGCGAGTCTCGCACTCGGCGCTTCGAAGTTCCGCACCGTGCGCAAGGTCGTGCTCCCGAGCGCTCGCGCCGGGCTGGCAACCGCGACGATCCTCGGCGTCGCGCGCGGGGTCGGCGAGACCGCGGTGGTGCTGATCTGCTCCGGCGCGAGCACGTTCATGGAGGTCAACCCGGTCAAGAACCCGATGAACTCCCTCCCGCTCTACATCTTCACCGCCGTCAAGACCGGCGACCCCAGCCAAGCCATCCGAGCCTTCGGTGCCGCGAGCATCCTCCTGGTGCTCGTTCTCGCGCTGTTCGTCGCGACCCGACTGCTCTCCCGCGACAAGGCGGTTCAACGATGATGAAACTCCGTGCTCTCGCAGCGGTCGCGATCGCCGCGCTCGCCGCTGCGCCTGGCCTGACCGCCGTGGTTCCAGCGCAGGCGGCCGCCACCCACACGCTGATCCAGGGTTCCGGCTCGAGCTGGGCGGCCAACGCGGTCAACCAATGGGTAGCGGATGTCCACCAGCAAGGCATGCAGGTCGTCTACAGCCCCAGCGGTGACGCGACCGGTCGGCAGGACTTCGCGAACAAGACCTCTGACATGTCGGTGACATCGCTCGGGTACCAGGGTCGTGACCCCCTCACCGGAGTGCCCGACACGTCGCAGGGCCGGCCGTACGCCTACCTGCCGATCGCGGCCGGTGGCACGGCCTTCCCTTACCAGCTGCGCTACGCGGGGCAGCAGGTGCGCAATCTGCGACTGTCCGGTTCGACGCTGGTCGGCATCTTCACCGGCACGATCACGAACTGGAACGACAAGGCGATCACCGCCGACAACAACGGACACGCTCTTCCTTCGTTGCCGATCACTCCGGTGGTGCAGTCCGAGGGGTCAGGTTCGACTGCGCAGCTCACCAAGTACTTCGACAGCCAGTACAAGCAGCAGTGGGTTGCGTTCAGCGGCCGTGACACGTTCACGGAGTACTACCCGAACATCGGCAAGGGCAAGGGCGCCAACTTCATCGGTGCGAACGGCTCTGACCAGGCAATGAACTACGTGTCGTCGCGACAGGCGAACGGATCGATCGGGTACGTCGAGTACTCCTACGCGCTGAGCCAGAACTACCCGGTCGCAAAGCTGCTCAACAAGTCTGGCTACTACACGCTCCCGACGCAGTACAACGTGGCGGTCGCGCTCGAGAAGGCGCAGATCAACATGGACAAGAGCTCGCCGAACTACCTGTTGCAGGACCTGACCCACGTCTACACGGATCCCGACGTCCGGACCTACCCGCTCTCGTCGTACGTCTACATGATCGAACCCACCGGCAAGTACCCCTCGCCGGAGTCGAAGATCACGACGGCGAAGCGGCAGACGATCGCCGACTTCGCGTACTACTCGATCTGCCAGGGTCAGAAAGAGATCGGCCCGATCGGGTACTCACCGCTCCCCGTCAACCTCGTCCAAGCGGGCTTCGGCCAGATCAACAAGCTGAAAGCGGCGGACTCGAGTGTGGATCTGACCAACCGCAACGTCAAGACCTGCAACAACCCGACGTTCATCAAGGGGCACCCGAACACCAACTACCTGGCGAAGATCGCGCCGAAGCCGCCGGCGTGCGACAAGCGGGGCAATGACCCGTGTGCCGACGGTGTGACGCCGACCGGCACCGACAATCCGCAACCGTCCTCGGGGCACAAGCACCACACCACGACCCCGGGCACCAACCCGAGCAGTCCCGCCACGTCCGGATCGGGCTCCGGGTCCGGCTCCGGCACGGGTGCGGGTGCCGGAACGGGGCCCTCCGGGACTGGGGGAGCAGGTGTGGGCACTCAGGTCGACGCCAACGGGCAGCCGCTCGCCACGACGGGCACCGGCAGCGCGGCGGACGCCCCGGTCACCGTGCCCGCGGGCCTCGCGGGCTACCGGGCTGGACACCTGACCAAGATCTTGGCACCGCTGTGTGTGGTGCTGCTGATCCTGGCCTTGGTGCTGCCGCCCGTGATCGCCCACCGGATGTCCGCCAGACGGGGAGGGCCTCAGTGAGAGTGCGTGCCACCACGCTCGCCGCCACGGGTGTGCTCGTCTCCGCCGTGATCACCGTGGCGGCGCCGATCTCGCACGCTGCGTCAACCGCTCGCGGCTCATCGGCGGTGAGCAAGCACAAGACCGTCTCCCGCACGAAGATCGTGGGCGGCAAGACAAAGACCGTCGACAAGCGAAAGATCACCCTGAAGGTCAGCCAGACCCACGACCTTCGTGGCCGCCAGGAGATCGATGTCTCCTGGTCGGGCGCCCATCCGACGGGTGGCATCGTCGCCGATCAGAACTCCATCGACGCGCAGCAGGAGGAGTATCCCTTCGTCCTGCTCGAGTGCCGCGGGCTGGACTCGACGAAGGTGAAGAAGTCCGAGCGCATGTCCGAGAAGACCTGCTGGACGCAGGACTGGACTGAGCGCTACCAGGACACCTTCGCGACGCAGTTCCCGCCGTACCGGCTCGACCAGTACGCCACGCCTGCCGAGCGAGCACAGGCCTACGGCGCTCCCGACCCCCTGCCGCAGGCCTGTCAGTTCCTGCCGGCAGCGGTTCAGCACTGGCTGCCCTTCGTGGCCGCCAACGGCCACGTTTACGAGGACGGGCCCGCAGGTTGCGCCGGCCAGCCGCCGGAATCACAGTCGGTCGGCGGGGGCGCGCTGCCCAGCAACGAGACCTTCGGCGTGACCGGCCTCGATGGGCGCGGCACCGCGCAGTTCGACGTCTGGACGTCCGCCGAGAACGCTTCTCTCGGCTGCACGCAGACCGTCGCGTGCTCGCTGGTCGCAGTGCCGATCATGGGGATCAGCTGTGACCCCGAGGCCGCGTCACTTCCCCCCGCAGATCGGCCGACCGGCAAGGCGGCGAAGAAGGCGGCGAAGCTCTGCGAGGCCAAGGGTGCCTTCGCGCCCGGACAGCTGGTGCATCCGCAGGGGCAGAACGACCTCACGGTCAGCGGCAGCTTGTGGTGGAGCGCCTCGAACTGGCGCAACCGGATATCGGTGCCGCTGACGTTCGCGGTGCCGTCGAACGCCTGTGACGTCGTGAGCAACAGCAACACGGTCGACGTGTACGGCTCCGAGCTGCTCATCCAGGCCACCAGCCAGTGGGCTCCGCACTTCTGCTTGAACCCGAAGCTGTTCAAGTTCACGCACGTTCAGACCGGCGAGCCGGAGGCGGCGAACCTGCTCGCGACGAAGAGCGCGACGGCCGCCTTCGTGAGCAATCCGCCCGCCGCAGGGTACGGCCAGCCGGTCGTCAACGCCCCCGTAGCCGTGACGTCGTTTGCGATCACCTATTCCATCGACGGCGCGGACGGGCAGCCGTACACGAAGCTGCGCCTCACGCCGCGGCTGCTTGCCAAGCTGCTCACGGAGTCCTACCCGTCCGAGCTCCCCGTGCAGCAGGAGTTTGCTGCGCTGTCCCACAATCCACTCAACATCACCCTCGACCCCGAGTTCCAGAAGTTGAACCCGGGGATCACCAAGGGGGTGCCGGCTACGGAAGCGGCGGCCTCGTTGCTCACCCTGGCCAGTGACTCGGACGTGATCACGTCCCTGACGACCTACCTGAATGACGACCCGTCGACCCGTTCATGGCTGGACGGCAAGGCCGACCAGTGGGGGATGAAGGTCAATCCGGCGTACAAGGGCATCAAGCTGCCCGTCGACAAGTGGCCGCTGCTGTCGGGCTTCGAGCCAAAGGAGTGGTACGCCTCGGACGTCAACGACTGCCTCCACAACAGCCCGGTGCCGTTCCTCCCGCTCGTGGCCGCTCCGATGGCGCGGCTCGCGGAGATCACCGAGGCGATGCAGTTCTCGATCTCCCAGTCCACGACCGCCTGCTCCCAGATCGATGGCACGACCACTGGCGAGAAGCTGGTGCCGCTCGGGCGGCAGACGACGGGCTATCGGTTCATGATCGGCGTGACGTCGCTTCCGGATGCAGACCGTTATCGGCTGCGGACCGCTGCCATTCAGACGACCGACGCGCACACCTTCGTCCGACCGGATGACGCGTCGATGCGCGCCGCGGTCGGGTTCCTCAAGCCCGACACGAGCACGGGCACCTGGCCGGTGCCGATCAAGACACTGGTGACGAGCAAAAAGGCCGCGTCGGCGTACCCCGGCACCATGGTGGTTTACGCCTCCATGCCGACCAGCGGCTTGTCGGCGACCGACGCGTCGGACTACTCGAAGCTGCTGAACTTCGTTGCGACCAAGGGCCAGCGACCCGGTCAGAAGGTCGGCGAGCTGCCACCGGGATACCTTCCGATGACGGCGGCGAACGGCCTCGGCGGCCTCGCGTCGTACACGGTGGCCGCGGCCAAGGCCGTCGACGCGCAGAAGGGTGAGCTGCCCGCGCTGACTGGCAGCGGCGGCAAGCAGCCGGGTCACCACCAGAGCCCCCCGCCTACGCCGACCCCGTCGTCCTCGACCTCCACGCCGACCGGTTCGCAGAGCTCGTTGCCACCCGTCGCGCAGACCTCCGACAACCCGTCATCGAATCCTGGCCCGAGCGTCGCGACCGAGCCGGCGACGCCGGCGGCATCGTTGGGCAAGACGCTCGGTATCAGTCTCGGTAGCGGCGGCTTCATCATCCTGGTCATACTGGTCTTGACGCTGCTCGCCGGAGCCACTCCAGGCACGTACTTCGTCGGGCGTCGGCGAGGGTGGTGGTGAGCATCGACGCGCCAGATGAGGCGCCGACCACCGAACTGTCCGTGGTGGTGAACTCGCCAAGGATCGCCGCGGCTCCGCCACCGTTGCCGACCAGCCCGCCACCGTTGCCGACCAGCCCGCCACCGTTGCCGGCGGAGCCGGCTCCCGGTCCGATGGCCGAGGCCGAGGTGCTGTCGGGCGGCCGGCGGCGGCGTCGGCGACCGAGCCGTCGGCCGGTCGAACGCAAGCCGATCCCAACCGGCGTCTTCCTCACGATGGCATCGGTGTCCGCGCTCGCCGGACTTGCGTTGTTCATGATCACCTACGCACTTGGTTTCAGCGCGCTGCAGGAGCAACGAAGCCAGCATCAGCTGTATGCGTCGTATCGCGGGCTGCTCGACCCGAGCAGTCCGGTCGCGGTCCGCGTCGGTGGGGTCATCCCGCCGGGTACGCCGGTTGCGCTGATCAACGCTCCGGGTGCTGGCATCCGAAACACGATCGTGGTCGAAGGAACGTCATCGGGTGATCTGATGAAGGGACCCGGTCACCTGCGGGACACTCCGCTCCCTGGCCAGGTCGGGCAGTCGATCCTGATGGGCAAGAGCCTGACCGCCGGCGCGCCGTTCAACGGCATCACCTCGTTGCGTGCTGGTGAGATCATCACGGTGACGACCGGGCAGTCGACGTTCCACTTCAAGGTGCTGGGTGAGCGAACCGCAGGCAGCCCGCTGCCACAGGTGCCGACCGGGGGATCCCTGCTCACGCTCGCGACGTCGCAGGGCTCCGGATTCCTCGGCAGCCTGTCACCGTCACACGTGGTGTACGTCGATGCACTCCTTCAGGACCAGCCGGTCACCGCTCCGCCGGGCCGTCCGGTCGCCGTACCGGTCTCGGAGCTGCCGGGGAAGTCCGATCCCAGCGCATGGCCGTATCTCGTGCTGTGGCTTCAGGGCTTCATCGTCGCCGGCGTGGCCTCGGTCTGGGCCTGGATGCGGTGGGGCCGGTGGCAGACGTGGCTGGTTGGCGCGCCGATCATCCTCGGGGTCTTGTGGGGAGTGGCCGCGGAGTCGATGCGGCTGGTGCCGAACCTGCTCTGAGGCCTCAGAGCGGGTCGAAGCGTTCGGTTGCGACCAGCCGGGGGTTCTCGTGGTCGCGCAGGTGCAGGATGGCGAGGCCCCCTTTGGGTACCGACGGGTCCTGGGGCGGTGACCCGCCGAGCTCGTCGCACGCCGCTTTGATCAGTGAAGGCAGTGTCTTGCCCTGCGAGCAGACGACGGCTGGCTCGCCGGCTCGGATGATCTCGAGCAGTCGCTCGAGGGCGAGGTCCGGTTGCGCCGCGTATCCGGTCTCGGAAACGAGTGGCTCGCTCTCGACCGGCACCTTCGCGTGACTGGCGTAAGGGCCGATCGTCTCCATGCACCGCAGCACGTCGGCTGACAGCGCTCGCTTGATCCCGTACGCCGCGAGCAGGGGTACCAGCGCCTCGGCTTGATCGTCACCCGTGGCGTCGAGCGGCCGCTCGCGGTCGTCCCCCTGCCAGGTCGATCGCTCACCTGCACTGCCGTGTCTGACCAGGACGCACGGCCAGGTGAGCAACGAGTCACGCTCGATGCCGGCCAGGACCCCCTGATCGCGTTCGGGCAACAGGTGGACCTGCGCCTCGCGCGGTGGGAGCCACATCATCTGGTCGACCTCGTCGTTCGGGGTGAAGTGGCCGTCGTCCACCCGCATCGCCCAGAACTTCACCCGCTTGGGTGCACCCTCTTTGAGGTAGCGGATCTCACCGAGCGGGCGACCGGGGACACCGAAGAACCCCGTCTCCTCCCAGACCTCGCGTACCGCGCCGATGACGGGGTGCTCACCGCTGGTCAGCTTGCCTTTCGGCAGCGACCAGTCGTCGTACTTGGGCCGGTGCACCAGGGCCACCTCGACGCCTGAGCCACCCGCGACCGGCCGCCACAGCACGCCACCGGCGGCCTCGATCAACTTCTCTGGCATGGACTTAGGTGGCGAGCCACTTTCGGTGTCGGGAGCGCGACGCCTCCGCCCAGACGCGCCAGAACTCGGCTTGAGCGGACGCCGCCGCCTCGGTTTGGCGGGAGTGGAGGAGCCCGAGGGTAAAGGCTACGTTTCCAGCTCCTCGCCCCGTCGCGATTCCGCGGAGCGTGTCGGCGGCGATGACGGCGTCTTGGTGCTCACCAAGCACTTCCTGCACCGTTTCGGCCTGTTTGGCGAGCGACTTGGCCGCCTTGCCGTAGATCGGGGTCACCGCGTCGCAGGCGTAACGAAGCTCTTTCGCCCGGATGCGTGCGGTGTGCCAGTCACCTGGTACCGCGTGCTTGGACTCGAGGCGTTTGGCGGCCTTCGCCAGCCGTTGCCACGCCGCGTTCACATACGCGGGGATGGCCGTGATGACCGGCTCCTCTGCATCGGGAGACGTCATGGGCTCCCACGCCGCATCGACGAGGCGTTCGAGGAGTACGACGTAGCGTTCGCTTCGTAGCGTCTGCAGCGCGCGGTCGCCGCCCGCCTTCAAGCGCTCACCGATCTCGCGCTCCAACCGTGCCCGGACGGGACCTACGACGACCTCGTCGTCGAGTCCGTCGAGGTCGCGAAGCAGGCGGTTCAGAAGCACCTCGCTGTCGCGGGCGCCGGCCATCTCGTCTGCGAGCCATTTCAGCTCGGTACGTAGTGATGTCGCCCACTCCGGGTCGAGGATTGGGCCGAACGTCTTCAAGGTGCTGCGCATCCGCCGCGCCGTCACGCGCACCTGATGGACGGCGTCGGGCAGGTCCCGACGCACCGCGACATCGTTGGTGACGAGGGCCCGCACGTTGCGCCGCAGGACGTCGCGAACTGCGCATCGCGCGGGCTCGTCGAGCCCGACCGCGACGGGCACCGGCGGGTCCGGATCGGCTGTGGCCTGCGGACCGAGGGCGCGCACGACTTTGGGCAGGAACTCGCCGGCGACGGCACCGCCGGCGCGCAAGACGGCGCCGACCGCCTCGATCGCGGCTACTCCTCCGCCGCAGTCCTCGACCTCGATCTCACGGAACCGGCCGGCGACATGTCCGGAGCTCATCACGGAGACGAGATCATCAGTCAGCTCGACGAGCGCATTCCCGGCTGGGTCGCGGAGCAGGCAGGCGGCTCGCTGGGTCACGAGTGTTGCGACCGGTCCGATTACTGCGGTCCGGGTCCACGGCGACACGAGATCGCGAAGCGCGTCGGGGATCGTGTCGGGCTCGCCGTCCTCGTGAAGCTCGTCGCGCGATGCGATGCCGGCGTCGGGCACCCGGCCCTCGCGGACCGGCAGCTTCAGGTGCCAGCCGTCCTTGCCAGGTCCCTCACCGGACCGGTGCCGAAGCGTCACCCCCTCCCGCGCGAGACGCAGGTCGCTCGTGTCCCAGTAGATGGCGACGAGCTGCTCGTTTCGCGCCGTGTCGACGGAGCCGGCGCCGGTGCGCTCGCCGATCAGGGAGGGCAGCTCGAACGGCGGGTGCACCCGGAACTTTGCCTCGACCTCGCGGGTCGTCGACTTGGCGGCGCTCACTCTGCGCGAGCTTCCGCCGCTCGGGCGGCGGCCGCGCGGAGCAACGTTTCTTGGTAGTCGCGCAGCGGCTCGCCGGCGTCGTTGGTCGTGGCGCGATGCCAGTTTCCGTCGCCGTCGAGTGACCATGCGGCCGTGCCGGCGTCGGTCGCAAGGGCAAGCAGCCGTTGCAGGCTCGATCGAACGTCAGGATCGCGGATCTCGACGAGCGCCTCGACCCTGCGGTCCAGGTTGCGATGCATGGCGTCGGCACTGCCGATCCAGATCTGCTCGTCGCCGCCGTTGCAGAACCGGAAGATCCTGGAATGCTCGAGGAACCGGCCAAGGATGCTGCGCACCCGGATCGTCTCGGAAAGACCGGGGACGCCAGGCCGCAGCGTGCACATGCCGCGGACGACGAGGTCGATGGGAACTCCGGCGTCGGATGCGTCGTACAACGCATCGACGATCTGCTCGTCCACGACGCTGTTCAGCTTCATCGTGATGCCGGACGGCTTACCAGCCCGCGCGTTCGCGGCTTCAGCGTTGATCTTGCTGGTCAGGCCACTGCGGAGACTCTCCGGTGCGACGAGGAGGGTTCGGTAGTCGCGGTGCTTGGTGTAACCCGACAGGTGGTTGAAGAGGTCGGCGATGTCAGCCGTCACCGCCGAGTCGACAGTGAGCAGGCCGATGTCCTCGTACAACCGCGCCGTCTTGGGGTTGTAGTTGCCCGTGCCGATGTGTGCGTAGCGCCGCAGGCTGCCATCAGGTTCCTGCCGCACGACGAGTGCCAGCTTGCAGTGCGTCTTGAGGCCGACCACGCCGTAGACGACGTGGCAGCCGGCATGCTCGAGCGCTCGGGCCCACTTGATGTTGGCCTGCTCGTCGAAGCGCGCGGTGATCTCGACGACGACAAGGACCTGCTTACCGGCCTCGGCTGCGTCGATCAACGCATCGACCAGCGGAGAGTCGCCGCTGGTCCGATAGAGGGTCTGCTTGATGGCGAGGACCGCCGGATCCGTCGCCGCCTGCTCCACGAAGGCCTGCACGCTGGTGGCGAACGAGTCGTAGGGGTGGTGCAGCAGTACGTCGGCGCGGCGCATCGTGTCGAACACGTCGACCTTGTTGTCCCCGTTGCCCCGTAGCTGCGGGTGGGTCACGGGCGCGTAGCTCTCGTACTTCAGAGCGGGCAGATCGAGGTCCGCGATCGCCCACAAGCCCGCGAGATCCAGCGGGCCGTCGATGCGATAGATCTGACTCTCGCTGATGTCGAGCTCGCGCACCAACAGGGCGAGCACTCGGTCGCCGACATCGGCCTCGACCTCGAGCCGCACCGCCGGTCCGAATCTTCGCCGGACCAGCTCGCGTTCGAGGGCTTGCAGGAGGTTGTCGACGTCATCCTCGTCGACCGTCAGATCTTCGTTACGAGTAACCCTGAACAGCGAGGACTCAAGGACGTCCATCCCAGGGAACAGCTCGGGCACGTGGGCCTCGATGACCTGTTCGATCCGGACGAAGCGCTTGTCCGCAACGGTCACGAAGCGCGGCAGCAGCGGCGGCACCTTGACCCGCGCGAAGTGCTCGCGACCGTTCTCACGATCGCGGAGAACGACCGCCAAATTCAGGGAGAGCCCGGAGATGTAGGGAAACGGGTGCGCCGGGTCTACGGCCAGGGGTGTGAGGACCGGGAAGACGTGATCTTCGAACAAGGCGTCTGCGGTCTTGCGCTCCGGATCATCGAGATCGGCGTACGGCACGACCTCGATCCCGACTTCGCGCAGCGCTGGGAGGAGTTGTTGTCGATACAGCTCTGTGTGCTGCATGACGAGCTCGTGTGCGCGCGTTGCGATCAGATCCATCTGCTCACGGGCGGACAGGCCGGCCGGTGAGGCGACCCCTAGCCCGGTAGCGATCCGGCGTTGCAGGCCGGCGACGCGAACCATGAAGAACTCGTCGAGGTTGTCGGCGAAGATCGCGGCGAACCGGGTTCGGTCGAGTAGGGGCGTAGCCGGGTCGGCGGCCAGCTCCAGCACGCGCGCGTTGAAATCGAGCCAACTGCTCTCGCGGTCGATGAAGCGGCCAGGGTCTGATCGACGGCTGTTGCCCTCGGGCGGATGGCTGAGGTCCTCGAGCTCCTCCGCGAGGTCTTCGGCGTACCGCGGCAGGTCGCGGGCACTCGACGCGGTTGTCACGTCTCCACTCTCGTCTGACCGGGGATGCCGTGGCAAAGCGGAAGGTGAACGCCAGGTAAACGCGAGTTGAACACTCGCCTGAAATGATCGCCGTCGAGCGTGCTCGATCTGTGGACGGTTGAGTTGACTATTGCGCAACGCCGATCACCGGGCGACCGTGGCGACATGGTCCAGACGGTCCCTCTCGCCGCGCAGATCGACAAGCTGACCCGGCGCCTCTCCGAAGAGTTCTCAGGCAGCGTCCCCGACGACGTGGTGCGCGGCCTGGTCAGCGAGGTCTACGGCGAACTGGCAGCATCGCGGGTGACCCAGTTCGTGCCGGTGCTCGTCGACCGCGGCGTCCGCCAGCGACTCCGAACGTACCGTTCCTCTGCCGCCGCCTGACCTCACGAGTCGCACTCGAACCGATAGCCCATGCCCGTCTCCGTGTGCAGGTAACGGGGCCGCGACGGATCCG
This sequence comes from Frankiaceae bacterium, assembly GCA_019239875.1. GTDB lineage: Bacteria > Actinomycetota > Actinomycetes > JAFAQI01 > JAFAQI01 > JAFAZI01. The sequence continues at coordinate 30,082 of JAFAZI010000169.1, forward strand.
GTTCGAGCTTGCGCCGCAGCTGCGCCACGTACACCCGCAGGTAGTTGGTCTCCGTCACGTACGCCGGACCCCACACGTCGTGCAGCAGCTGCTTCTGCGTGACGAGCTTGCCGCGATTGCGGACGAGGATCTCGAGCAGCTGCCACTGGGTCGGCGTCAACTTGACCTCACCGCCCGACGCCGTGCGGACTCGCTTCGCACTCAGGTCGATCGTGAAGTCAGCCGTGGTGATCACCGGTTCGTCGTCGCCTGGCGTGGCGCGCCGCACCGCCGCGCGCAGTCGTGCGAGCAGCTCGTCCATACCGAAGGGCTTGGTGACGTAGTCGTCCGCGCCGGCGTCGAGCGCGGCGACCTTGGTGAGCTCTTGGTCGCGAGCTGACAGGACGAGAATCGGCGTGCTCGACCATCCCCGGATGCCGCGGATCACGTCGGCGCCGTCCATGTCGGGTAGGCCTAGGTCGACGATCACCACGTCAGGTCGTTCCCGTGCGACCAGCGCGAGTCCGGCGGTGGCGTCCCCAGCGCTTGTGACCTCGTAGGACCGCGCCGTCAGGTTGATTCGCAAGGCACGACAGATGGCGGCCTCATCGTCGATCACGACGACCTTCGTCATGACCGGACCTCCCTCGGACGGTCTGCGCCAACGCCGCCCTCGACGGCGAGCCGGACGGTCATGGTCAAACCGCCACCCGCCGTCTCGGTCGCAGTGATCACACCTCCCATCGCCTCCGTGAAGCCTCGTGCCACCGCGAGCCCAAGCCCTACGCCGGTCGAGGTGTCACGGTCGCCGAGGCGCTGGAACGGCTCGAACATGGCCTCCCGATGCGGTGGGACGACTCCTGGACCGTGATCGACGACGCTGATCTCCACGAAGTCGCCGGCTCGACGCGCGAGCAGCGTCGGCGGCTGCTGCGGTGGGGAGAACCGCAGTGCGTTCGACACGAGATTTGCCAGCGAGCGTTCGAGGAGCCCGGCATCAGCCCGGACGAGCGGTAGACCTTCGGGCAGATCAATCCGCAACGATGCGGCACCAGGCAGGCCACGCAGGGCGAGCGGTGCCACCTCCTCAACGGCGACCGGGTCGACGATCGGGTGAAGCGCCCCGGTCTGTAGCCGACTCATGTCCAGCAAATTGGCGATCAGGGCGTCCAGGCGGTCGGTGGACTCTTCTACGGTCTCCAGCAGCTCTTGCTCGTCGCTGTGGCTGTAGTGGACGTCGGGCTGCCGCAGGCTGCTGATGCTTGCCTTGATGGACGCGAGCGGCGTCCGCAGATCGTGGCTCACGGCCGCGAGCAGTGCAGTGCGCATCCGGTTGCCCGCCTCGAGGGCTTCGGCTTGCGATGCCTGCGTACGCAACCGGTCGCGGTCCAGTGCCGAGGCGGCCAGGCGTGCGGCGGCCTCCAGCAGTGACCCTGACACCTTGCCGGACGCGTCGTCGACCAGCAGCCGAAGGTCGTGCCGGACCGTGATCGGCTGGCGGTCGCGTCGGCCCGGATCGCCTCCGGTGTGGGCGATTCGCTCCCACCGACCGCCGACAAGCTCCTGCAGCTCCGCGTCGACCGCGAACTCATCGTGGAGATGTCCGAGCACTGCCGCCGGCGTGTCCTCCACGCCGAGCACGGTGCGCGCGAGGACCAGCATCGCGTGGGCCTCGCTCGCGCTGCGTGCAGCGAGCGTTGCGCGGCGCGCGGCGATGTGTACGACGCTCGAGACGGAAATCGCGACGAGGACGAAGAGCAGGAGTGCGAGCAGGTTTCGCGGCTCTTCGATCGTGAGCGTGTGCAGCGGCGGTGTGAAGAACCAGTTGAGGCACAAGCTCGCGGCTGCCGCTGCAAGGACCGCCGGACCGAAGCCGCCGACGACCGCAACCGCGACGACGTCGAGGAGGTAGATGAGCAGAGTGTCTGCGAGGGAGAGGCCGGATCGGACGGTGATGAGCACGGCGGTGATCACTGCCAGTGACACGATGGCCATCACGATGCCGAGGCGGCGCCGGCGGCGATCGATCGCGCCGACCAAGTCGGCAACGGATGGCCGTTGCCGGTGGGTTTCCGCCGAGACATCCATCATGTGCATCAGTGTGATCCCGGCGAGCTGAGTCCGCTGCGGCACACCCTGATCAGATGTCATCACCACGACCGGCGAACCGATTTTCACGACATCTTCACGCGGTACCCCCAGGTCTTGACGTCGCCTTGACGCGGTGGGGGTTCGGACGGACCTAAGGTCGCCCGGTGAGCGCCACCGACGTCGTCAAACGAGTGATGGTCGGACGTCCGCTACGCAACGAACAGCTCCCTGACACGTTGCTGCCGAAGTGGCTCGCCCTGCCGGTCTTCGCCTCGGATCCGCTGTCGTCAGTTGCCTACGCGACGGAGGAGATCGTCCTCGTGCTCGGCCTCGGGGGAGCGGCGTACCTGGCCGACGCGAAGTGGGTGTCGGTCGTGATCGCAGCCCTTCTCGCCATCGTTGTCGTCTCGTACCGGCAGACCTGTCACGCGTACCCGAATGGTGGTGGAGCGTTCACCGTCAGTCTTGACAACTTCGGACCTACCGCGGCGTTGACCGCCGCGAGCGCACTGCTTGTCGACTACGTGATGACGGTCGCGGTCTCGGTAGTCGCCGGCGTTGTGGCCATCACGAGTGCGGCGCCCAGCCTGGGACGCCACGCGGTCTTGATCTCGGTCGGGGCGGTGGTGCTGCTCATGCTCGCCAACCTGCGAGGCGTGAAGGAGTCAGGTCGCGCGTTTGCAGTGCCGACCTACGCATTCGTCAGTCTGACCTTCCTCATGCTTGTGGTCGCCGGGTTCAAAGCCGCGTCCGGAAACCTTCCTGACGCGTCAACTGCGACCGAGCAGCTCCACCAGACGGCGAGGGTCGGCGGGATCTACACGCTGTCACTGTTTCTCCGAGCTTTTGCCTCGGGCTGCACGGCCCTCACCGGCGTCGAGGCGATCAGCAACGGTGTGCCTGCTTTCCGCAAACCAAAGTCGCGCAACGCCGCGAACACCCTCGCCATCATGGGAGTCCTGTCGCTAGCGATGTTCGGCGGCATCACGGTGCTTGCACTTCACGTGCATGCGCACGCCGAGCCGAGCGGCAACCCGTCGGTCATCTCACAGCTGGCAGTGGGCGTGTTCGGCTCGCACACCGCGCTGTTCTACGCGTACCAGGCGGCCACCGCTGGAATCCTTGTCCTCGCGGCCAACACCGCCTTCAATGGCTTTCCCGTCTTGTCCTCGATTCTGGCGCAGCAGCGTTATCTGCCGAGACAGCTGCACAACCGGGGCGACAAGCTGGTCTTCAGCAACGGAATCCTGCTGCTGGGTGGTTTCGCGATCGCGCTGATCGTGGGGTTCGACGCGAACATCGATCGCTTGATCCAGCTGTACATCATCGGGGTGTTCACCTCGTTCACGCTGAGCCAAGCGGGAATGGTCAGGCACTGGAATCGGCTGATCCACGACGCATCGGCACGGGACCGTCGGCGAATCCATGTCGCGCGCGCGGTCAACTCTGTCGGAGCGACCGCGACCGCGATCGTGCTCCTCATCGTCGTGTACACCAAGGTCACGCACGGTGCGTGGCTCGCGATCGTCGCGATGGTCGTGCTGTTCACCTTGATGAAGCGGATTCGCCGGCACTATGACTCGGTCAGCCGCGAGCTCGACGCTCCGCTCGACCTCGAGCAGGTGTTGCCGTCGCGTAACCACGCAATTGTCCTCGTGTCACGGGTGCACCTGCCGACAATGCGGGCAATCGCGTATGCGCGAGCGACGCGCCCCAGTGTCTTGGAGGCTGTCACCGTACGGGTCGATGCCGCGGACACTAACGCACTCGAAGGCGCCTGGGGTGAGCGTGGAATCGGCGTCCCGCTCACCATTCTCGACTCGCCGTACCGAGAGGTCACCCGGCCGGTCGTGGACTACGTCCGCCGGATTCGCCGCTCAAGCCCGCGAGACGTGGTGACGGTCTTCATCCCGGAGTACGTGGTCGGCCGCTGGTGGGAGCAGCTGTTGCACAACCAGAGCGCCCTTCGCCTGAAGGCGAGGCTGCTCTTCGAGTCGGGGGTGATGGTCACGAGCGTTCCCTGGCAGCTGCGATCGACCGCGGAGGTTCAGCACGCCTCGTAGTGGTAGTGCTCGTTCCCTCGTGGCGTGACGTCGCGGTCGCGCAGGATGACCGAGATCTGGTCACCGCGCAAGGTGCACGACTTCTTGTAGTACTTCAACGGATTGTCGGTGTACTCGACCTCGTAGACGAGATCGCCGTAGTGCTTCGTATAACGCTGGCACTCGTTGTAGACCTGGCACTCTTCCGCAATCGCGAAATCGAAGCCGATCTGAGACCCCTCTTTGGTGTGTCCCGCCGAGTTCTTCTGCGCGATCGCGAGCCCGATCTGATGGGCGTGAGCGATCAGCACTTTGGCGAAGGCAAAGTCGTCGGCCTGGGTCAGCAGGTGATGTGACCTCGTGTTGCTGTCCAGGTTGTCCGGCTCGGTCGCGTCGAAGCCGTCGGCTTTGCAGCCGTCGAGCCACTTGTCCTCGACCTTCGCGAGCTTGGCGCGGGAGTGCCGGGTCGCGGTGTTGAGCATGTACTCGCCGGGCCAGCCCGGGTCTTCGACCAGGTGGCCCTTGGCGTCGTGCAGCAGCAGGTGGGGGTGATGATTCTTCCACCAGTGCGCATCCTCCGCCTGGCTCTGGAAGGCGTTGATGTAGCAGATGTTGTAGAAGCCGGCGGCGGGCTTGGAGGTACGGTCGCGGTCGACGATCTTCACAGTGGAGTCCGGCTTGTAGTCGCCGCCGATCTGGTAGTCGAACTGGCCATTGGCGGGCGGCTTGCTGACGGTTGTGTCGACAGCACCAACGGAGGTCGGTACCAGCAGAACGGCGGTGGCGACGGCCAGCGCGGTCGTCACGAGGCGGTGCCGAGCTCTCATGTGAACACGACCACGGATCGCAGGACGTCGCCGTGGTGCATCTTCTCGAACGCCGCCTCGACGTCGCCGATGCCGATCGTCTCCGAGACGAACTTCTCGAGCGGAAGCCGTCCGGCAAGGTGCATGTCGACGAGCATCGGGAAGTCACGGCTCGGCAGGCAATCGCCGTACCAGGACGACTTCAGCGAGCCGCCTCTGCCGAAGACGTCGATCAGCGGCAGCTCGATCTTCATGTCGGGCGTCGGTACGCCGACGAGGACGACGCGCCCGGCGAGGTCACGCGCGTAGAAGGCGGCGCCGTAGGTCTCGGGTCGGGCAACCGCGTCGATTACGACGTCCGCGCCGAACCCGTCGGTTGCCGCCTGGACGCCCTCGATGAGGTCGGCGGTTGACGAGTTGACCGTGTGAGTCGCACCGAAGCCCTTCGCCCACTCCAGCTTGCGGTCGTCGACGTCGATGGCGACGACCGTGCGGGCACCCGCCACCGACGCGCCGAGGATCGCAGCATCGCCGACACCGCCGCACCCGATGACCGCGACCGTCTCACCACGACGGACGCCCGCGGTGTTGAGCGCCGCCCCGAGGCCTGCCATCACGCCGCAGCCGAGCAGGCCGGCGACCTCGGGCTTGACCGCTGGGTTCACCTTGGTGCACTGCCCGGCCGCGACGAGCGTCTTCGACGCGAACGCGCCGATGCCGAGGGCGGGCGACAGCGGCGTGCCGTCGGCCAGCGTCATCTTCTGGGTGGCGTTGTGCGTGGCGAAGCAGTACCAGGGCTCGCCGCGGCTGCACGCGCGGCACGCGCCACAGACTGCTCGCCAGTTGAGGATCACGAAGTCGCCTGGTTCGAGGTCCGTCACGCCATCGCCCACTGCCGCAACGATCCCAGACGCCTCATGGCCGAGCAGGAACGGGAAGTCGTCGTTGATGCCGCCCTCGCGGTAGTGCAGGTCGGTGTGGCAGACACCGCATGCTTTGACGTCGACGAGCGCCTCGCCGGGGCCCGGGTCAGGGACGACGATCGTCGTCACCTCGACCGGCTCGCCTTTGCTGCGCGCGATGACACCTTGCACTTCCGTGGGCATGTCCGTAAATCCCTTCAGTCGGTTGGGCCGCGACGCAGGGCAAACCGGAACGGCCCGGCGACGTCTCGCAGCCTCGCATGTCGATGCGGCTTTCGCGTAATGTCCGGGTGTGCGGGTCGAGGAGCATGGCGGCGAGATCCGTGCCGTCGATCCAGCGGCCTACGAGCCGGCCTCGGCGCTGTTGAAGGCTCTCGTCGCCCCGATGCGGCTCGCTCTCGTCGATCTCCTGTCAGAGGCGCCCCGGTGCGTCCACGAGCTGGTCGGCGCGCTCAACGCGCCGCAACCGCTGGTCTCGCAGCATTTGAAGGTGCTCAAAAGCGCCGGCCTGGTCGCGACGACACGTCGCGGCCGCGAGGTCGTCTATCGGCTTGCTGATGACCATGTCGCACACGTGGTTCGCGACGCGGTCGCTCACGCCGGGGAGGTTTGATCCGTCGCCGTCCCGATGCGAAGGGCCAGGCGCCTGGCCCGCCTGGTCCAGAACGCTGTCGCCGATCCACCCGGCATCACGATCTCCTCGCTCGTGCCGTCGCCGGCCTGAATCCCGGCCGATCGCTGTAGTCCCGAGAATGCGAGTCGTAGCCGCAGGTCCCAGATGCCGTCGGCAAGTGCCTTTCCGCCGGCAAGGGAAGCCGGGTCGATGCTCACCGTGCCGGTGAACGACGGACGGCCGTCGGGGTCGACCTGCATGCCAAGACCGTCGGTTGTCGACCACAACGAGGAATCGGCCCGCGCGATCGTTGCCAGGTCGATGTCGAGCTCGCTGTCGTCGTCGGCACTCCACCGCCGGTCGGCAGCGGCGACGCCGGGGGCGAACTCGCGGGGAATTAACCAATCGTCACCGTCGCGCTCATACCGGAAGTCGGCGTCGGCGTACCGCAGGTGCGCGTCGACCTGAAGGATGAGTCGGCCGTCTGCCCACCGGACGTCTCTAGCGACGGCGTGCAGTCGCAGCTTCTCGAGCTGCTCCGACAGCGACGTCAGACCTTCGGTGTCGTTGTCCCGGAGCAGGCGCGACTCGGTGCGGACGATCGCCGGCATCTGGTCGTGCACGGCGTCGGGGAAGCGACTGACTGCCAGCTCGTGGAGCTGCGCGACGAGGGCGCGGCGGTACGCGTCGTCGTAGCGCAACATCGCGGCCCCCCGCAGCCGGCCGAGCACCTCGCCGCGGTAGTAGCGCCACACCGCCGCGAACCTCGTCGCCGGTGCCGCCAGCTCGGTGTCGACGAGGTCGAGCAACGTCTCGACCTCGTGGCGGTAGCTCGCGGGATCGACGTTGGCGTCACCGAAGTGGTCGCCTGCGGTGCGTCGTTGCCAGTGGAAGTAGCAGACCAGGTCAGAGACGAGGGCGATCGACTGCGCACGCGCATACGTGCGAAGGCAGAGGTGCTGGTCCTCGATGTACGTGTCGCCTTCCGGAAATCGGACGTCGTGATCGACGAGGAACTGCCGACGGAACAGCTTGCACACGGTGCCGTTGCGCAGCAGTTGTGGGCAGCTGTCGACGGTGAGGTTCGTGGCGGTACGTCGGAACAGCTGGTGGTAGATGTTGCGGGGACCGCCCGCGCTGATCTTGTGGACCACGATGTCCGCGGCTGATCGGTCGGCGATGGCTACCAGATGTTCGAGCGCACTGAGGGCCAAGGTGTCGTCGCTGTCGACGAACTGTACGTAGCGCCCGCGTGCCTTCGTCAACCCGATGTTCCGCGGCCGCGCAGGCCCGCCACTCGCCGCGATGCGATGGAGGCTGAGCACGGAGGGATACCGCTCGACCCATCCCGCGACGCGCTGGTCGCTGCCGTCGGTACTGCCGTCGTCGACGAGGATCACCTCGTAGCGATCGGCCGAGATCGTTTGCTGGACCATCGAGGTGAGGCAGTCGTCGATGTCCGCGCCGGGGTTGTAGAACGGGATGACGACGCTGACGTCGACCTCGGCGGCCATCCCGATCAGCGTAGAGCGACGCCCGACGCAGTGGGGGGGTGAACTGCGTCGGACGCCGCGCAGTCAGGCTATGTCGGGTAGGGCCCGCGATCCGGTCGATCGGAAGAAGGTCGCCACAAGGAACTACCTGCGGCTACCAGCGCGCCTGCTCCACCTAGTGCAAGTGGGGCAGGTCCGAGGAAGCCGTCACTGAACAACACCACCGAGCCGACGATCGCAGCTGCCGCGGCGAGGAACATCAGGACAGCACACAACCGCCGCGCGACCAGCGGTCGACGCGGCGGTTGTGAGGACTCACACGAGTCGGACGTGACTACCTCTTGCGGGCCGGAGCCTTCTTGGCCGCGGTCTTGCGGGCCGGAGCCTTCTTGGCGGTGGCCTTTTTCGCGGTGGTCTTGCGCGCGGGCGCCTTCTTGGCGGTCTTCTTGGCTGCCGTCTTCTTGGCGGGAGCCTTCCTTGCCGTCTTCTTCGCCGCGGTCTTCTTGGCGGCGGCCTTGCGGGCCGGAGCCTTCTTGGCCGTCGTCTTCTTTGCGGTTGTCTTCTTTGCAGTTGTCTTGCGTGCGGTTGTCTTCTTCGCCGGAGCCTTCTTGGCGGTCTTCTTGGCCGCTGTCTTACGCGCCGGTGCCTTCTTCGCGGTCTTCTTCGCCGCTGCTCGTGCCACGTGAGCCCCCTAGCTCGATAGTTGAGGACTGTGCTGCACCAAACTGTCGCATCGAATGTGCGCGCATTCCATTACTTCACGGTTCCTGGTTCGCGCGTGTCGCAATCTGAGGTCGACGTCTGACGACGATGTACGACGTGTTGCGCCGTGGATGGAAGCGCCGAAGATCAACGATTGCAAGGAATTCCGGCGATCCGTCGGGGACGCGCGTGTGGCGAGCTGTTACGCAGAGCCAAGAGTTGTGTCGATCAAACCGGACCCGAGCAAGTGGTGTTTGTTGTGCACGTGATGCGTGTGATGGTGCTTCGTCGGTGCCCGCGTTGGCTTTGACGTCGGTAGCGGATTCGACGGCGTCGTGCCCGATGGCGTCGGCTTCGGCGTCGGTGCTTTCGTGTGTGAGGGCTTTGGCGTCGGCGTGTGATGCGGTGTCGGATCCACGGTTGGGAGGGCGGTCGGCGAAACCGTCGGTCGCGTGGAGATGTGAAGCAGATGGGTCAGCTTGCGTGATGCGGCCAGTGCTTTCGCGGCGGCCGCACTGGCGTGGGACTCGAGCAGTCGTTGCTCGACCTGCAGTAGACGCGTCACCTCGCCGAGGCTCCTGGCGTCGTGCGGTGATCGCGCGATGATGGCGCTGATCTGGTCGTGCAGATGATTGGCGACCGCGACGACCTGCGCACTACGCGAGTTGCCGTGAACGATCCGCTCGAGCTGCTGCAGCGTGGAGGCCGCGGTCTGCCGGATCTCCCCGGGCGTCACCCGCGTGTCCGGTGCGCCGGCGAGGTGGCCGGCGGCGCGGGTGGTCGCGCTTTCTTGGTGACCGCCGCCGAACGCAGCCGCGCCGGTCATCGCAAGCGCACCGACGAGGGGGATGGCCGGCAGCACGAGGAGGGCGCGTCGCGGCCGGGCCGGAGTGGGTTCGCGCGCCGACGACGTGCGCATCCGCACCTGGCTGCGGAGCTGCCGTACCTCGAGGCCGTCGCCGCTGACGATGTCGCGAGCGATCTCGAGCTCCTCGGCTTCGACAGCACTCGCCGCCGCGGAGAGGTCTGCGGTGAGCGTCAGCCGCAGGCGGTGGACGTCGTCGAGCAGCTGCTGAACCTCGGCGGCGTCCGGCGTCTGCGCGGCCGCGTCACGCGACCACACATGCCAACCATTCCTGCCGCCCACGGTTCTCCCCGGTCCAGACCCAACGTCTGTTCCGGTGTTTCGCCGTCGGGGGTGGCTCTTCCTGCTCGAATCCGACGCCTGCGTTGAGACCAAGGTCACACACCCGCGGGCCACATGCGCTGCGGTGGGTGAGGCCTGCCACGATGGGAACCGCGACTTCCCGACCCGACCTTGGAGGACTGGTGAGCGAGACACCCGAGATCACCGTGGCAGGGCTCACGGTGGCATTTCTCGGCGGCACCGGTGACCAAGGCCGGGGGCTGGCACGGCGCTTCGCCATCGCCGGCCATCCTGTGGTGCTCGGGTCCCGTCAAGCGGAGAAGGCGGACGCCGCAGCGACCGAGCTCAGGGCGACCGTGCCGGATCCCTCGCTTGTGACGGGTGTGACTAATGAGGAAGCTGCGGCGCGCGGGGATGTCGTCGTGGTCGCCGTGCCGTGGGAGGGCCATGAAGCCTTGATCAAAGGTCTGGCTCCGTCGCTGGCCGGAAAGATCGTGGTCGACTGCGTGAACCCCATGGGCTTCGACAAGCAAGGTGCCTTCGCACTCGAAGTGCCGGAGGGGAGTGCCGCACAGCAAGCCGCCGGGATCCTCAGCGAGAGCACCGTCGTCGCCGCCTTCCACCACGTGAGTGCTGTGCTGCTGCTCGATCCAGCGGTCGAGTCCGTCGAGACCGACGTGCTCGTGCTCGGCGACGATCGCGCTGCGACGGACCTGGTCCAAGCGCTCGTCGACCGGATCGCGGGAATGCGCGGCGTGTACGGCGGCCGGTTGCGCAACGCCGGACAGGTGGAAGCGCTCACTGCCAACCTGGTGTCCATCAACCGCCGTTACAAGGCGCACGCGGGGCTGCGGATCACCGACGTCTGAGCTGTCAGCGGCGCGTCCTACCCTGCGGTCATGCCGAAGAGTGGTGCACGCGACCGGGTCCGTGAGCTCTGCCTCGCACTGCCCGGCGCCACCGAGAAGCTGAGCCACGGATCACCGGCGTTCTTCGCGGGAAAGCAGTTCCTGATGCTGTGGGCGGACGGCCATCACGATCACGACTTCGCACATCTGTGGTGCGCGGCCGAGCCGGGCGTCCAGGAGGCGCTCGTCGCATCCGCGTCAGGTCGCGTGTTCCGGCCGCCGTATGTCGGGCATCGGGGCTGGATCGGTGTCCGGCTCGACGGCGATGTCGACTGGACTGAGGTCGAGGAGCTGATCGTCGACGCGTTTCGAGCGGTTGCGCCGCGCAAGCTGATCGCTGAGCTGGACGGTCGAGCATGAGTCCGAGCCGCGTCGTGTCGCTGGTGCCTTCGCTCACCGAGTCGATCGCCGCGACCGCACCAGGACTTCTGGTCGGGGCGACCGACTGGTGCACCCATCCCGCGGACCTTGACGTCGTCCGGATCGGCGGCACGAAGAATCCGCGGGTCGACGACATCGTCGCGCTGCAGCCGGATCTCGTCGTCGCCAACGAGGAGGAGAACCGCGCGCCGGACATCGCTGCCCTCCGCGACCGAGGGCTCAACCTGGTCGTCACCTCGCCGGTGACGGTGGCCGAGGCGCTCGACCAGCTCGATGATCTGCTGACGGTCGCCTGCGGCCTCGACCGGCCGGACTGGCTCGTCCAGGCACGCGCCGCATGGCACTCGACAGTGCCGGGTCCCACCATGAGCGCGGTGATCCCGATCTGGCGCCGGCCGTGGATGGTGCTCGGCCGGGACACGTTTGCGGGTGACCTGCTGGCGCGCCTCGACATCGAGAACGTGTTCGCTCATCACGACGAGCGATACCCGACGGTGTCGCTCGACGAGATCCGCCGTCACGAGCCGGACATCGTGCTGCTCCCCGACGAGCCCTACCGGTTCGGCCCTTCCGATGGCCCGGAGGCGTTCGCGGACTGGGGGATCCCGATCGCGTGCATCAGCGGCCGGCATCTGACGTGGTACGGCCCGTCCCTGGTCGAGGCCAGGGCGGTGATCATCGACGGCATCGCCGCCGCGGCGACGGTCTAGTCGTCGAAGCTGTGCTCAGGTCCTGGATAGGTCCCGTTCGCGACATCGTCGGCATAGGCGCGGGCGGCGTCGGTGAGCACCGACCGCAGGTCGGCGTACCGCTTCACGAATCGTGGCGCGGGCCCGGTGTTCAGCCCGGCCATGTCAGTCCAGACCATGACCTGCGCATCGCAGTTCGGGCCGGCGCCGATCCCGATGGTCGGGATCGTGAGCTCCTTGGTGATCCGCTCGGCGACATGTGCCGGGACCATCTCGAGGACGGTGGCGAACGCGCCCGCGTCCTCGACGGCCAGCGCGTCGTCGATCAGGTGGTGGGCGGATTCGCCGCGACCCTGCACGCGGTAACCGCCGAGCCCGTGCTCGCTCTGCGGGGTGAACCCGAGGTGCGCCATGACGGGGATTCCGGCGTCGACGATCGCGCGGATCTGCGGGAGAACGGTCCGGCCGCCCTCGAGCTTGACCGCCTGCGCGCCGCCCTCCTTCATGAAGCGGATCGCGGTCTGCAGCGCCTGCTCCGGCGAGACCTGGTATGAGCCGAACGGAAGATCCGCCACGACCAGGGACGACTTCGTCGACCGGACGACGGCCCGGACAAGGGGCAGCAGCTCCTCGACGGTGACCGGCAGCGTCGTGTCGAAACCGAAGACGTTGTTGGCGGCGGAGTCGCCGACGAGGAGCACCGGGATGCCGACCTCGTCGAAGATCGACGCCGAGTGCATGTCGTAGGCCGTCAGCATCGCCCACTTCTCGTGGCGATCCTTCATTGCCTGCAAGGCAGTGGTGCGGATCCGGCGGACCACGCTGTTGCGCGGAGTGCCGTACGGCGAGATGCCGCCATCAGTCATGAGAGACCTCCTCGACTCGAGGCCCATTCGGGTCCCCGGTACGTCGATCAGTGTGCCATCCCTGTCGACAGATGTAACGACCTACCCGTGAGTAGGTGACTCTCGCCACGAATTCGTGATTGGGAGGCGCCGGTCGCGGCCGAAGTTCTTCACGGTGATCTTGGGACCGGGCGGGTACTGGCGACGCTTGTACTCAGCGAGGTCCACGAGCCGAATCACGCGGTCGACGGTGGCGGCGTCATGGCCGGCAAGGATCAGCTCCTCGCGCCCCAGGTCGCGCTCGACGTACGCGTCGAGGATCGGGTCGAGGACGGCGTAGTCAGGCAGTCGATCGGCGTCGAGCTGGCCGGGCGCGAGCTCGGCGGACGGCGGCTTGTCGATGATCGCCTCGGGGATCGGAGGCGGCTCGCCGTTATCGGCGGCGACCCGGTTGCGCCAGCGGGACAGCTCCCAGACCAGCGTCTTGGGGACATCCTTGATCGGCGCGAACCCGCCGGCACTGTCGCCGTACAAGGTGGAGAACCCGGTGGCCAGCTCGCTCTTGTTGCCGGTGGTGAGCACCAGATGTCCGGCTTGGTTGGACAGCGCCATCAGCGTCACGCCGCGCACTCGAGCTTGCAGGTTCTCCTCAGCGAGGCCGTGCAGGCCGCCGGTGTCAGCCTCGACGAACGCCTTCTCGAAGGCGTCGACGGCCGCACCGATCGGCATCACGGACCAGTGCAGGCCTTGCCGGACGGCGAGCTCTTTGGCATCGCTGACGCTGCCGTCGGAGGAGTAGCGGCTCGGCATGCCGATCACGTGAACGGCGTCGGGGCCCAAGGCATCAGCGGCGATCGTGGCGACCACCGCGGAGTCGATGCCGCCGGACAGACCGAGCGCGACCGAACGGAAGCCGTTCTTCACCACGTAGTCGCGGGTGCCGACGACGATGGCCGCCCACACCTCCGCGCAGTCGTCGAGGGGAGCGGCGATCCGCGGCTCGATCGGCGAGGCCGGCGGCGGTGGGGACCCCGCGAGCTCGCGGCGTACGACGGTCATCGTCGTACCGTCTGCGGCGCTGACCGGACCGGAGAGCACCGACGTCGCGGCCGGGAGGTCGAGATCGGTGATCAGCAGGTCCTCGACGAACTGCGGTGACCGCGCAATCAGCCGCCCGTCGCCGCTGACCACCATCGAGTCGCCGTCGAAGACGAGCTCGTCCTGGCCGCCGTACAGATTGACGTAAGCCAACGTCGCGTTCGCTTCGATCGCACGACGCGCGTTGAGGGCGAGCCGGGCGTCGTCCTTGTTGCGCTCGTACGGCGAGCCGTTGATGCAGACCACGAGGCCGACCTCTGCTTGCCGGGCGACGGCGATCGGTCCGCCCTCCTGCCACAGGTCCTCGCAGATGATCACCGCGACGTCGACGCCGTCGACGCGAACGATCGGCAACGTGTCGCCGGGCACGAAGTACCGGAACTCGTCGAACACGCCGTAGTTCGGCAGGTGATGCTTGGCATATCGAGCGACCACCTCGCCCCCGTGAAGCGTTGCCGCGGCGTTCTGCGGTTCGCCGGGCGGGCGGCCGACGCGAGGGGCCGCGTCCGGACACCGGTCGAGGTATCCCACGACGACCGTGATCTCGCCGAGCCCTTCCGCCTCGAGGCGGGCGGCGAGCGACTCGATCGCGGCGCGCGACGCGTCGATGAAGGAGCGCCGCAGCACGAGGTCCTCAGGCGGATACCCCGTCAGCAACATCTCGGGGAAGGCGACGAGTTGCGCGCCGCTCTGGGCGGCCTCGCGCGTCTTTGCGACGACCAGCTCAGCATTTGCCGCGAGGTCGCCGACCACCGCGTCGACTTGGGCCAGCGCAACGCGCAGCTTCGGCACACCCCAAGCGTATGTAATCGCCGAAAGTGCGCGTTTCGTTGGTTCGCTGCGGCCCGAAGCAACGCTTTGTGCAGCTTTGGCGATCGGGTGTTGCGTCACCCGGTCGTAACCTGCGCGGCCTAGGCTTGGCGCATGGACCGGCAGCAGGAGTTCGTCCTCCGCACGATCGAGGAACGTGACATCCGTTTCGTTCGGCTGTGGTTCACCGACGTGCTCGGGTTCTTGAAGTCAGTAGCTGTCGCGCCGGCCGAGTTGGAGGGGGCCTTCGCCGAGGGCATCGGGTTCGACGGTTCGGCGATCGAGGGCTTCGCCCGGGTTCACGAGTCCGACATGCTCGCGCGTCCGGATCCGTCCACCTTCCAGGTCCTGCCGTGGCGCGAGGAGCAGCCGGGCACGGCGCGGATGTTCTGCGACATCCTGATGCCGGACGGCAGCCCGTCGTACGTCGATCCTCGCCATGTGCTGCGCCGGTCCATGGCACGCGCCGCCGATCTGGGCTTCACGTTCTACGTCCACCCCGAGGTCGAGTTCTTCCTACTGCGCAACCGCCCGAACGGCGATGACCTGTTGCCGGCGCCGATCGACTCGGGTGGTTATTTCGACCAGACGCCGCACGATCTGGGGCACGACTTCCGCCGCCAGGCGATCACGATGCTCGAGCGCATGGGGATCAGCGTCGAGTTCTCCCACCACGAGGTGGCGCCGGGTCAGCAGGAGATCGATCTGCGGTACGCCGATGCGCTGACCACCGCGGACAACCTCATGACGATGCGCCTCATCGTCAAGGAGGTCGCGATCTCGCAAGGCGTGTACGCGTCGTTCATGCCGAAGCCGTTCTCCGATCAGCCGGGCTCGGCGATGCACACGCATCTGTCGCTGTTCGAGGGTGACCGCAATGCATTCCATGACGCGAGCGACCCGCTCGGGCTGTCGAAGGTCGGACGCGCGTTCATCGCCGGCCTGCTGCACCATTCGGCGGAGTTCACGGCGGTGACCAACCAGTGGGTGAACTCCTACAAGCGGTTGTGGGGCGGCGGGGAGGCGCCGTCGTACGTCTGCTGGGGCCGCAACAACCGGTCGGCACTCGTGCGCATCCCGATGTACAAGCCGCAGAAGGGGAACTCGACGCGGGTCGAGATCCGGTCACCCGACTCCTCGTGCAACCCGTATCTCACGTATGCGGTCCTGCTCGCGGCCGGCCTGAAGGGCATCGAAGAGGGATACGAGCTCCCAGACGGCGCGGAGGACGACGTGTGGGCACTCACGGCCGCCGAACGCCGCGCGATGGGCATCTCGCCGCTCCCGGGCTCGCTGTCCGAGGCGATCACCACGATGGAGCGCTCCGAGCTGATGGCGGAAACGCTCGGCGAAGGCGTCTTCGACTTCTTCCTGCGAAACAAGCGAGCCGAGTGGGAGGACTACCGGCGCCAGGTCACTCCCTTTGAGCTACAGCGGTACCTCCCGGTTCTGTAGTCAACTCTCCACATGGCACGCGTGCACGTCGTTCAACACACGGCGACTGAAGGCTTGGGCCACTTGTTCGACTGGTTGCCCGAGGTCGGGGTGGACGTCCACCCGACGCACCCGTACCTCGGCAACCGGGTGCCGCCCTCGGTCGAGGGAGACGCGCTGATCGTGCTGGGCGGGCCGATGGGGGCGTACGACGACGAGGTCGCGCCGTGGCTTCCGTCGGTGCGGCAACTGGTCGCCAGCGCCATCGACGACGGCGTACCGACCCTCGGGATCTGTCTCGGGGCGCAGCTCCTCGCGGTCGCGGCCGGTGGCACTGTGGAGCGCGGCGCGGCGGGGCCGGAGATCGGCCTCGGCGGGGTGACCGTCACTGCCACCGATGACCTGCTGCTCACGGCGGGCGAGCTACCGGTGATCCAGTGGCACTACGACGCGGTGACCTCACTACCCGCCGACGCCGCGGTGCTGGCGTCGAGTGGGGCGTACCCGATCCAGGCGTTCCGGGTCGGCGAGGTCGCCTGGGGACTGCAGTTCCACATCGAGGCGACGGCCGAGATGGTGCACGCGTGGGCGGTCGAGGAGAACATGGATCCGGCGCCGATCGTCGAGCCGATCACCTTCGCCAATGACCGGTTGGTCGCCGCGGGCCGGGAGATCGCGCGCCGGTTCGGCGAGACGATCACCGGCTGACTGATCGTTCTCGCCTAACGTTCACAACGTGACCGAGCGCACCGGAACGCTCACGGTCCGGCTGGCCCGGGCCGGCTTCCAGGATGCGTCGCAAGCCGAGCAGACCTTGACCGACCTCGGCGTCGCGGCCGATGACGGGGTGATCGCCTCACTGTTCCCCGCCGCGGACCCCGACCTTGCGGTGCGGTCGCTCGCTGCGATGGCCGCGGCGATGCCGCACTCGCAGCGCGAGGAGTTCATCGCCGAGCTCCGGGATCGGGAAGGCTTGCGGATCCGGCTGTTCGCGGTTCTCGGGGCGAGTACGGCGCTCGGCGCGCAGCTCGCCCGGCGGCCGGGGGACTGGCGCGAGCTCGCCGAGGACGAGATGACGTGGATGCGGCCGACGAAGCTCGGCCTCGAGCGCTCTCTGCTCGACGCCATCGACGGCAAGACTGGCCGCGAGGCGCTCGACGCCTTGCGGGTGGGTTACCGGCGGCTGCTGCTCGGCTTGGCGGCCCGGGACCTGGCGGGCGACGTCGGCGTCGACGACGCAGCGGCCGAGCTCGCCGACCTGGCAGAGGCGACCCTGTCCGCCGCACTCGAGATCGCGGTCCGCGACATCGGGCCGCCACCGGACGTGCGGCTCGCCATCATCGGGATGGGCAAGTGCGGCGGGCGCGAGCTCAACTACGTCAGCGACGTCGACGTGATCTTCGTGGCGGAGCCGGCAGAACGGTTGGCTGAAGCGACGGAGCTTGCGGCGGCGGTCATGCGCAACTGCTCGGCGGTCACACCGGAGGGGACGATCTGGCCCGTGGACGCGGCGCTGCGCCCGGAAGGAAAGTCCGGCCCGCTGGTCCGCACGGTCGCGAGCCATGAGGGCTACTACCAGCGCTGGGCGCAGACGTGGGAGTTCCAGGCGCTGCTGAAGGCGCGTCCGGTGGCCGGTGATCGGGAACTCGGGAAGGCCTACCTCGCCGCGGTGTCGCCGCAGGTCTGGTTGGCAGCGCAGCGGCCTGGCTTCGTCGCGGACATCCAGGCGATGCGCCGCCGGGTCCTCGACACGCTGTCGCCGCTCGACGCCGAGCGCGAGGTGAAACTCGGTCCCGGGGGGCTGCGCGACGTGGAATTCGCGGTGCAGCTCCTGCAGCTGGTCCACGGCCGCGCGGACCCAAAGCTGCGCAGTCCGTCGACGATGGTTGCGCTCGAAGCGCTCGCCGACGGTGGCTACGTCGGCCGCGAGGACGCGCTGCGGCTCGCCTCGGCGTACCGGTTCCTGCGGACCGTCGAGCACCGGCTCCAGCTCCAGCAGCTGCGCCGAACCCACCTCCTGCCGACGACAGACGAGGGGCTGCGGTGGCTCGCGCGGGCCATGAGCTTCCGCACCGTCGAGGATTGGCGCACCGAGTACGACGGGCACGTGCGCGAGGTGCGGCGGCTGCACGAGAAGCTGTTCTACCGCCCGCTGCTGGACGCCGTCGCCCGGCTACCGGTGCAGCACGCGCACCTGACGCCGCTCGCTGCGACGCAGCGCATGGAGGCGCTGGGTTTCGCCGACCCGGCGTCGGCGCTGAAGCACCTGGAGGCGCTGACCGCGGGGGTGAGCCGTAGCGCGGCGATCCTTCGCACCTTGCTGCCGGCGATGCTCGGCTGGTTCGCTGAAGCGGCCGACCCGGATGCGGGACTGTTGTCGTTCCGGCAGGTGAGTGACGCGCTGGGCAGCACACCTTGGTATCTGCGGAGCCTGCGCGACGAGGGCGTGACTGCGGAGCGCCTCGCCCGGCTGCTCGCGACCTCGCGGTACGTCGCGGAACTGCTGCAGCGGGCACCGGAGGCGGTCGCGCTGCTCGGGGACGACACAGAGCTGCGACCACGCGGACCCGAGGTGCTGGCCGGCGAGCTGCTGGCCGTCGCGCGTCGCAACGACGACTGGGAGGAGTCGATCGACGCGGTTCGTGCCCTGCGGCGCCGCGAGCTGCTCCGGATCGCCTGCGGGGACCTGCTCGGACTGCTCGACATCACCGAGGTCGGAACCGCGCTGTCCGAAGTGACCGCGGCGACGTTGGCTGCTGCGCTGGAGATCGCACAGCGGAAGGTCGCGTCCGAGCTGCGCCGGCCGCTGCCGTTGCGGCTCGCGATCATCGGGATGGGTCGGCTCGGCGGGCTCGAGCAGGGCTACGGCAGCGATGCGGATGTGATGTTCGTGTTCGAGCCGCTCGACGGCGATGAGTCGGGTGCGACCGCGATCGCGCACGACGTCGCGCAAGAGCTGCGGCGGCTGCTGTCGAAGCCGGCCCCCGATCCGCCGCTGCTCGTCGACGCGGATCTGCGGCCCGAAGGCCGGCAGGGTCCGCTGGTCCGAAGCCTCGCGTCGTATCTCGAGTACTACCGCCGCTGGAAGGCGACGTGGGAGATGCAGGCGTTGCTCCGCGCGACCGTCATCGCGGGAGATGCGGAGCTCGGCGCAGCATTCATCGAAGGGATCAATCCACTGCGGTATCCCGTCATCGGCGTCGACGAGAGCGAGGTACGGGAGATCCGGCGTCTGAAGGCGCGGATGGAGGCCGAGCGGCTGCCGCGCGGGGTCGATCCGGCGATGCATCTCAAGATGGGCCGGGGTGGTCTCGCCGACGTGGAGTGGACGGTCCAGCTGCTCCAGCTCCGCCACGCGGCGGAGTTCGCTCCGCTTCGCACGACGGCAACGCTCGAGGCGTTGGCTGCGGCGCGTGACGCCGAGCTGCTGTCGGCACCGGACGAGGCGGCGTTGCGCGCAGCCTGGATCATCGCGAGTCGGGTGCGCAACGCGATCGTGCTGGCGTCGGGCCGGGCGTCGGACACGATGCCGTCCGAGCTCCGGGCACGCGCCGCTGTAGCCCGGGCGATGGGCTACCGAGTCGACACCGCCCCGGAGCTGCTCGAGGACTACCAGCGGGCGACCCGCCGCGCCCGACAGGTCCACGAGCGGCTGTTCGGTCCGTGACGAGCGGCAGGGACCCGGGACGTCGCGCGGGTTGGATGATCCACGTCGGCGCCCTCGTGCTGGCGCTGCTCTACGTCGTCTGGGCGCCCCACACCGCCGACCTCGCGGGGCAGACCGCCCGCGCGGATCTGTTTGATCGCAGCGGTTTCGTGCCGTACTGGGCCGGCTGGTACGGCGGCTTCCCGACGACGAGCTACAGCCTGACCACCCCGGCTTTGCTGGGCTGGTTCGGAGCGGTCTGGCTGGGCGCGCTCTCCATCGTCGCGACGTCGCTCGTCGCCGTACCGCTGTTGCGATCGGCCCGACGTCCGGCGGCGGGGGCACAGCTCGTGGTGATCGTGGCGACGCTCGACGTGATCTCGGGCCGCACCACGTTTGCGGTCGGCGTCGTCGTCGCCCTTGCGACGCTGCTCGCAGCGGAACGCGATCGCGGCGTACTCGCTGTGCTGTTGGCGTTGCTGACCACGGCGACCAGCCCGGTCGCGGGTGTTCTCCTGCTCGTCGTTGCCGTCGCGCTCTTCCTCGTCGACGGTGGACGGCGCCGTCGTGCCTTCGGCATCGCCGTCGCGGTTGTCGTGGCGCTAGGCGTCATCGCGTGGCTGTCGCCTGGCGGTGGCGGGTACGAGCCGCTGACCCGGACGTCGCTGCTGATCGCTGTCGGCACCGCGATGATCGCGGTGGTCGCGCCGGTCGGCCGGCGGGTGCGAATGGTGGCGCTCGTCAGCATCGCGATGCTGTTCGTCGTCTTCTGGGTGCACTCCGCGATCGGGGCGAACGCCACACGGATCGCGATTCTCGGTACGGCGCCGGCGGTGGTGGCGGCCTCGCGGGGCCGGATCACGATGGCGTTCTGGGCAGGGCTTGCCCTGGTGCTCCCGCTCGCGCAACTGCACAACGACTTGGCGGCTCGTGGCCGGGTCGACACGGAGCGCTCGTTCACGGCACCGCTTGCGCAGGCGATTGCGGCCGATCCCGACCTGCACGGCTTCCGGGTCGAGGTGGTGGACACGGCGACGCACTGGCCGTCGACGTACCTGCTCGGGCCGGTCGCCATCGCTCGTGGCTGGCAGCGCCAGATCGACGAGGAGCGCAACCCGTTGTTCTACGGCCGATCCCGGCTGGATGCGACGACCTACCGGGCCTTCCTCGACCGCAACGCGGTCGGCGCGATCGCAGTCCCGAGCGGCGTGTCACTGGACTACGGCGCGAAGGACGAAGCAGCGCTGATTGCCACGGGACTGCCCTACCTGGAGACGGTGTGGCGCGACTCGCATTGGACGCTCTACGGCGTGGCCGATGCGATGCCGATCGTGCCGGCGCCGCTGGTCATCGAGTCGCTGACCGACACGGGAGTTCGATTCCAGGCACCGGCCGCGGGTCGTTACGTGGTCAACCTGCACTACTCGCCGTACCTCACCATGTCCGGCGGCTCGGTCAGCGAAGCCGCGAACGGTCTTAGTGCGGTGACGGTGTCGAGGGGCGGAACGTTCTGGCTTCACGCCGCCTGGCAGGTTCCGTGATTGGCTTTCGAGCATGGATCCGAAACTCAAACTCTCGTTGACTGTCATCGCGGCGACGCTCGGACTCGCTGCTGGAACGCTGGCCGCACCGGCGTCCGCCGCCGCACCGCATGACGTGATTCCGTCGACCCCGGTCACCTGGTGTGACGCGCCATCCGCGGCACCTTGTATCTCGTCCGTGACCCGCGCTGGTTCCGCGATCACCTCGTCCGACTCGACCTGGGACATCTCCGGCACGTATTTCACCCTCGATGGTGCGAGCGAGGTCCAGTGGAACGTGTCGAAGGTCGGCGCTGCCGTCCACGACCCGGCCACCAACGAGAACTACTCGTCGATGGGTCCGGAGGAGGCGGGCACGGCGTGGTCCGTCACCTTCGACCTCGGGACCGCGGTAATTCCGCGAGTGACGTCCACCTATGGCGACGCCGTTGACGTCACTCGCGTGTTCAACACTGACGGGACGTTCGACGTCACGGTTGCTGGCAATGTCGTCACGCAGAGTGCGAACGCCGAGTGTGACGTGAACACCCCGTCGGGCGTGGCTTCGTGCCCGGTGCAGGCATCCGCGGACGTCACCTACTTCGGCGGCGAGGTCTCGGACTTCGGGCAGTGGGAAGACGCCGGTCAACGCAACGACTTCTACGGGCTCGACACCTGGACGAACGTCGAGGTCACCTACATCCCGCCAACGATCAACGGTGACCCGCTGCAGATCATCGAGCCGCTCGCGAACTCCTACAAGTTGGCGACCGGCGCTGTGTTCTCGGGCTTCTACCACGTAGTGATTCCGAACGCTTTCCTCGTCGACATGGGCATCGACGACCCGAGCAGCATCGATCCGGCCGGCGTCGATGCGCAGATCGGTACCGGATCCGTGGCGGTCCACCCGGGTGCGAGCTCCGTTCAGGTCGATGCCACTGGCATCACCTTCCCGCCGACGACCTCGCCGGCGCTGACGCCTGCGGCGAAGGCGCACGCGCATTCACAACAGCTGAAGGTCAAGCGCGGCACGATCACGCCGAAGGTGCCGCTTCGGGTGAAGGCGAAGCGGTCGTCCGCTCACAAGGCCAAGGTGAAGTTCGGCAAGGTGAAACCGCGAGGCTCCAAGATCAACGGGTACCAGGCGCGCTGCGTTGCTCATCATCAGCCGACCCGAAAGGGCAAGACGAAGCACTCGCCGGTCACGGTGAAACACCTGGCGCGTGGCCACACCTACAAGTGCCAGGTGCGGGCGAAGTCGAAGGCCGGTTACGGCAAGTGGTCCAAGAAGGACAAGGCCTGACGAGCGAGTCGGCCAGCCCCTCCGGCACCTGCGACGTGAACCTCGGTCACCCCCGTGGACCTCAATCGGTGTCAGGACGGTCGACGCCCAGCGCCTCCACATCCGACTAGCGAGCCGTACCCGCCGTGTTGATGTCGTCCGATCTAGGGCCGCGCGATGCGATGGGTCACGATCGCGGTTCCTGTCACTGTTGCGGCGACCGTGCTGCCACGCTTCGCACGAAGTGTGGCGGTGCAGTCACCGCGCGCATTGGTAATGCATTTGCCAATCGGGTGGTCGCGACGGGTGAAGCGGACGGTAGCGGCCGACACTCGAACGTTGCGCGGGCCTGTGACAACCGCGGACGCGAGATACTTGGAGGTGCGGTGCCTGATTTTCGCCAACGTGATCGTCAGGTGGCGCACGCGGGTCACATGGAAGTGCACCGGTCGTGACGTCACGCATTTCCCGTGTCTGCAGGCGCGGGCGACGAGCCAGTGCGGACCCTGCGCCAGGCGGCGTGCGTGGACGGCTGCGGTGAGATGGCGGTGGCCGCGCGCGATGATTCGCTTGTCGAGGGCGAGGCTGGTGTGACCGGCCGCGGCCGGGACGTTCTCAGCGACGGCGACGCGTGTGCTAGTCGCGATCGTGGCCCCGTTCGCGATGCCGGTGACCGCGGCTGCCTGCGGTAGCAGAAACGCCCTTACCTGATGATGGCCGTCGATGAAGGTGCTGTCGCAGTTGAAGCACTGGCTGCCCCACACGAGGTCGGCACTGTCGGCGACATACACAAGTCCCGTATTCGATACGGCGATTGCGGTAGGCGTCATGTTCGCGTCGAGGGGCGCGCCTGTGTTGCCGTCATCGGCGCTCGGCGGTCCGCCCCCGGCGATCGTGTAAGCGAGTCCGTCCGCGGTGATCAGCCGGACACGACCGCCCGCTTGATCGGCGACCAGCACGTCACCCACCGGATCAAACGCCAACCCGATCGGATCACTGATGTCCGCATCCCGCGCCGGAACTCCTTGCGGGTCGGTGGCGGAAC
This sequence comes from Frankiaceae bacterium, assembly GCA_019239875.1. GTDB lineage: Bacteria > Actinomycetota > Actinomycetes > JAFAQI01 > JAFAQI01 > JAFAZI01. The sequence goes on from JAFAZI010000169.1 coordinate 53,536, forward strand.
CTTGTGGTGCGCCGGAGCCAGCGACGACGACGGGCCGCGCGCCGGGGTGGCCAATGAACCACACATGGTGAGTGACGCTGTCCCCAACGAGGACACCCTCATCGGGAGTTGCGAGGACCGAGTCAATTGACTTGATCGGTGAGTGCTCATCGGTCCAGTCGATCAGGTCGCCATCGAGGCTCTGTTCGGTGAGCTTTCCGTGCCACCCCAGGATGATGGTTCCAGCCGCGGTGAATCCGATGCCCCCTGAAATGTCGGTCGGGAGCCCATTCGGCAATGGCAGTCTCTTTGTGGTGAATTCGCCGCTCGGTGACACTACGGTCACGAACGTCAAGAACATCTGGACGCCGAACACGTAGGTGTTACCGTCCGGACCAATCACCGCTCGGTTGGGGGCCCCACCCTGACTGAACTCGGCCGTGTACGTGGTCGCGGCCGTCCCATTCGGGCGCAGTGCGCGCAACTGGCGGGCTGCCTCATCGAAGACCATCAGGCTTCCATTCGGGAGCAGGCCGAGGTCACGCGGCTCTACCAGCTGCGCCAGGCTAGCCGGACCGCCATCGCCACCGAGGCGACTGTCGCCAGCGACGATCTTCACCGTGCCGTCATCCTGGACCTGATAGACGACGTGTTGGTCGACGTCAGCGACGTACCAACCGTGTGCAGCAGGAATGACGGAATACGCGGCGCCTGCATCATTGCCATGAGGGAAAACCCAGCCACCAGCATTAGAGGGGAGAAAGTGCATCTGCCCGTCGCCGGCGAGTACTTCATCCCGCCATCCTTCCGCGACCGCGATTTCCCCGTTGGCTTGCTCCGCTACGTCGGTGCCCTGAACCCACACAGTGTCAGGGTCCGTGCTCCATGCGCCCTCGGCTCGGTCCTGGTGCGCGCCGATAACCGTCGCGATCGAACCGTTCGGTGACCGCCGGTAGACCCCGCCATCAAGGTTCGGAAACAGCAGGCTGCCGTCGGTTTCGAACACGAAGTCGCCCGGCATGGTCATCGATCCGATCAGGGTGTGCAGCAGCCCTGCGGCGTTGACGCAGCGGATGCTGCCGTTGTGCATCCCGTCGGTGTATTGGTCATACGTCTGATCCTCGGCGAAACACAGCTCCCCGGCGGGGTCGTAGCCGAGACCCATGATGTGCACAAGCGGTGAGGCGATCGCGGGTGTGCCGTCCTGCGCGGACACTCCAACCTCGCCGTCGCCGACGATCGTCGTGATCACTCCATCGGGCCCGACGTGTCGAATACGGCTGCCATCGACGAATGTGAAGCCGCCGTCGGGAGCGGCCTCTACGACACCTGGCGCGGTAAGCGGCGCGGCGACTGCCAGGCCACCGTCACCTAGCGCGGGACCGATTGTGCCGTCGTCAGTGTGGTTCGAACCGGTGCCCGCCACCACCGTCTCGATCCCGGTCGAAAGGTCGAGTCGGCGGATCACGCTGTAGAGCCCATCGCTGACAAGCACTCCGTCACCGTCGCGCGCAATCGACACCGGGTACTGATCCAGGGTCGTCGCCTTGCCCTGCCCCGGCCCGCCAAATACGTCATAGATCGGTGACGAGGCGACTTCTAAGCCGCTTTGTCGCAGCAGCTGATGGGTCGCAGGGTGAACAGGAGTGGCACGGGAGATCGACGGACCCCCTAGCGCCAACGAAGCCGCCGCGGCGCATCCCACGACAACCCATCGCCTCACTGGACGAGAATCGCACGCCACGATGGCTGACTTATAGCGAACGTGATCATCTAGCGGAGTCCCTTGACAAAGCCATCATTCGAACGTATGTTCGAATGATGCAGGGGTATCCGCTGGAGGGGCACCCGGCCTGGCAGGCCGCGGCGGAGATGAAGCGTGCCTACCAGCGGACCAACGCCCGGATCGGTGAGCTGGAGCAGATGCCGGCCGGGCCTTCGCTGGTCGCCGGGTTGTGGGAGCTGCGCAGCGAGCCGATCGACGCGTGTGGCGCGGTGCGTGTCCTCGCGCTGTGGGAGCGGGTGGCGCGGTGTGTCGAGGCGTGGAAGATGGTCTCGGTGCAGGACGCGATGTACGGCGCGGAGAACCTCCCGGGTCTGACCGATCTCGAACGCGTCCAGCTGGTGAGCAACGATGTCGCCGCGATCGGCGCGGTCCACAAGGTCACGGCGTTGAACTACGTCGCGCTCGTCGGGCAGGTAGCCCGTGACCTGTCCCAGTGCTGGGTCGCACTCGACCGGGGCGAGCTGTCCCTCGCCCACGTCCGGGCGCTCGGTGACGTCGTGGAGAACTGCCCGGCGTGGGTCGCCCAGGCCGTCGACGCGCAGGCGGTGCCGCTCGCGGTCGAACGCGGCTGGACCCCGGGTCGGCTCGCCGCGGAAGCCGACAAGATCGTCATGACGATCGATCCCGACGGTGCGGCTGAGCGCGCCGCCGCCGCCCGCGAGCACAACTCCGACGTCCGGTTCCGGTCGCTGCGGGAGGAGATGGCGACCGTCACCACCACCGGCGACGCGGTCGGGATGCGCGACGCGATGAACGTCCTCGACGAACGCGCCGAGGAACTGCGCCGGGCCGGTGACATCCGCCGCATCGGTGAGCTGCGGGTCGCCGCCTTCAAAGAAGCCATGCTCGGCGAAACCCCCGACGTCATCACCGAAACCGGCGAGGTGCTCCCCGCCCCCGAACCCACAGACCCCGACGCCGACGACGATGACATTGACGATCTGACCGACCCGGCAGACGACGCCGACCTCACGGGCGCCGACGCCGACGCAGATCGTGGCGTGGACGTCGAGCCAGCCGGTGACACCGAGACCGACACCGAGACAGGTACCGACGCGACGGACGCGGACGCGACGGACGCCACGGACGAATCGGAGCGGGAGCCGCACGCCGCCGCGACGCCGGACGGTGCGCCCGTGCGCCCATCCGCGCCGCGCAAGCCCCGGTCGACGCAGCGCAACCAGCGCAGCAGGCAGCGGCGGACCGGGCGGCGGACCAGACGCCGGCCGGCGCGGCGCGACGCGTTGCTCAGGATGGACACCACGACCTACCTCGGCATCGACGACAAGCCGGGCTGGCTCGACGGCTACGGCCCGATCTCCGCGC
>JAFAZI010000151.1 GCA_019239875.1 Frankiaceae bacterium
AGAAGGAAGGTCTGATCGCCGCGTCGCGAAGCGCAGGCGGGCAACGCCGTTATGAGCGCAGCGTGCTGCGCCGGCTCGCCTTCATCCGGGCGGCGCGCAACGTCGGCCTCTCCCTTGACGAGGTGGCAGAGGCGTTGGCCCTGCTGCCGAATCAGCGCACCCCGACCCGGTCGGACTGGGCGAAGCTGTCACGGGAGTGGCGGGTGAGACTGAACGACCAGATCGCCGGATTGATCGCACTTCGAGACGGGTTGGACTCCTGTATCGGCTGCGGATGCCTGTCGCTGTCGAAGTGCGCCATGTCGAACCCGGCGGACGTCGCGGCACCTGGCGGGCCGGGCGCTGTCTACCTGCCGAACTCGCTGCGCCGTCATACGATGACCGGACCGCCTCCCGCCTGATCCGACGGACGTCAAAGGTCGTTGCCGATGAGTGATTCCACCCCCTTCTGGGGACCCGATTTCGACGCACTGACGGCGATCGACCCCGAGATCGCGACGGTGGTGACCGACGAGCTGGACCGGCTGCGGGAGGGCCTCCAGCTCATCGCCAGCGAGAACTTCACGTCGCCGGCTGTGCTGGCGGCACTCGGCTCGACGCTGTCCAACAAGTACGCCGAGGGCTACCCGGGCAAGCGCTACTACGGCGGCTGCGAGGTCGTCGACCGTGCTGAGGAGATCGGGATCGCTCGGGCCAAGTCGCTGTTCGGCGCCGAGCACGCCAACCTGCAACCCCACTCGGGGGCGAGCGCCAACCTCGCGACGTACGCCGCTCTCCTCGCTCCCGGCGACACCGTTCTCGCGATGAGCCTGCCGCACGGCGGCCATCTGACCCACGGCAGCAAGGTCAACTTCTCGGGCAAGTGGTTCAACACCGTCGCGTACGGCGTCCGTGAGGACACGGAGCTGATCGACTACGACGAGGTGAGGGAGCTCGCGCGCCAGCACCAGCCGAAGATGATCATCTGCGGCGCGACCGCGTACCCCCGGCTGATCGACTTCGAGGCGTTCCGATCGATCGCCGACGAGGTGGGTGCCTGGCTGATGGTCGACGCCGCGCACTTCATCGGCCTCGTCGCCGGCAAGGCGATCCCAAGTCCAGTGCCGTACGCCGACGTCGTCACCTTCACGACGCACAAGGTGCTCCGTGGCCCGCGCGGCGGAATGATCGTCTGCAAGGAGGACCTGGCCGCGCGCATCGACAAGGCGGTCTTCCCCTTCTGCCAGGGCGGCCCCCTGATGCATGCGGTGGCGGCGAAGGCCGTCGTGCTCAAAGAAGCGGCGACTCCGGAGTACCAGTCTTACGCGAAGCAGGTCATCGTGAACTCACAGGCGCTCGCGGAGGGCCTCGCTGCCGAAGGAATGCGTCCGGTGTCCGGCGGCACCGACACCCACCTGTCGCTGATCGATCTCCGCGAGACGGGCGTGACCGGCAAGGATGCCGAGGCCCGGTGCGGGGCGGCCAACATCGTGCTCAACAAGAACGCCATCCCGTTCGATCCCGAGCCGCCCGCGGTGGCCTCGGGCATCCGGGTCGGCACCGCCGCAGTCACGACGCAGGGCCTCACCGACGGCGACATGAAAGAGGTCGCCGCGCTGATCGGGCGCGCGGTTCGCGAATCCGACGGCTCGGCTGCCGCCGAAATCAGTGCTGCGGTTGGTTCACTGGTCTCAGCCCACCCGGCATACCCCAGAGACTGAGGAGGGCGGCCAGTGCGCGAGTACGTCCTCACGGGTGTACTCGTCGCTGCCGTCACCTACCTGCTCACGCCGTTCGCGCGACGTCTCGCGATCCGGACCCACGCTTTCACCGAGGTGCGCGAGCGGGACGTCCACACGATCCCGACGCCCAGGCTCGGTGGGCTCGCCATGTTCGGCGGCATCTGTGCTGGGTTGCTGCTCGCGAGCCGGCTGCCGACGCTGCACCGGATCTTCCAGACCAGCGAGGTCGAGGGTGTGCTGTTCGGTGGTGGGGTGCTCGTGCTGCTCGGCGCGGCCGACGACCGCTGGGGCCTCGACGCCCTCACCAAGCTGGCCGGCCAGATCCTGGCCGCTGGGGTCATGGTGCTGAAAGGCGTCCAGCTGCTCTTCCTGCCGATTCCGGGGCACGGCGCGCTGTCCCTCGGATCGGACCTCGGCGTACCGATCACGATCCTGTTCGTCGTGGTGACGATCAACGCGATCAACTTCATCGACGGGCTCGACGGGCTGGCCGCTGGAGTGGTCGCGATCGCCTCCCTGTCCTTCTTCGCCTACTCCTACCAGTTCTCCGTCGTCCACCATTACGACCACGCGGCCGCGCCGACCTTGCTCACGGCGGTCCTTGCCGGCGCGTGCATCGGCTTCCTGCCGCACAACTTCAACCCGGCGCGAATCTTCATGGGGGACACCGGGTCGATGCTGCTCGGCCTGGTGCTCGCCGCCGCGACGCTCAGTCTCACCGGCCAGATCGACCCGAACGCGCTGCCCGGCTTCGCCTTCGCGCCCGGGCTGCTGCCGCTGCTGCTGCCGCTGGCCGTGTTCGCGATCCCGTTCGGTGACCTCGTGCTCGCCGTCGTACGGCGCAGCCGCGCCGGCCAGGCGCCGTGGGCACCGGACAAGCGCCACCTGCATCACCGGCTCCTGACGCTGGGGCACTCCCACGCGCGGGCGGTCGTGATGATGTACCTGTGGTCGGCGCTGATCGCCGGGGGCACCGTGACGGTCGCGCTCTCGCATGGCCGGCCGCTGCTGGTCATCTCGATGGTGCTGATCCTTGCCGCCGTGCTGATCGTCGCGGTCAACGTGCCTCGGTTGGTCCGCGCCGCCCGCTACGACGGCGACTTCTGACGGGCAGCGGTAGCTCCTGCCGTGGGTCACACGCGGCTCGCTTTCCGCGATCTGACGGCGACACGCCGATACGCAGCGGCGTGTCGCCGTCAAGTCGCGGAAGGGTGGCGCGCCGAAACAGGGCTAGCGTGCGGGCGTGAGCGAGCCCGGCAAGCAGCAGTCGATGAACCTCACGACCCTGCTCGGAGTCGGTGCGATGTTCGGCATCTGCGTCGGCATCGGAGTATTCCTCGGCGTGCTCGCCGACAACGCGGCCGGGACCTCACCCCTGCTCGCATTGCTCGGAACCCTCGTTGGTATCTTGGGCGGTGCCGGGGGCGCATTCCAGGTCATCCGGCCCTATACCCGCAGCAGCACGGCTGCACCCCGACCAGCCGAACCAGACGACGATGTCCGATCCGACCGGTGAGAGGAATACGGTGGCCCTCGACGCTCAATGGAGCGCCGTAGCGCGTGGGTATCGCAATGCGTTGATCCTCGCCGCAGTGCTCGGCGCGATCGCAGTCGGCCTCGGGTTCGCCGTTCACGAGCCACTCGTCGGGCCGTTCATCTGCGTTGGTCTCGGGCTCGGCGGCTACAACGCTCGCAAGCTCTGGAACGACACCACGTCGCTGGACCCGACGGCCGACCACCCGCGTGGCGCCGTCATGAAGACCTCCCTGTCACGGCTCGGGATCATCACCGTGTTCGCCGTCCTGGTCGCGCTGGTCTATCGCCAGGACGGCTGGGCGGTCTTCGTCGGACTCGTCGCGTTCCAGCTCGTGATGATGTCGCTGCTGGTCAAGCCGCTTCGTCGGGTGGTCGCGCCGTGACGCCGGCCATCGTCGCGCTGCCGGCCGCGAGCATCTCCGTCGGTGATCACCCCGAGTGGCACTTCCTCGGGCTGACGTTCAACGTCGACACGATGTACACGACGGTGTTGGCCGCCGCGCTGACCGTCGGGTTGCTCTGGTTCGTCGCGCGCAAGGCCACCAGCGGCGTACCAGGCCGGCTTCAGATCGTGACCGAGCTCGTGCTCAGCCAGTCGAAGGCCTACATCGAGGACGCGGTCGGGCACGACGTCCCGAAGTGGCTGGTCCCGCTCGGCGCCACACTGTTCTTCTTCATCTTGTTCTGCAACTGGCTGGCCTGGATCCCGAGCGGCCATCACCCGGAGCGCCTCGCGCCGCCGACCGCGGACACGAACCTCGTCTACGCGCTCACGGTGACGGTGATCATCCTCTACACGTACCTCGGCGTGAAGCGGAAGGGCGGGCGTTATGTGGGGGACTGGTTCACGGTCAAGCCGGCGATCCGGCGCCCGATCCTGATCCTCGAGCAGGTCATGAACCCGCTCTCGCTCTCCCTCCGACTTTTCGGCAACATCTTCGCCGGCGGCATCATGCTGGGCGTCATCGCGCTGCTGCCGTTCTATCTGTTCCCGCTGTACGGCGCGGCGGACTTCATCTGGCGCCTGTTCGACTCCGGCCTGATCGCCCCGATCCAGGCCTTCATCTACTCGTTCCTGACGATCTTGTACTTCGGATTCGCAACCGCGGAAGAGCACTGACGCGCCACCCGGCGTGTTCGCATCTAAGGAGAAACAGTGGCGGCAACTGACTATTCCAGCGCAATCAAGACCGCTGGCGGTCTGATCGGCGCGGGTCTCGCGCTCGGTGGCGGCGCCATCGGTGCCGGTATCGGTGACGGTGTCGCCGGTAACGCGCTGATCAGCGGCATCGCGCGCCAGCCCGAGGCGCAGGGCCAGCTCACCGGTCAGTTCTTCCTGACCGTCGGCCTGGTCGAGGCGGCGTACTTCATCAACCTGGCGTTCGCCGCGCTGTTCGCGTTCGTCCTCGGCAAGTAAGCGGCGCTCGTGTCACTCGCGTCTGTCGCCGTCTGGCTGCACCTGGCCGCGGCATCACCCTCGCCGAGCCCCTCGGGGTCGGTCCTGAAGGACCAGTGCGTCGACTCCGCCACGAAGCAGGTGGTCGCGTGCCCGACGAGCAACTTCCTGGTGCCCAACGGGACGTTCATCTTCGAGTGGATCGTCTTCATCCTGCTGCTGGTCTTCCTCGCTCGAAAGGTCATCCCGCGGATCATCGCGATGATCGACCAGCGCCAGGACACCATCAAGAAGCAGTTCGACGAGGCAGAGGCGGCCAGGGCGCGGCTCGAGGCCGCTGAGCGTGAGTACTCCGAGGCGCTCGCCGAAACCCGGCGGGAGTCGACGAGGCTGCGTGAACAGGCTCAGTCGGAGCGGGCGGAGATCGTCGAGGAAGCTCGATCGGAGGCTCAGGCCCGGGTCGACGAGATGCTCGCGAGCGCGTCGGAGCGCATCGCGACCGAGCGACAGCAGGCGATCCTCGCGCTGCGCAATGAGATCGGCGAGCTTGCCACCACTCTCGCTGAACGCATCGTGCACACCTCGCTCGCCGACGATGCCCGGCACCGCCAGCTCGTCGCTGACTTCATCGCCGGCGTCGGCGCGGAACAGACCGCGACGGCGGGTGACAACACGTAATGCAGGGCGCCAGCCGTGACTCTCTCGCCGCGCTTCGCGAACAGCTCCCGACCGACGGCGAACTGACAGAGCTCTCGGAGCAGCTGTACGCCGTCGTGTCGCTGCTGACCGTGCAGGCGTCGTTGCGGCGGGCGCTGTCCGACCCGGCCTCGGCCGAGGCCACGAAGGTCGGCGTCGTCGACAGCCTGTTCGGCTCGCGGCTGAACGACGCGGCGCTTGAGCTCGTGAGGGAAGCGGCCCGGCGGCGCTGGTCGCAGCCGCGGGACCTGCTCGACTCGCTCGAGACGCTGGCCGTCGACGCCGCGCTCGCTGCGGCGGAGGGCGCCGGCGACCTCGACAGCGTCGAGGACGAGCTGTTCCGGTTCGAGCGAATCCTGGATGCCGAGCCGGAGCTGCGGGCGGCCCTGACCAACCGGAACTACCCGGCCGAGGCGAAGCAGCAGATGTTGCACCGCCTGCTCGACGGCAAGGTCAACGCCGTGACGTTCAACCTGCTCGAGCGCGCGGTCCTCGAGCCGCGGGGCCGCACCATCGAGCGGGCACTTCGCGACCTGTCGAGCCTTGCCGCCCAGCGTCGCGAACGGTTGATCGCCCACGTGACCAGCGCGGTTGAGCTGACCGAGGACGAGCAGCGAGACCTGATCGCTGCGCTCGGCCGAGCGTTCTCCCACGACGTCCGGCTCCAGGTGGTCGTCGACCCCTCGATCGTCGGGGGGCTCACCGTTCGAATCGGCGACGAGATCATCGACGCCAGCGTTGCCCGTCAGCTCGACGAGGCGCGCCGCAAACTGACCGGCAAGTCGGGCTCACGGGCCTAGGCCGGACGACGAAACACCGATTGAGGAGCACTCAGTGACCGAGTTGAGCATTCGCCCCGAGGAGATCCGCGAGGCGCTGGAGGGGATCGTCTCCTCCTACGACCCGCAGGTCTCCCGCGACGAGGTCGGCATCGTCACCGACACCGGTGACGGAATCGCCCGGGTCGAGGGCCTGCACTCCGCGATGACCAACGAGCTCCTCGAGTTCGAAGGTGGCCTGCTGGGCATCGCCCTGAACCTCGACGTCCGAGAGATCGGCTGCGTCATCCTCGGCGAGGCGCAGGGCATCGAAGAGGGCCAACAGGTCCGTCGTACCGGTCAGGTCCTCTCGGTACCGGTCGGTGACGGCTTCCTCGGCCGCGTCGTCGATCCGCTGGGTCGCCCGCTGGACGGCAAGGGTGACATCGAGTCCAGCGAGCGCCGCGAGCTCGAGCTGCAGGCCCCCAACGTCATGGCTCGCCAGCCGGTGAAGGAGCCGCTGCAGACCGGCATCAAGGCGATCGACGCCATGACCGCCATCGGTCGCGGCCAGCGCCAGCTGATCATCGGCGACCGGCAGACCGGCAAGACCGCGGTCGCGCTCGACGCGATCATCAACCAGCGGGACGGCTGGAAGAGCGGCGACAAGAAGCAGATCGTGAAGTGCGTCTACGTCGCGATCGGCCAGAAGGCGTCGACGGTGGCCCAGGTCCAGGCGGCACTCGAGGAAGCCGGCGCGATGGAGTACACCACCATCGTGGCGGCCCCTGCGGCGTTCCCGGCCGCGTTCAAGTACATCGCCCCGTACGCCGGCTCCGCGATCGCGCAGCACTGGATGTACAACGGCGAGCACGCGCTCATCGTCTTCGATGACCTGTCCAAGCAGGCCGACTCCTACCGCAACATCTCGCTGCTGCTGCGTCGCCCGGCCGGCCGTGAGGCCTACCCCGGCGACGTGTTCTACCTGCACAGTCGCCTCCTCGAGCGTTGCGCGAAGCTCTCCGACGACCTCGGCGGCGGCTCGCTCACGGGCCTGCCGATCATCGAGACCAAGGGCAACGACGTGTCGGCCTACATCCCGACGAACGTCATCTCGATCACCGACGGCCAGATCTTCCTCGAGACGGACCTGTTCAACTCCGGCGTCCGCCCGGCGATCAACGTCGGCGTGTCGGTCTCCCGGGTCGGCGGCAACGCGCAGACCAAGGCGATGAAGGGCGTCGCCGGCCGGCTCCGCCTGGACCTCGCGCAGTACCGCGAGCTGGAGGCCTTCTCGGCGTTCGGGTCCGACCTGGACAAGGCGTCGAAGGCCCAGCTCGAGCGTGGCAAGCGGCTGGTCGAGCTGCTCAAGCAGCCCCAGTACACGCCGTACTCGGTTGAGCGTCAGGTGGTTTCGGTGTGGGCCGGGACCTCCGGCGCTGTCGACGACGTGCCGGTCGAGGACATCTCGAAGTTCGAGCGTGAGTTCCTCGAGTACGTCGGTCGCCAGCACAAGGGCATCTACGACGAGATCCTGTCGGGCGCCAAGGTCGAGGGCGGGCTCCAAGAGTCGCTCGAGACGGCGATCGCCGACTTCAAGAAGACGTTCGAGACCTCCTCAGGTGAGGCGATCGGCGGGGACGCCCCGAAGCCGGGCAGCGATGCCGTGAAGGCCGAGGAAAGCAACGACTCGGACGACGATGCCAGCTCCGACGCCACCGCCCCCGACGACAAAGCCTCGGCTGAGAGCTGATCTGAGCCATGGGTGCACAGCTCCGCGAGTATCGCCGACGGATCAAATCGGTCCAGTCGACGAAGAAGATCACGCGTGCGATGGAGCTCATCGCCGCGTCGCGGATCGTCAAGGCGCAGCAGCGGATCGCCGCCTCGCGGCCGTACTCCGAGGCGATCACCGGCGTCGTGCGCACGGTCACCGCTGAAGGGGTGGTCAACGAGGACCACCCGCTGACCACGCCGCGAGAGAACCCTTCCCGGGCCGCGCTGGTGCTGATCACGAGTGACCGCGGGCTGGCCGGTGGCTACAGCGCGAACATCCTGCGTGCCGGCGAGCAGCGCATCGCGAAGTTGAAGGAGGACGGTCTCGAGACCGTTCCGTTCCTGATTGGCCGAAAGGCCGTCAGCTTCTACCGCTTCCGCGGCCGCGACACCTCCAATGCGTGGAGCGGATTCTCCGAGCAGCCGTCGTACGACGACGCGCGCGCGGTGGGCGAGGCGCTGCTCGAGCAGTTCGTCAAGGGCGGCGACGACGGCGGGGTGGATGAGATCCATCTGATCTACACGCGGTTCGAATCGATGGCGACCCAGAAGGTGCAGCACGTCAAACTGTTGCCGCTGGATCCCGACGACGTGCCGGCCGAATCCGACGACGACGATTCAGGTGGCGCGACTGGCTTGATCGAGTTCGAGCCGGAGGGCGCAGGTGTGCTCGACGCCCTGCTGCCGCGCTACCTCACCGCACGGATCTTCGCGGCGATGCTCGACGCGGCCGCCAGTGAGCAGTCCGCACGGCGGCGTGCGATGAAGTCCGCAACGGACAACGCGGACGAACTGATCAAGCAGCTGACTCGGGACGCGAACGCGGCCCGGCAGGCTGAAATCACGCAAGAAATCATGGAAATCGTCGGTGGCGCCGAGGCGCTCGCCGGGACTGGGAGTGAATTATGACGGCGACCGTCGAAGAGACCTCGACCGAGGCCACGGAGGGCGGTACCGGCCGGGTCGTCCGCGTCATCGGCCCGGTTGTCGACGTTGAGTTCGCACCCGATGAGATGCCGGAGATCTACAACGCACTCGAGGTCGAGCGGACCCTCGGTGAGGACACCCGTGTCCTCACTCTCGAGGTTGCCGCTCACATCGGCGACAACATGGTCCGCGCCATCTCGATGCAGCCGACCGACGGTCTGATCCGGGGTGCCGGCGCGAAGGACACCGGCGCTCCGATCTCGGTACCCGTCGGTGACGCGACCCTCGGCCACGTGTGGAACGTGTTGGGCGACGCCCTCGATGTCGATCCGAACAATCCGCGGGCCGAGCAGATCCAGGTCAAGGAACGCTGGCCGATCCATCGCCCGTCGCCCCCGATCGACGAGCTCGAGCCGCGGACCGAGATGTTCGAGACCGGTATCAAGGTCATCGACCTGCTCGCCCCTTACGTGCGAGGCGGCAAGATCGGGATGTTCGGCGGTGCCGGCGTCGGCAAGACCGTCGTCATCCAGGAGATGATCCGCCGGGTCGCGCAGCAGTTCGGTGGCCGCTCGGTGTTCGCCGGAGTCGGTGAGCGCACCCGTGAGGGCAACGACCTCTACCTCGAGATGGAAGAGGCGGACGTTCTCAAGGACACCGCCCTGGTGTTCGGCCAGATGGACGAGCCGCCGGGCACGCGGCTGCGGATCGCGCTGGCCGGCCTGACGATGGCGGAGTACTTCCGCGACGTCCAGAAGCAGGACGTGCTGCTGTTCATCGACAACATCTTCCGGTTCACGCAGGCTGGCTCCGAGGTGTCGACCCTGCTCGGCCGCATGCCGTCCGCGGTGGGCTACCAGCCGACGCTGGCCGACGAGATGGGTGAGCTCCAGGAGCGGATCACCTCCACGCGTGGTCACTCGATCACGTCGCTGCAGGCGATCTACGTGCCCGCCGACGACATCACTGACCCGGCGCCGCACACGACGTTCGCGCACCTCGACGCGACGACCGTGCTCTCTCGGTCGATCTCCGAGAAGGGCATCTACCCTGCGGTCGACCCACTGGACTCCACCTCACGCATCCTCGACCCGAGGTACGTCGGTGACGAGCACTACCAGACCGCGCGCCGTACCCAGGAGATCCTGCAGAAGTACCGGGATCTGCAGGACATCATCGCGATCCTCGGTATCGACGAGCTCTCCGAGGAAGACCGGATTGCCGTCAACCGGGCCCGCCGGATCGAGCGATTCCTGAGCCAGCCGTTCTTCGTCGCCGAGCAGTTCACCGGCATCGCCGGCAAGTTCGTGTCGCTCGACGAGACGATCGACTCGTTCAAGCGGCTGTGTGACGGCGAGTTCGACGATGCGCCCGAGCAGGCGTTCTTCATGTGCGGCGGCGTCGAGGACGTCGAGGCGAACGCGAAGAAGCTGTCCGAATAGCGGGTGAACTTTTCGCGTGCCACCGCCCGCGGGGGCATCGGTGAGCGTGCGGTGTGGCTCGCGTCACATAAATAGTGTCAGTTTGCTGACACTGGTACTTGCGCGATCGGGCCTGGGGGGCAAGACTGCGCACGAAACTCTCCGTAATCACGGGGTGGAGGGGCGTTCCGCGCATTCAGCGGACCAAGGGGGAAAGACACGTGCGAACACGCAGGATTCTGACATCAGCTGCGGCCGTGACGGTGAGCTTCGCCGTCGCGATGCCGTTCTCGGCGACAGCGTCGCCGAGCAAGGTCGCGCCAGACGGGGGGCATAAGGGGGCGGCGGCCGCGAAGCCGTACAAGTCCATGGTGCCGATCCAGGTGCGCGACCACAGCGCTCGCAAGCTCGGCGCCTTCGGGGCCCACAAGCAGGTTCGACTGGCCATCGGCCTGAACCTGCGCCACGCGGCCAAGCTCGAGAAGTTCAACCAGGCCCTCCAGGACAAGCGCTCGCCGCTGTTCCACCACTACCTCACGGCGAAGCAGTTCCAGACGCGGTACTCGCCGTCGGCGGCGTCCCAGCGGCGCGTGGTCAGCTACGCGAAGTCGCAGGGCCTGAAGATCACCCGCCGCTACCCGAACCGTCTGATCGTCGACGTTCAGGGCAGCACGCGCCACATCGAGTCCGCGTTTGGCGTCAGGCTGAACCGTTACTCGTTGGCCGGCAAGCACTTCTTCTCCAACGACCGCGACCCGGTGCTGCCGCTCTCGCTGCGCTCTGTCGTGTCCTCGGTCGACGGCCTGAACAACCTCCAGCAGCTGACCAGCGGCGGGAACCGGGCGCATCCGCAGAACTTCAAGCGGTTCTCCCGTGGCCCGGCGGCCCGGTCAGCCGGCGCGATCCGGCACAGCGCGAGCGGCAAGGCTGCGCACAAGATGCTGAAGAGCCTCAAGAGCGGCATGCAGCCGAACGCCGCGCCTGGAATTTACGAGCCGACTGACATCTACTCGTCCGAGGCTTACGACGAGAACGCGTTGCACAAGCAGAGCAACTGCTGCAACCCGTTCCACAACCCGAGCACGCAGAGTCCGGCGCAGTCATCGATCGCGATCGCTACCGCAGGCTCGCACTCGCTCTCCGGTGACATGGCCGGGTGGAACTCGGCGTTCCCGTACATCGCGTACAGCATCAACGAGTACTACATCGATGGCACGCCGAGCTCCCTCGACTACGAGGGCACGATGGACACTGAGTGGGCGACGTCGCTCGCGAACAGCTTCGGCTGTTACTGCGACACGGCTCACATCTACCTGTACAGCGGTGTCAACGCGCAGTTCTCGACGTTCGACGACATCTACAACTCGATCCTCACCAACAACACGGCGAAGATCGTCAGCAGCAGCTGGGGATGCGCGGAGTTCTACTGCACTCCGGACGCGACGATGAACACCGACCACAACATCTTCGCGTCGATGGCCTCGCAGGGCTTCACGTTGGTGAACTCCTCCGGTGACCGCGGTAACTTCGCCGACTGCTCGCATGTCAGCGTGTCGCATCCAGCGTCTGACACGTACTGGCTCGCGATCGGGGCCACCAACCTCGAGCTCGGCTCCGGTCCGACCTACTCCTCGCAGAGCGCGTGGGGCGACGTCGGCAACTGCTCCGGCAACGGCGGTGGCACGGGTGGTGGTTGCAGTGCCAAGTACGCGGCACCCAGCTGGCAGTCGTCCATCTCGGGGTTCTGTGGCTCGGGGGCGAAGGCACTTCCCGACGTCTCGCTGAACGGTGACTGGTCCAACAGCCCGCAGTACGTCTACTTCAACGGGGGTTGGAGCGGCAACGGAGGCACAAGTATCTCGGCACCGATGATGGCCGGCTTCTATGCCCAGCAGAACTCCTATGGGATCGAGCTCGGAAGCATCTGCGGTGGCGGCTCGGCGGCCTGTGCGCCGATTGGGCAGGCTGGTCCCCAGCTGCAGCTCTCGGCCAACACTCACGCGGCACAGGGCAACAACCCGATGTACGACATCACGTCGGGCTGCACGACCAACGAGATCGGCCCCGGTTTCTGCGGCGTCACCGGATACGACCGGGCTACCGGTTGGGGTACGCCGAACATGCTCCAGTTCGCCTGGGCGAACAACTACTGGAACATGCCTGAGGCGTCACCGCCGACGATCGCGTTCAGCGGCCCGAGCACGTCTGGTTGGGTCAACAGTGGGACGATCGGCTGGACCGTCACTGACCAGGGTTCGCCGGCCTCCGGCGTCGCGGGTTACACGGCTCAGTGGGACTCCGACCCCGGTGACCAGTCCAGCGAACCCACGCCGGGTCACGGCGCGACGTGGTACGACGGACCGGCTTCAGCTCACGGTGCCACCTCCGGCTCCACGAGCGCGATCAACGGATGCCACACGCTGTACGTCCGGGCGTGGGACAACATCGGTGAATCGGCCGTGAACAGCTACGGCCCGGTCTGCCTGGACACCACGGCTCCGGCCGCACCGACGCTCAGCAAGCCGTCGTTCGTCACCGGCTCGCAGCTCGTCAACGGCAAGATCCCGGTCCATGTCACGTTCAACACCTCGGACAGCCAGTCCGGTGTTGGGAGTTCGCTGGTGTGGCACAACACCGATGGTGGGGCGTACGTGCAGGACGCCACGGTGTCCGGCAACTCTTACGACTACCAGTTGGCACCGGCGCACAACTACACCTTCGCGATCGGTACCTACGACAACGCAGGTAACTTCAGCGGGTACAGCTTCACCTCTCAGTTCCGGCTGAAGCTGGTCCAGGAGACAGTCGCCGCCCAGGTGACCTATCCGGCTGGCACGTGGACGAGTCAGTCCGTAACGTCGGCTTCCGGTGGCAGCTTGGAGTACGCCACTGGGGCAGGGGCGCAGTCGAAGTTCACCTTCAGCGGCACCCAGGTTGCGTGGGTCGGCACAGTGAACACCAACCGCGGATCCGCGAACGTGAGCCTCGACGGTGGCGGCGCATCTGCTGTCAACACCCAGGGCGCGTTCAAGCCACGGACGCTCGTGTACACGAAGTCGGTTGCGGCAGGAGCGCACAACATCCTGATCAGCAACCTCGGTACTGCGGGTCACCCGCGGATCGATGTGGATGCGTTTGCAGTCATCGCGCATCCGTAACATCACCTAGCAGTTAAAGGTTGGGGCCAGGCCGCGAAAGCGGTCTGGCCCCAACGTCGTTTTCCGGTGTGATTGGCTTGAAGCCTTCGATCGGACATCACGCTCGCCGAACAAGGAGCACCGCATGCCTCGCCGAACTGCCCTGACCGTCGCCACGCTGGCGGGATCGGTCGCACTGGCCGCGGCGGCCCCGGCGGCGGGCAGCGTGCCGCATCCCGGGCACGCGACGATCACGCACGGCTCGTCGAAGATCAAGCTCTCCAAGAAGACGCGTAAGGCGATGTCGCACAAGCACTACACGCTGACCGCTATTGCGCCGGCGAAGTACAAGAAGCACACGTTGAGATCGCCGATCAAGAGCGGGACCTATGAGAACTTCTCCGCCACGGTCAACACCGCTGGCGGCTTCCGGATCTCGCACGGTGGTACGAGCGTGTCGATCAGGAAGTTCCAGTCCAAGAGCAGCGCGGGCAGCGGCTCCGGTACGGCGATCGTCACCGGTCACGGCCGGATCAAGGCGGTCACCACGGGCGAGCCGAGCAGCGTCGTACCTGGCAATCCCGTCCGCGCCTCTGGCTTCACCGTGACGATGGCCAAGCCGCTCGTGAAGGCACTGGACGGCGCCTTCGGAACCAAGCTGTTCAAGAAGCACGCGAAGATCGGCAAGGGCTCCGTGGTCTTCTACTACAAGTAGCCGCTCACCGGCTCGGATAGTGACGAGCCATCCAAGGGACCAGGCGAGCGGCCTCGCCGGCAATTCGCCAGTTCATCTTCGAGCTGCCGGCCCGGCGCTCATGGAAGATGATCGGGATCTCTGCGATCCGGGCGCCGGATCTGGCGGCTCGGAGCGTCATCTCCACCTGAAATCCGTAACCGTGGCTGGCGTTCGCCTCGTGGAGCAGCGTCGCCAACAGTTCAGTCCGCCAGGCCTTGAACCCGCCGGTGAGATCACGGACGCCGGTCCGCAGGAAGCTGCGGGCGTAGAGGTTGCCACCCCGCGACAGCACCTCTCGGCCCCCGGTCAGGCCGTCGCTGCGGCCGCCCGACACATAGCGCGACCCGATCACGAGGTCGGCATCGGCGGTCGCGTGCACGAGGCGGTCGACGTCAACCGGATCGTGCGAACCATCGGCGTCCATCTGCAGGATCACGTCGTACGCGCCGCGGTCGATGGCGAATCCGAAGCCGGCGGCGTAGGCCCGGCCGAGACCCTCCTTGCCGGGCCGCTCCAACAGCTGGATGCGGTCGGGTGCCGCCGCGATCGCCGATCGGACCAGGTCAGCAGTGCCGTCTGGGGAGTTGTCATCCACGATCAGGATGTCCGGCTCGACCGGCCGCTCGAGCAGCTGGTCGATCAGCTTGGGGATGGTGTCGCACTCGTTGTAGGTCGGGACCACGACCACCGAGCGCATGGGGCGGAGTCTAGGAGAGCCGGCCGACGACGATCATGAAAGCCCGAAGCTCGTGGGTTGTCGCGGCGCAGCTAGAATCGTCGCGTGGCAACGATGCAGGTCCAGCTGGTGGCCCCCGACCGGATGGTGTGGTCTGGCGAGGCGGAGATCGTCCTCGCCCGCACCGTCGACGGCGAGCTCGGAATCCTCCCTCGCCACGCCCCGTTGCTCGGCGTGCTCGTCGAGAGTCCCGTGACGATTCGTCGCGAGGGTGAGGATGACTTGGTCGCGGCAGTCCACGGTGGCTTCCTGTCGGTGAGTGAGGAAGGCGTCAGCGTCCTCGCCGAGATCGTCGAGCTGTCGGACGAGATCGACGTGCCTCGCGCCCGCGAGGCGCTCGAGCGCAGCAAGGACAGCGAGGACGACGCCGACAAGGCGGCCGCTCGGCGCGCCACCGCGCGCCTGAAGGCAGCCGGCGAGTCGGTCTAGCCGCTACTTTTGGTCGCCTGCGGCTGCCACTTCACGTCGCCGGTTGCGAGGTTCGCCACGCGAGCCAGGATGAAGAGCAGGTCCGACAGGCGATTGAGGTACGTCGCGGTCAGCGGGTTCGTCGCCGCCGCCTCGGCTTCCACGACCTCCCAGGCGCGGCGCTCGGCACGCCGGGTGACGGTGCGCGCGACGTGCAGCAACGCCGCACCGGGGGTGCCGCCGGGCAGGACGAAGGAATCGAGTGTCTCCACCCGCTCGTTGTAGGTGTCGCAGGCGGACTCGAGGCGCTTGATGTAGTCGTCATCGATCCGCAGGGTCGCCCACTTGGGATTGGGCGCGATCGGCGTGCAGAGGTCCGCCCCGACGTCGAAGAGGTCGTTCTGGATGCCGGTGAGCAGGTCGACGATGTCCGCATCGAGCTGGCCAAGCGCCACCGCGACGCCGATCGTGGAGTTCGCCTCGTCGACATCGCCGTACGCCGCAACCCGCACCGAGGACTTCGCAACGCGGCTCATGTCGCCGAGGCCGGTCGTTCCGGCGTCGCCCGTGCGGGTGTAGATGCGCGTCAGATGGACCGTCGAGGACTGTCGCTCTCGCTCCGTCATGACTGCGACCCTAAACGTTCGGGCCGAACCTCCTACGATGCGGAGCGTGGAGCAGTTCGAAGTCACCGGTGGTGCGCGCCTGCGGGGCGAGGCGACAGTCGCCGGCGCCAAGAACAGTGTGCTGAAAGTCATGGCGGCCGCCTTGCTCGGTTCCGGCACCACGCGGCTCACGAATGTGCCCGACATCGGCGACGTTCCCATCATGAGCGAAGTCCTCCGCGGGCTCGGTGCGCAGGTCAGCGGCCATGCTCCGGACATCGAGATCACTGTGCCGGAAGAGATCGGTCACGAGACGGATTACGACCACGTACGCCGGATTCGCGGATCGGTCTGCGTCCTCGGTCCGCTGCTGGCCCGGGCCGGCCGGGCGAAGGTCGCGTTGCCTGGAGGCGATGCGATCGGCTCCCGCCAACTGGACCTGCATGTGACGGGCCTCGAGCGGCTCGGCGCCGTCTTCGACAACGCGCACGGCTACCTCGTTGCCGAGGCGGCCGACCTGCGTGGCGCGCAGATCTGGCTGGACTTCCCCAGCGTCGGTGCGACCGAGAACATCATGATGGCGGCGGTGCTCGCGAAGGGCACGACGACGATCGACAACGCTGCCCGCGAGCCGGAGATCGTCGATCTCTGCGAGATGTTGGTCGGCATGGGTGCCTCGATCGGCGGCATCGGAACGTCAACGCTCGAGATAGACGGAGTGGACTCGCTGACCCCGAGCGAGCACGAGGTCGTACCGGATCGCATCGTGGCCGGCACCTGGGCGTTCGCCGCGGCGATGACCCGCGGCGACATCCGAGTGCGTGGCGCCAGCCACAGCACGCTCGAGATCGTGCTCGACAAGCTGACCCAGACCGGTGCGGAGGTGACGGCGTACGACGACGGGTTCGCCGTCCGCTGCGAGGATCGTCCGCGAGCCGTCGATGTGGTCACGCTGCCGTACCCCGGGTTCCCGACCGACCTGCAGCCGATGGCGATTGCGCTCAACGCCATCGCCGATGGCGTGGCCTTCGTGACCGAGAACATCTTCGAGGGCCGCTTCATGTTCATCGACGAGCTTGCGCGGCTCGCGGCCGACGTCCGTACCGATGGCCACCATGCGATCGTGCGTGGCCGGGAGCGGCTGTCCGGGGCTCCGGTTCGCGCGACCGACATCCGGGCCGGCGCCGCGCTCGTGCTCGCCGGGGTGGTGGCCGATGGCGTGACGACGGTGGCCGACGCGTTCCATGTCGACCGCGGATATCAGTCCTTCGTCGAGACGCTCCAGGCCCTCGGTGCGCAGATCCGCCGCGTCCCCGACGACGTGCTGCTGTAGGACCGCTGCGGCATTTCGGGGCAAACCTGCCCCCCGCGGAAGTTTCCGCGGCGAGGCAACCAGACACCGGCCTGGTGCGTCTCATACCGTGACGGGACCGTGGGACGGAGGGCGATGAACTTGCGCGACACGGAGCTGACGATCTCGATCGAGATCCCGGGTGGGACGATCTGTTTGTCCGGTCGGCTGGCGGCGAGCACCGTCGCCGAGGTCAGGGCTGCGCTCGTCGCTGCGATCGGCGCCGGAACGGGAGACCTTGTGGTCGACATCGCCGAGGTGGACCTCGTCGATGCCAGCGGCCTGGGTGTCCTGGTCGGCGCGCATCGCCTCGCCATGCGTGAGGAGCGGCGCCTCGTCCTGCGTAGCGTCCCGCCACGCATCGAGCGGCTGCTCGCCGTCACCCACCTCAACCGGGTGCTGACCGTCGAGCCGGTCCTAGTTGTCGAGGACACCCAGGCGATCAGCGCCTGACCTGAGCGGCACAGCAGTCAGAGGCGCAGCGGCTTGATCGGCGACATGACCAGGGTCGGGTCGGCTCGCCAGTCGACGCCGGCGACGTCGATGTAGAGCTCGATCTCGTTTCCGTCGGGATCCTCGATGTAGAGGCTGTGGGTCACGCCGTGGTCGCTGGCTCCGAGGACAGGTACGGCGTTGGCCTCGAGCGTCCTCACTGCCTCGCGCAGCTCGTCGTCGCTGTCGCCGACCTTGAGCCCGAAGTGATACATCCCGACGCGCCTGCCGGGCGGGATCGGCGCCGCGTCGGACCCCACCTCGATCAGCAGGAGCTCGTGGTGAGTCCGGTTGGACGGAGCGGAGAAGGCCGCGATCGGCGCCCGGACGGGAGAGGTTGACCCGTCGACGATTGGACGCCAGCCCAGCACGTCTCGGTAGAACCGGGCGGACCGCTCCAGGTCGCGCACGTACAGGACGAGGTGTCCGAGCTCCTTGACCTCCATGGCTGATTCAAGCGATGTCGCCGGCCGCGGTATTCCCGCGGCCGGCAACAGTGAGATCAACTGGTCGTGTGGAACTCGCCGGACAGCCCGTCGATTTGGTTGCCCGCGACCGAGTACTTGGTGACGATGGTGATCGGCTTGCCGATGTCGGGGATGAACTTGATCGGCGTCTTGCCGTTCTTGAACACCGCGTTGTACTGCGTGTTCTTCACCTTGTTGGTGCAGTAGTCCGGGGTCGTCACAGTCGGCGGTCCGGTCGCCGTCCAGGTCGCTGAGCCATGGACACGGTTGTTGGCGCCGGCCAGCGTGACGGTCTTGTTGCCTTTGCGATTCTTGATCGCGAGATTCTTCACTTTGGTCTGAATCGTGTCGGTCAGGTTCGAGTGATCACTCAGCGCGTGGCTGCGGCTGACGTAAACCGTCGATGCGCCATTCTCCCGGCTCGCCGAGAGGTTGATGTTTGCGTCGTGCTGGGCGGGGCCGTTGCCGAAGACCGATGCGAACAGGCCGGTGGAGCAGCGCGCCGGCGGGAAGTTCGACTCACAGCCGGAGGTGAAGGTCCCGTAGTCGCCGTCCAGCACACCCGTCGCGCGGAAGTGCCTGCGCTTGAGGACGCCCCAGCCGTGCTTGCCCGACCTCGTGTTGAAGGCGACAAGCCCGTTGAGCACGACGGTCCGTGTCGTGTAGGTCAGCGAGGAGCACGGCTTGCGCTGCTTGAGCTTGCCCTTCGGTGTGATCTTCAGCTTCGCCTTGCCGTACTTCCCGAAACTCTTGCCGGTCTTGAACGTGCCCGTCCCTGCCTTCGGGTCGGCCGTGAACTGCGAGGGCGTCAGGCGGAAGCCCCACAGATGGCTCTCGTCGCCGTTCGGCAACGCCACCGTGACGTTGCCGCTCGCGGTCGCCGCTCCGCCGCCGGTGGTGTGCGGCGATCCGTAGCCGGTGAAGCTCAACTTGAACTTCTTGTGCGTGCTCGACGTCAACTTTTGGCTGTTGACGTAGAGGTAGTACGTCGACAGCTTCTGCTTCGCGACAGGCTTGACGTGGGTGGTAGCGGCTGCCGGACTGGTACCGGCGATCATGGCGCCGGCCGCGAGGCCACCCATCGAGACGATGGCGACGAGGCGGGTGCGAGCGCTGCGATACGACATGGTTCCCCCAGACATGAGGCTCGATCCTGGCGCCACCCTAGGCGGGTCTAACCTCGCCGTCACAAGAATGATCATGTCGGGCCGGCTGACGATCCGTTGACCGGAAGACAACCCCGGTCAACGGATCACAAGCAACGCAAATCGCTGCTCGCCGACGGCTACTTCAGGTCGAAGCGGTCAAGCGTCATGACCTTGTCCCACGCCGCGACGAAGTCCTCGACGAACTGCTGCTTGGTGTCCTCGCCGGCGTAGTACTCGGACAGGGCACGCAGCTGGGAGTTCGAGCCGAAGACCAAGTCGACCGCGGTGGCGGTCCACTTCACGTCACCGGATGCACGGTCCCGACCCTCGTACACGTTCTCGGTCGAGGACGTCTTCCACTCCGTGTCGGCGTCGAGCAGGTTCACGAAGAAGTCGTTGGTCAGAGTGCCTGGCTTGTCGGTGAACACGCCGTGGGGCGCTTCGCCGACGTTCGCGTTGAGCGCCCGAAGGCCCCCGATGAGGACAGTCATCTCGGGTGCCGACAGGTTCAGCATGTACGACCGCTCGACCAGCAGGGTCTCGGGTGCCAGCTTGTGTCCGGCTCGCAGGTAGTTGCGGAATCCGTCCGCGACCGGCTCCAGCACTTCGAAGGACTCGACATCGGTCTGTTCCTGCGAGGCGTCCGTGCGGCCCGGGGCGAACGGCACGGCGACGTCGTACCCGGCGTTGCTCGCCGCGCGCTCGACGGCGGCAGCACCGCCCAGCACGATCAGGTCGGCAAGCGAGATCTTCTTGTTGCCCGACTGCCCGTCGTTGAACTCCTGCTGGATCCGCTCCAGCACCGAGAGCACGTGTGCCAGCTGCTCCGGCTGGTTGGCCTCCCAGCTGCGCTGCGGCTCGAGGCGAAGGCGTGCGCCGTTGGCGCCGCCGCGCTTGTCTGTGCCGCGGAAGCTCGAGGCAGCTGCCCACGCGGTTGCGACGAGCTGGCTGACCGACAGGCCGGAGTCGAGAAGCTTTGCCTTGAGGGCCGTGACGTCCGCTTCGTCTACGAGGTCGTGGTCGACGGCCGGGACCGGGTCCTGCCACAACTGTGGCTCCGGGACCCACGGGCCCAGGTAGCGCGTGACCGGACCCATGTCGCGGTGCAGGAGCTTGTACCAGGCGCGGGCGAACGCGTCGGCGAACTGATCGGGGTTCTCGTAGAAGCGGCGCGAGATCTTCTCGTACGCCGGGTCCATCCGCAGCGCGAGGTCGGTGGTGGCCATCATCGGCGCGTGCCGCACCGCGTCGTCGTGAGCGTCTGGAACGGCGTCGGACGCGGCGCCGTCCTTCGGCTTCCACTGCTTGGCGCCGGCGGGGCTCTCGCTCAGCTCCCACTCGTGTCCGAACAGCGTCTCGAAGAAGCTGTTGTCCCAAGTGGTCGGTGTCGGCGTCCACGCACCTTCCAGGCCGCTGGTGATGGTGTCCTTGCCCTTGCCGGAGCCGTACGAGCTCTTCCAGCCGAGGCCCTGGTTCTCCAGCGGCGCGCCTTCCGGCTCGGGCCCCACCAGATCGGGGTCACCGGCACCGTGCGTCTTGCCGAACGTGTGGCCCCCGGCGATCAGGGCCACCGTCTCCTCGTCGTTCATCGCCATGCGACGGAAGGTCTCGCGAATGTCACGCGCGGACGCGAGCGGGTCGGGTTTGCCGTTCGGGCCCTCCGGGTTCACGTAGATCAGACCCATCTGAACCGCACCGAGCGGCTCGGAGAGCTCGCGGTCCCCGCTGTAGCGCTCGTCGCCGAGCCAGGAGTCTTCGGGCCCCCAGAAGATCTCCTCGACGTCCCAGATGTCCTCGCGGCCGAAGCCGAACCCGAATGTCTGAAGTCCCATCTCGTCCAACGCGACGTTGCCGGCCAGGACGAGCAGGTCAGCCCAGGAGATCTTCTTGCCGTACTTCTGCTTGACCGGCCACAGCAGGCGACGGGCCTTGTCGAGGTTGGCGTTGTCCGGCCAGCTGTTGAGCGGCGCGAACCGCTGCGAGCCCGTGCCACCGCCGCCGCGGCCGTCGTGGATGCGGTAGGTGCCCGCGGCGTGCCAGGTGAGCCGGATGAACAGCGGGCCGTAGTTGCCGTAGTCGGCCGGCCACCAGTCCTGGGAGTTGGTGAGCACCTCGGCCACGTCTCGCTTCAGCGCGTCGACATCGAGTGAGGCGAACTCCGCGGCGTAGTCGAAGTCAGGCGGCGTCGGGCTCGACTCGGAGGAGCGGTGGAGGACCCGCAGATCTGGCTGGTTGGGCCACCAGTCCCGGTTCGTACGTGGCCCCGTGGCCGCTGCATCCGGGGAGGGGATTACCGGGTTTTCGCTCTCAGACACGTCCGCATCTCTCCTGTCTCGCCGTTCGCCTGCTGACCGCACCGTAGTGGGTGGCCCCCTTCACCTTGCGTCCGGCTGCCTGATAAGAAAAGTACGTAGTAGTTCTCACGTCGATAAGGACACGTTATGAACGGCGTCACGCTGCAGCAGCTTCGCTACGCGGTGGCGGTAGCGGAGGCGCGACACTTCGGCCGAGCGGCAGCAGCCTGCTTCGTGAGCCAGCCCGCGCTGTCCACGCAGATCCGGGAGCTCGAGGCTCGGCTCGGAGTCCAGCTGTTCGAGCGGTCGAGCCGCGGCGTGCTCGTGACTGAAGCCGGCGCGACCGTAGTCGGCCGGG
This sequence comes from Frankiaceae bacterium, assembly GCA_019239875.1. GTDB lineage: Bacteria > Actinomycetota > Actinomycetes > JAFAQI01 > JAFAQI01 > JAFAZI01. The sequence continues at coordinate 21,964 of JAFAZI010000151.1, forward strand.
CCCAGCAGATCCTGCGGGAGGTGGACGACCTCTGCGACGCGGCGGCCGGCGCTGCCGGTGGCCTCAGCGGTCCGCTTCGGCTCGGGGTCATCCCCACCATCGCGCCATACCTGCTTCCCGCATCGGTCCGACGGGTCGCGGCCAGTTATCCGGACCTCGAGCTCTATCTGCGCGAAGACCGCACGGAGTCGCTGATCTCACTGCTTCAAGCCGGCGAGCTCGACGTGCTCCTGCTCGCGCTGCCACTGCAGCGGGCGGGCATCGAGGAGCTTCCGCTGTACGACGAGCCCTTCCTGCTGGCGGTTCCTGAGTCCCACCACCTGGCCGGGCGGCAGAGCTGCGACACGACCGCACTGGCCGACGAGCGGCTGGTCTTGCTCGAGGAGGGTCATTGCCTGCGCGATCAGGCGCTCGCGGTGTGCGAGCTCGCCGGACACGCAGGCGGCGCGGTCGTCCAGGGGACGAGCCTGCCGACTGTCGTTCAGATGGTTCACGCCGGACTGGGGGTCACGCTGCTGCCGGAGAGTGCCGTCCTCCGGGACGTCCGATCGGGGGAGCGGGTCGCGCTGCTCGAGCTCGAACCAGAGACCCCGACTCGCACGGTCGGGCTTGCGTGGCGACGCTCGTCCGCGCGTGGCGCGAGCTACCGCCTGCTTGGCGAAGTGATTGCGGCCGCCGCGACGGAGGTGATCTCTTCGCGCGCCCTAAGGGCTTCGTAGTGCGTCAGAACCGGTTGGCGCGCCGGTCTCGCCAGCGTCGACCGTCGGGGTCGGCGAGCAGCCGGTATGCCGGCTCGGCAAACGCCCGCTGCCACCGGGAGACCGGCGCCGGGCGGTGGCGTCGTACTCGTCCGGGTGGCCGCGTCCCGACCTTGCCACCCGCATACCAAGCGTCCAGCGCGTCGGCAGCCTCGGCCCAGATTGCGAAGCCGCGTGCCGGATCGATCAAGTCGACGTCGTCGCGCGGCCGTGCGAGGTGCTCCGACCACAGCTCGAGCCGTGCCTCACGGGCGAGCCGACGAGCGCCGTCGCCATGCCCGTCGAGCTCGGTGGGCGCCCGGTCGTCGCGGGCTGGATCCAGGATTGCGCAGGTCAGCTCGCTGTCGTTCGTCCACGAGCGGCGGTTGAAGTTGTCCGAGCCGCATGTCATCCAGACGTCGTCGACGATGCAAGCCTTCGCGTGCACGTAGATCGGTACGTCGGCCTCGCTGGTCAGGTCGTAGGCCGCGAATCGGTCGGGAGCGGCCTGCTCGAGCAGCTCCAGGGCGCGCAGCTGGCCGATCCGGTTGACCGGGCCCGACACCGCGCCGTCGGCATCCGGGTATCGCGGCACCACCACGATGACGTGGAGCTCGGGTGACCGCTTCAGCGCGTCGGCAATGCTCTGTGCCACTAGTTCCGACCACAGGTATTGGTCCTCGACATAGATGAGCGAGCGGGCCATCTGGAACGCTTTGGTGTAGGCGCGCGCAACGCTGCGCTCACCGGCAGGGGCGAATGGATATTTGTGGCGGGCGCGGCCGTAGGTACGCAGTACTTGGACGGCATGCTCGCCAGCTACCGGCGGCGGCGGGAAGCGGGTGGGCAACCGTTCAGGATGTCGAGGCATGCGGTCGATGCGCTGGATCAGCATCCGGTACGGCGTCCGACGATCCAAGGGGTGCGGATCGTCCCAGCGTTCCGCGAAGCAGGTCATGAGATCGGCGACCACCGGTCCGTGCAGCTCGACCGCGGCGTCGTGCCACGGGGCGTGGTCGCCGTACCGCTCGTCCATCGGCTGCTGCTGCAGGTCGCCCCGGTGCAGCTCGTCATCTCGGCGGCTGTGGCACAGGTCGATGCCACCGACGAACGCGACGTCACGCTCCGGATCGTCCTTGTGCCGGATGATGAACAGCTTCTGGTGGTGGGAACCGATCCGGCGGACTCGCTGGTCGAGGAGCACTTCGGCGCCCGCTTCGTTGAGCTGCTTGCCGAGGCGCGAGTTCTCGCGGGCGCTGAATGACACGATGTCTGAGTGCGAGCGCCACACCAATCCGCGCACCTCGACGCCGCGTCGCGCGACTTCGCACAGCTGCTCGGCGACGGTCGGGCCGCCGGGGATCATCAGCTCGTCGGCATCGCCCCGCCAGTCGGTGAATGCGATCCGATCGCCGGGTTGCAATGCTCGCAACTCGTCGTACAGGCGGCGGAAGTAATGCGCTCCATGTACGACGAGGCGCGCCGAGTTCCCCTCGGACCACGCGACGCCAGTGGCGCGGTCATCTAGCTGCGTGGCGGCGTTGCCGCGCTCGGCCGCGGACAGGAACCAGCGTCCGATCGCCTCGTCTGCCACCGCGTCAGCCTGCCACGGTGGCGCTTGTCACGATGTCGGCGCGTCCGCGGTTCCGGCGACGATCTGGGCCGAGCGGACGGCGTCGCCGACCAGCCGGGCCGCGAGTTCCGGCACGCTCAGCTGCTGCGTCTGCGACAGCTTCACGAGGAGACGAACGGCCGCATCTTGATCGATCTCGTAGCGGGCCATCACGAGGCCCTGCGCCTGCCCGATGATCAACTGTGCCCGAAGGGCGTCGGTGAGCTCGGTGACCCGGCGTTGCAGATCGTCTTCGCGGTCCGCGCCACTGGAACGTTCCTCCGCGGCGCGCTGCCGCGCGTCCGCCGCCTGGCGGCGAGCCTCCGTCGCCCGGCGCCGGTCGTCGAGGGAGTCGGCCCGGTCGCCGGCGGCCAGGTCGCGGTCGGCGCCGGACATGAATCTGTCGAGTGAGGCTAGAGAGTGGTCGTCAGGTCGTTCGCGGGCAGCCCGGTCGCGGCGGGAACCGCGGACATCGCGCGCGAATGCGCTCACGTCCCGGTCGGTGGCCTGCTGATCGCGGGCGTCGGCGAGCGCGTCCCGGTCCACCGCGAGCTTGTCGTGCTCGGCCGCGAACGCCTGCAACTCCTGGGGCGAAGGTGTCGCCTGAAGCGCCTGATGTTCGCGGTCACGCAGTTCGGCGTCGGCGAGGTCCAGCGTCTGCTGCCACTCGTCGAGGTCACGAGGAGACATGATCACAAGATTCCCGAAAATCAACGCCCGCTAACCCACATGACAGGTGACGCTGATGCGGTCGGCACGAAGTCCATAGACCGTTCGGACCAAATTTCGCGTTTTGCCTCCCGGACGCTCTGCGCGGTGTAAGACTCCGCGCACATTCGTGCTCGCGCTGGGGCTGAGCACACGAGCACACGGGGCTGTACATGACGCACTCCACACCTGCTGACACCACCGTCGTCGACAAGGTTCGGTCGCGGCGCCGCAGGACACGCATCGCCGTGATCAGCGGTGCCTTGACGGCCGCCGGACTCGGTGGGGTCTTCGGCCTCGCATCGTCGGCGTCCGCGTCGGGCCTTTCGTGCTCGATCTACTGGACGGGCGCGACGAGCAACGCCTGGAGCGCGTTGGGCAACTGGTCGTTCACCGACGGCGGTGCAGCGGCCAGCCGTATCCCGAACGCCACTGACTACGTCTGCATGTCCACGGCGCCTACCAGATCGAGCGCAACCCTTGGCGCCAACTCCACCATCGTGGGGATCAACTGGCCGCAGAGCGGCTCGGTCAACCCGAGCCTCACGGTCAGCGCTGGCACGCTCACCCTCGGCACCGCGACCACGCAGACGGCGAGCACGATCTACAGCCTGGACGACAAGAGCACCGTCACACCGATCTCGGGCGAGACCCTCGCGATCCAGAACTTCACCTTCGAGGGAATCCTCGGTGGCCCTGGTGTGACGACGGTGGCCGGAAGCACCACCACTACCAGCGCCGCCAACGGCATCCTCGGCATCTCGGGGCTTCCGGCGAAGAAGGCGCATCTGATCACGCAGGGCGCTACGACGTTCGCGAACCAGAGCTCCTACGTGTACTTCTACGGGGGCTCGACCTGGGAGAACGCTGGAACGGTCACCCTCAATGACTTCTCGGACATGTACAACGCGGACTCCACCGACGCGAACCAGTTCACCAACGACCCAGGCGCGTCGCTGAACTACACCGCCGCGACAGCAGACGACTATGCAACGGTCGACGTTGCGGTCTACAACAACGGTGCGGTGAACCTGGGCGCCCACTCGCCGTTGTACTTCGGCCAGAACAACAATGCGACGCAGACCGACACCGGCAGCTTCACCGTCGGGGCGAACTCGACCCTGTTTCTGCCGAACACCCGCCATGAGAACTCCGGCACATCGTTCGGCGGCGCGGGAACCGTGGACGTGACGGGCACCGACACCTTCACCTCCTCGGGCGTGACGGTCAGCCCTGGCAAGTTCCAGTTCGAGGGGACCGTCATCGTTTCCTCGGGACAGATGCTGACGCTCGCGAACATGACATCGAACGGTGGCACGCTGCAGGGTCCCGGTGGCGTCACGGTGACCGGCGGAGCGTCGGTCAACACGATGTGGCTCAACTACAACGGCACCGCGGCGACCAAGCTAGCGCTCGTGACCAAGGGCACAACTACCTTCACGGGCAGCACCGCCACTTACCTCTACGGCGGGTCGACCTGGGAGAACCAGGGCACGATCAATCTCGCTGACGGTGGCGGCATCTACAACGAGGACTCCGTCGACGCCAACGCGTTCACCAACGATTCGGGCGCCACGGTGAGCTACACGGCAATGACCGCCGACACCCAGGTCCACCTCGACCTGGCCGCCTTCAACAACGGTTCGGTGACGCTCGGCGCGCACTCGCCGATGTCCTTCGGGGGCGGCAACAACGCGACGCAGACCGACAGCGGCACCTTCACGGTCGGCGCGAACTCGACGCTTTTCCTCCCGGGCACCCGCCACGAGAACACCGGCACGTCATTCGGTGGTGCAGGAACCGTGAACGTGCAGGGCACGGACACCATCACCGCGTCGAGCGTGACGATCAGCCCCGGGACCTTCCAGGTCGACGGCACCCTGGTGAGCGCGAGTGGGCAGACCACCACGTTGGCCAACCTCACGTCGACCGGGGGCAGCCTGCAGGGTCCCGGTGGCGTGACGGTCACCGGCCCAGCGTCGATCGGCGGGCTGTACCTGAACTACAACGGCACCGCTGCCACCAAGGTGCCGTTCATCACTAAGGGCACCACCACCTACACCAGCAGCGCCTATGTGTACTTCTACGGCGGGTCGACCTGGGAGAACCAGGGCACGATCAACCTCACCGACAGCGGCGGCATGTCCAACCAGGACGCCCTCGATGCCAATCAGTTCACCAACGACTCCGGCGCAGTGCTGCAGTACACCGCCGCAACCGCGGACACGTCGGCCTATGTCGGCGTCGCAGCGTTCAACAACGGCGCTGTGAGCCTCGGCGCGCACTCGCCGATGTACTTCGGTGACAACAACAGCGCCACGCAGACCGACACGGGAAGCTTCACGGTGGGGGCGAACTCGACGCTCTACATGCCCAACATGCGCCAGGAGGGCTCTGGCGCGTCGTTCGGCGGCGCCGGCACCGTGGACGTGACGGGCACCCAGACAATCACGGCGTCAAACGTGACGGTGAACCCAGGTAAGTACCAGCTCGACGGCACCCTCGTGGTCCCGTTGAACACGACGGCCACTCTTGGCAACCTCACGACCAACGGTGCGTACCTCGAGGGCCCTGGCACCGTCTCAGTAGCTGGTAACGCGACCATCAACGGGCTGTACCTCGACCCGAGCGCTGCCGCCGGCAAGAAGGCGCACCTGATCACGAACGGCACCACTGGGTTCGGCGGCAGCAACTATGTGTACTTCTACGGCGGTTCGACGTGGGAGAACGCCGGCACGGTCAACCTCGCAACTGGTGGCGGCGCGTCGAACCAGGACGGTTTGACGACCAACCTCTTCACCAACGATCTCGGGGCGACGGTCGCCTACAACGGCGCGACGGCCACCTCTGAGTCGGACCTGTACGTCAAGACGACCAACAACGGCACGATCACCTCGACCAAGGGCGTCCTCGGCATTCAGACCCTGACGAACGAGACTGCTGGCGGCGTGCTCTCCGGTACCGGCACCTACAACGCCAACGGCACGATCGGGTTCCCGGTGGCGCTCGTCAACAACGCCGCCACGGTCAACATTGGCCCGAGCGGCGTCGTCGGCACCTACGGCAACAGCAACACGAGCACGATCGGCGGGATGACCACCAACTCCGGGACCTTCTCGGTCAACCGCACGCTGTCGATTCCCAAGAACTACGCGAACTCCGGCACGATCAACGTGAACGGCGTGACCCTCACCGTGACCACCCTCACGCAGACGGCGGGTACGACGACGGTCACCACCGGCGGCACCCTGCAGGGCGGCTCGCTCGGCAACGGCGCGATCACGATCAACGGCGGCACCCTGACCGGCAACGGCTCGATCGCCGGACAGGTGTCGGGCACCGGCACGATCTCGCCAGGCCGTTCCGCGGGTCCGCTGAGCATCGCCGCGAACTACAGCCCGGGTGCTTCCGGCACCCTCGCGATCGGCATCTCCGGTCCGTCGCAGGTGGGCACCGACTTCGGCAAGCTCGCCGTCACCGGGACCGCCACCCTCAACGGGACGCTGGCGATCCAGACGCAATCCGGCTACACGCCGCCGCTCGGGACGACGTACACGATCCTGACCGGCGGCACCGTGAACGGCACCTTCTCGTCGATCACCGGCGCGAACCTGGCGGACCGCCAGTACCGGGCGACGTACAACGCCGGTTCTGTGGTGCTCACCGTGGTTCAGCCGCCGGCGATCACCAGCAACGCGTCGACCACGTTCACGGCGGGTAGCGCCGGGTCGTTCGGCGTGACCACCACCGGTTACCCGGCTCCAGCCCTGAGCATCGGTGGTGCGACGCTGCCGAGCGGCGTCACCTTCGTCGACAACGGCAACGGGACCGCAACGCTGTCCGGGACGCCGGCGACCGGTTCGGGTGGCACCTACCCGTTCACGATCACCGCGAACAACACCGTCAACCCGAACGCGACGCAGAACTTCACCCTCACGGTGAACGAAGCAGCGGCGGTGACGAGCAACTCGTCGACCACCTTCACCACGGGCAGCGCTGGAACGTTCAGCGTGACGACGCGGGGCTTCCCGAAGCCATCGCTGAGCAACGGTGGGGCGACGCTGCCGAGTGGCGTGACGTTCACGGACAACGGCAACGGGACGGCCACGCTGTCCGGTACGCCGGCGGCGGGGACGGGCGGCACGTACCCGATGACGATCACAGCCCACAACGGCATCGGGTCGGACGACGCGCAGAGCTACACCTTGACGGTGAACCAGCCGGCGGCAGTCACGAGCGCCTCGTCGACCACCTTCAAGGTCGGCACGGCCGGCTCGTTCGGCGTCACGTCGACCGGCTTCCCGAAGCCGGGGCTGTCGATCGGTGGGGCGACCCTGCCGAGTGGTGTGACGTTCGTCGACAACGGCAACGGGACGGCGACGTTGTCCGGTACGCCGGCAGCGGGCACGGGCGGGACCTACCCGTTCACCGTGACCGCGCACAACGGGGTCGGCTCCGACGGGACGCAGAACTTCACCCTGACGGTGGACCCAGGCGTCACAGTCGCATCGATCTCGCCGAACGCGGCGGGGCAGGGTGCGCACCCGACCGTGACGATCACCGGGACCGGCTTCCAGAGCGGTGCGACGGTGGCGGCCTCCGGCACGGGCGTGACGTTCAGCTCGGTGTCCGTCACTGACTCCCAGCACCTGACGGCGTCGATGACGGTGGGCACGGCGGCGGCGACCGGGACGCGCAACATCACGGTGACGACGTCGACCGGGTCGGGTAGCTGCACCGGGTGCTTGACGGTGAACCCGAAGCCGACGGTGACGTCGATGGCGCCGTCCGCGATCGGGCAGAACGCGACCGGCGTACCGGTGACGATCAGCGGCACCAACTTCGTGAGCGGTGCCAAGATCAGCTTCACCGGCGGTGCGGGCGTGACCGGGACGGTCACCAGCGTGTCAGCGACGAGCATCTCGGCGAAGGTCACGGTCAAGTCGACCGCTCCGACCGGTAGCTACACGCTGCGTGTCACCAACCCGGACGGTGGCGCCGCCGCCTGCGCCGGCTGCCTCACCGTGAACGCGGCACCGGCCGTGACCAACCTGAGCCCGTCATCGCTGGAGCAGGGGGCGACGGGCGTGGCTGGCACCATCACCGGTTCTGGTTTCGCCAACGGCATCAAGGCCGCCTTCAGCGGACCGGGCACCGGGGTGACCGGGACTGTGAACACGGTCAGTGGCACCTCGATCGGCCTGACGCTGAAGGTCGGCGCCACGACGACACCGGGTTCCTACAAGATGACGCTGACGAACACCGACGGCGGGCGCTACATCTGCACCAACTGCCTGACGGTCTCGGCCGGGCCGGCGATCACCAGCATCACGCCGAACTCAGCCACTCGTGGTCAGAGCAACCTGGCGTTCACCGTGAACGGCAACCGGTTCAGCTCCGATGCGACGCTGAAGGGCCCGGCTGGCGTCACGTTCACCAACGTTGTCGTGAACGGGGCGGGCACGCAGATCACGGCCACGATGTCTGTCACCGCAGGGGCGCCGACCGGGAGCAACAAGCCGGTGACCGTCACCAACGGGCCGATCGGCGGCTACGGCGTTGGGGTGCTCAACGGTCTGACGATCAGCTGAACTAGCGGCTAGCGCCGCTCGAAGGGGAGGGTGTGAAGGTTCCGCCACGACTGATCGTGGCGGAACCTTCACGACTACCGCGGGACCGCCTCAGCCACCGCTGATTAGCGCGGGATCGCTGGGGTAGGCGCCGGGGATGGCCGCCCAGCATGACACTGCCGACACCCCCGCGAAGCGAGCGGCGGACGAGGATCCCGGCGGGGATCCGCGAGTCGCCGACGCCTTCGACCGCATGGTCACCGAAGGCGCGCCGCGATTGCACCGCAGGCCCCCAGAGCTCCTCGCCACGGCAGCCGTCGCTGGCTTCGAGGTCTCGATCGGCGTGCTCGCGCTCATCGCCGTGACCGACGCCACCGGGAGCCAACTCCTCGGCGGTCTCGCCTTCTCCTTCGGTTTCATCGCATTGCTTCTCGGCCACAGCGAGCTGTTCACGGAAGGATTCCTCGTCCCAGTCGCCGTGGTCGCCGCCGGCGAGGCCACCGTGTGGCAGATGCTGCGGTTCTGGATCGGAGCGGCGGTCGGGAACCTGGCGGGCGGCTGGGTGCTCACCTGGATTGCGATGGAGGCCTATCCGCAGCTGCACCACGCCGCGATCACATCGGGTGCCTACTTCATCGACAACGGGATCAACATCCGGTCGCTGTGTCTCGCCGTGCTTGCGGGCGCGGTGATCACCCTCATGACGAGAATGACGACCGGCACCGAGTCAATGCCGGCCCGCCTCATTGCGGTCATCGCCAGCGCATTCGTCCTCGCTGGCCTCAAGATGTCGCACTCGATCCTCGAGTCGTTGCTGATCTTCTGCAGCCTCCACTCGGGCGCGCCTACGTTCGGGTACGCCGACTGGGCCGGCTGGTTCGCATGGACCGTCCTCGGCAACATGATCGGCGGCGTCGGCCTGGTCACCGCCCTGCGGCTGGTCCGCAGCCGCCGGCTGGTGCAACGCCACCGGCGGGAAGCCGCGTCGTAGGACGTACCCGCCGCGCCTCGTCGTACCGCCGGGCCGGCTCCGAGCTCCCCGCCGGCTTCGCTATGTTCTCCGCCATGGTTGCTGCCACCGGCTATCAGCCCGTCACCGCTGACAACGGCGAGACCTTCGAGGCGTACTGCGCCATCCCGGACGGCGGCGGTCCGGGTGTGATCTTGTTCCAGGAGATCTTCGGGATCAACGACAACATGCGCGGCCTGGCAGGACGGTTGGCGGACGCCGGCTATGTCGCCGTCGTACCGGACATGTTCTGGCGGATCGAACGACGGTTCGAGCGCCAGGATGAATCAGGCATGGCGGACGCGTTCGCGATGGTGCAGAAGTTCGACCCGGTCGCCGCGATCGCGGACATCCAGTCCACCCACGCTCATGTCCTCGCGATGCCGGAGTGCTCCGGGCGGGTCGCTGCGATGGGTTTCTGTCTGGGTGGCGGTCTTGCATTCGCCGCTGCGACCTCGAGCCGGGTGGACGGCCGGGGCCCCGATGCTGCGGTCTGCTACTACGGCTCCGCCATCAACGACATGCTCGACCAGGTCGATCGCCTGGAGTGCCCGACGCTGTTCCACTACGGCGCCAACGATCCTTACATCCCGACCGAGAAGATCGCCGAGGTCGAGCAGGCCGTGGCGGGCCGACCTGGCGTGGAGTTCCATCGATACGACGCGGGTCACGCCTTCTCCAACTGGGATGCACCCTCCATGTACGTCGAGGCGGCCGCAACCGAGGCCTGGTCGCGGACACTCGACTTCCTTGGTCGCCACTTGGGCTGACTCCGCCATCGCAGGTCGACCTGTCCGCGCCAGAGGCGGATATGGCGACCCCTGATGCTGACAGGTCATGGATCTGGGTGACCGTTGCGTGATGTGTTCGCAGGTGGCACGATCCCGGCAATTCGACTGCATCGGGGGAGGGCATGCCGGAGATCGACACGGACTACCTCGTCGTCGGGGCCGGCGCGTCCGGCTTGCCGTTCGTCGACACACTCGTATCTCTCACCGACGCCCGAGTGGTGATCGTCGACCGCGAGGCTCGGCCTGGTGGGCACTGGCTGCACGCGTACCCGTTCGTCCGGCTGCATCAGCCTTCGGCGAACTACGGGGTGGCGTCCCGACCACTCGGTACGGATCGCATCGACACGGACGGGCCGAACGCCGGCTTCTACGAACGGGCGTCGGCCCCGGAGATCGTCGAGCACTTCGGGGCTGCCCTCGATGACCTCGTCGCGTCCGGACGCGTGACGTTCCTCGGCTCGCACGAGTACCGCGGAGCGGATGCGGACGGCCACCATGTCCAGTCGCTGGAGACCGGCGAGACCACGACGATCCGGGCTCGTCGGCTGGTCGACGCGACCTTTACGGCGGCGGACATCCCCTCGCGTCACACGCCGCCGATGGCCGTGGACGACGACGTACGGTTCGCTTCCCCGAATGCGCTTCCCGATCACGTCGACGCGCCCGCCTTCACGATCCTTGGCGCGGGGAAGACGGCGATGGACAGCTGCGTGTGGTTGCTCGAGCAGGGCATCGACCCTGGCCGGATCCGCTGGGTCAAGCCGCGCGAGGCCTGGCTTTTCGAACGCTCCTTCGTGCAGCCGCTCGACCAGGTCGCGGGATACATGCAGATGCAGGCGCACTGGGTGTCGGCATCAGCGCGCTCGACGGACGGCCGAGACTTCGCTCGCCGCCTGGGGGACGTGGGAGTGCTGGTTCGGGTCGATGAGGATGTCGAGGGCGAGGTGTTTCGCGGCGCCATCATCAGCCAGTACGAGCTTGACCGCCTGCGCACCATCGAGAACGTTGTGCGCGGACGTCGGGTCCACCGGATCACGAGCACGCATCTGGTGCTCGATGACGGCGAGATCTCCGCAGTCCCCGGTGAGGTGCACGTCGACTGCACGGCGCATGGCGTGCCGTACGCCCCGACAAGGCCAACCTTCGCCGAGGACCGCATCACGATCGGGTACGTGACCCTCGGCATCGTCCCGTGGTCGGCGGCGACGGTCGCGGCGGTGGAAGCGATCCATGTGTCCGATGACGAGAAGAACCGGTTGACCCCGGCGATGTGCTGGACCGGCAGTACGGCGGACGTGATCGGCATGCTCCACGCGGGCATGAGCGGGCTCAGCGCTCGTGCCGCCGACCCCGCCGTCGGCGCCTGGAACGAGACCTGCCGGCTGAACCCCGCAGCGGGTGCCATGGCGAAGGCCGGCTCGGACACGGCGATCGGCGATGCGCTGACCACGATCATCACCGAGATCGGCCCGGCCCTCGAGAACCTCCAGCGCCTGGCGGGCCAACCCGCTAGTTCGTGACGGCAAATACCGTCCAGGCGCCCGGGACACCCTTGAGGTCGTGGTCGCCCCTGGACTCGAAACGATGACGGGACCCCGCGACGAGGTCCACCACGGTGCGAGAGACGAGCACCTCGTTGGGTTGCGCGAGTGAAGCGATTCGGCTCGCGATGTGCACGCCCACCCCGGCGATGTCGCGATCGATCAACTCGATCTCCCCGGTGTGCAGTCCCGCGCGGATCGAAAGACCGAGCTGTCGGGCGGCGTCGCGGATGGCGCACCCGCAGTCGATGGCGCGTGCCGGACCGTCGAAGCGCGCCAGGACGCCGTCTCCCGTCGACTTCACGCGATCACCGCGAAAGCGCTCGAGCTGGCGATCCACCATGTCGTCGTGGCGCCGCAGCACGTCGCGCCAACGCTCGTCGCCCAATGCGACAACGCGGTCTGTCGAGGCGACGATGTCCGTGAGGAGCACGGTTGCGAGCACCCGTTCGGCTCGCGGCGCACCTCGGCTACCCGCGACGTGCTGTTCGATCAGTCGTAGCGTCGCTTCGGTGTTCCCGATCCAGTACAGGTGGTCGGCGCCCTCGAGCTCGATGAGCTCCGCGTCCGGTATGTGTGCAGCGACCTGTCGTCCGAAGTGCACCGGCACGTAGGTGTTGCCCACGTGATGAAGCACGAGGGTTGGCACGCTGATGGTTGCCAGGGCTGGCCGGACGTCGACTCGACCGAGCACCAGCTGCATCGCCCGAGCGGCGCCGGGGCTCACTGAGAGCCGCTCGAGCCTCCCGAGCTGGAATCGGAACTCCTTGTTCTTCTGCTCGCTGGGGGCGACCAGCGTGACCCAATTGGCGTTGCCGGACCCCCAGAAGTCGGCAAACCTGCCGAGCAGGTCGTCGAGAAACCCGCGCTCCCATCCCTCGTAGTCCTCGTCCTCCTCCAGGCGCGCATAGGAGTCGATCAGGATCAACCCGCTGCAGCGCTCCGGATGCGTCGCGGCGAGAACAGAAGCGATCAGGCCGCCATCGCCATGGCCGATGATGACGGCGGCGCGAGAACCCGCCGCGTCAAGAACGTCAACCGCGTCTCGCATCCAGCCTTCGAGGGTGGTCAGGTCGTCCAGCGGTGCCGGGTCCGAAACCCCGACCCCACGGACGTCGAACGTGATGAGCCGGGCGAAGCGTGAGAGGTGATCCAAGAAGCTCGCAACGAGTGGGTCTTCCCACTGCCACTCCAGGTTGCTCCACCACCAGGGGATGAACATCAGGTCCACTGGCCCGTCGCCGACAACCTGGTACGCGACGTGCGCTCCTTGCTCGGTTTCGACGTACCTGGTGCGCGGCGCCTGCATTGGTCAAGGCTCGCATGCGAGGCGCATCAAGGCCGAGTCGCTTGAGGGCGCTCTCAGGTGGACACGTCCCACCGGCGATCGCCGGCGTACCGGCACCGCACTCCCGTGACGACCTCGTGCGACAGGTGCGCGGCGAGGTCGGGGAGCACGGCGTCGATGCGTTGGACCGCGTCGCGGATCCGCGCGGTGACGGCCTTGCGGGCTCGCTCGGTCGTGGAGCTGCCGAGCGGCCGCGGTCGACCCGCGAGGCCGCTGCTGCGGCCCAGCTCGGCGGCCAGCACGGCGGTCTCGTCGTCGACGGCGGCGACTCGCTCCGCGTCCCCGGCGCGCTCGGCCGACGCCCGCTCCGCGGCGAGCTCCTCGAGCCGTCGGCGGTAGCCCTGCGCAGCCGTGCGGTCGAGCGCCGGACCCGCGTCGGGGGCGACGGCGCCTGCCTGCATCAGGTCGAGCACATGCACGTCCTCGCGCGGCCGGCGCAGCAGCTCCGCGAGGTCGAGCAGGCCCTTGCAGTGCGGCACGGTCGCCGTACGGCCCTCCCAGGTCACCCGCCACGCAGCACCCTCACGGTGGAGGGACGTCGGAGCCCGGCGAGGGGCGGCGCCGACGCGCGCCTCCACCTGCTGGGCCTCCGCCAGAAGTGCGGCGGCGTCCGGATCGCCGAGCGCGGCTGCGAGCTCCGCAGCGACCCTCGAGTGGCAGCCGGCGAACGCCACCGCGGCACCGTTCACCCCGCACGTCCCTCGCAGCGGCCGCACGTCGCTCAGCAGCTGCTGCATGAGCGGCGCGTCGTCGAGCGCGATCGCGGCGGTGGCGAGCTCGCGCACGAAGACCGACCAGAGGTAGGACCGGTCGGACCGCCAGGTGCCGAGCTCCTGCACGACCGACACGTGGTGCCGCGCCGCCTCGAGGTCGGCCGCCCGCGCCTGGAAGCCCGCGGCCACCGCGTGCGCGTGCACTGGTGCGCCGGTCCAGTGCGCGACCGCCTCGGCCGCGAAGGACTGGAGCTCCGCGGGGTCGCTGCGCGCGCGGACCAGCTCGAGCCGCTGGGACATTCGGACGTTCGCGGTGTCCGGCTCGCGCAGGCGGCCGCCGAGCGCGGTGGCCTCGTCGATGAGCCGCTCGGCGTCTGCCAGCTCGCCGCGGAGCAGGGCCAGGCAGGCCCGGCGTGTGAGGGCCGTGTAAGCGTGCCGCGGCTCATCGAGGCCGGCGAGCACGGTGAGCGCTTCGTGGAGCACGGCGGAGAACGCGGCGCTGCCGCTCTCGAGGAGGGCGTTCGCCTGCAGCACGAGGGCCTCGGCGAGCCAGTCCGGGCTGCCACAGCGGCGGGCGAGGGCGATGAGCTCGTCGATCACCGGCACCCGTTGGGCCCCGCCGCCCGGTGACCACAGCACGTCGTGTCGCGCGAGCAGGCAGGCCCGCAGGACGGTGGGGTCGTCGCAGCCGCGCGCTAGTGCGATCGCCTGCTCGGTCAGCGGTTCGCTGCGAGAGCGCTGCTCCGGCACCGAATGGGCCAGCTCTCGTGCCAGCACCGCCGTCAGGTGTGCCGTCAAGTCGGGGTACGACGGCCCCACCGCCGTCAGTGCGCTCTCCAGCTCCTCAACCAGCTCGTCGCGTCGCGCCGCGAAGCGGGCACCCAGCGACGCTGCGGCCAGGGCTGCACCGGCGATCCGCACGCCGTCGGCGGCGCGGTCCGCCGCGTCGCGTGCGGCCCGCACGAGCCCGCGCGCATCGGGCAGCCGACCCGTGCGGGCCAGCAGGTCTGCTTCGTACAGCAGAACGTCGCACAGCGGTCCGTCGGGGAGCACCAGCCCGGCCTCGGCGACAGCGCCGCGCAGCATCCGTAGGTGGGCGGCAGCCTCCTCGAGCGCCAGGGCTCGCCGGTCGTCGTCGGCCGCGCGCATCGACCAGCGCACCGCGTCGGCGAGGTCAGCAGCGGGCAGGGCGAGGCGGAGGTGACGGGCGACCTCGGCCGCCGCGACCTCACCCCCGCGGTCGGCTCTGCCCGCGAGCGCCTCGGCGACCGCGGCGTGCAGGGCAGGCCCGACGGGTCTCTGCTCGACGACGGCCTCGCGGAAGACGTCATGCGCGAACCGCACCCCCTCGCCCCGCTGCAGGAGGGCGGTCCGCATTCCCTCGTCGACCGCGCGGTCCACGAGGCCGCGGTCACCATGGACGGCGGTGAGGACGTCGACGAGCAGGGTGTTTCCGATGACCGCTGCCGTGGTCAGCACCTGCTGCGTGCCAGGGGTCAGCGCCTCGAAGCGCTGGGCGGCTGCGTGCCGCACGGCCGCTGGCAGCGCGCCGTGGTGGTCAGCGAGGGCGAGCTCACGGGTGAAGAGCGGGTGACCGCCGCCACGCGCGTGAACCCGCTCCACCAGCTCGTCGCCGGCGTCCGGCACGACGGACCGGACCAGCTGCGCCACCGCGTCCCGGTCGAGCCCCGGCAGCACCAGGTGCTCACCGAGCGAGGTGGCGCGGTCCAGTGCCGGGGTGGCCTCCTCGGACCGGAAGGCCCCGAGCAGGGCCACCGGTGCCCGGCGGGGCCGGGACACCAGTTCCTCGAGCAGCGCCAGCGACGACGCGTCCGCCCACTGCAGGTCGTCGAGCACGAGGACGATCGGCTGCAGCTCGGCCAGGGCCTCAAGCCAGGCGACGGTGGCGTCCTGGAGCAGCAGCCGGTCGCGGTCGGTCTGCGTGCCCTCGTGGGCCTCGCCGAGCAGCGGCACAAGGGCTGCCAGCAGTCCGCGGTCGGTCCCCGCGGCGGCGCGGGCGGCCTCCAGCCCGACGCCGCGCACCAGCCCGGTCAGCGCCTGCGTCCAGGGCCAGTAGCCGGACGCGCCACTGGCCACGCAGGTGCCCCACCCGAGCGTGCCGGCGGCGTCTTGGACGGCGGCGCGCAGCAGCGCCGTCTTGCCCATCCCGCTCTCGCCGCGCACGAAGGCACTGCCGGCGGGCAGCGCCGTGCGCAGCTGGCGGAGGGCGTCCCCCCGCCCGAACAGCTCCACAGGCCGATCCTGCCCCATCCAGGCCGGCGAGGCGTCTGGCGATCCGCTAGACGCGATCTGCCGCCGCCGGCTCGCAACCTGGCGCCTGTTGGACGACAGCCAGCCCTGACTCGAGGAGAACCGATGACCGCCACGTTCGACCCCGTCCAGTTCAAGACGACGACCCGTGCCCAGTGGGAGGACGCGGCCGAGGCCTGGCACCGCTGGGGGCCGGCCATCGAGACGTGGACGGGCGAGGCCACCAAGGCCATGCTGGACGCAGCCGGCGTGACCACCGGGTCCAGCGTCCTCGACGTCGCTGCCGGTGCCGGCGGCCAGTCGCTGATTGCTGCCCGGCGGGTGGGTCCGAACGGGCGGGTCGTCGCCACTGACATCTCGCCGAGCATCCTCACCTTCGCGGCCAAGCAGGCGGCCGAGGAAGGGATCACCTGCCTCGAGACCGTCGAGGCCGACGGCGAGCAGCAGCAGGACACCGGTCTGCGGGGGCTCGACGCGGCCATCAGCCGCCTCGGGCTGATCTACTTCCCCGACCAGGTCGGTGCGCTGCGTGGTATCCGCGCGACCCTGCGACGCGGTGGCAGGTTCGCGACCATCGTCTACTCGACGCCGGACCGCAACGGCTTCTTCTCCGTCCCGGTCGGGATCATCCGCAAGGCAGCCGGCCTGCCTGCGCCCGGACCGGGCCTGCCCGGTCCGTTCAGCATGGGCGCTCCCGGCGTCGCCGAGCAGAAGTTCGCCGACGCGGGCTACTCGGACATCCATGTGACGGCGATCGACTCGCCGGTCCGGATGGCGAGCGCGGCCGAGTGCCTGCGCTTCGAGAAGGAGTCCTTCGGCGCCCTGCACCAGATGCTCAGCGGCCTTGCTCCCGAGGAGCGCGAGGCTGCGTGGGCGGAGGTGGCCGAGGCGCTGACGCAGTTCGAGACCGCGGCCGGCTTCGTCGGGCCATGCGAGCTGCTGGTCGTCAGCGGCGCAGCGTGACGTGTTCCTCCGACTTACGCCCGACGACCCGCCCCCTGCCGGAGGCGGGTCGTCGGGTGTTCGAGGTCAGGTTTGCGACAGGCCGCAGACCGTAGCCTGTCGACGCGGGTCGTCATCGCCCGGTAACAAGCCGCTGATTGCGGATCGAGACCTGACCCTCAAGCCGAAGGTGCTGGTAGCCGCCGGTTTACTCCGAACGCTAGGGGTATCGGCACACGATCCGTATGGATGTGCGTCGGTCCGCGCGGACACGCACGTGCTTGTCCGGGCACTGCATCGGAGCCGTGCGTCGGAGGCTTGAGGAGGGGATGAACCAATAGCCGCCATGGGGAAGAAGAACACGAAATCGGCCGTCCTTATGGACGCGAACGGCCTCCACGAAGTGTCCGTGCCGACGGATCTTCACCCACCCTTTCGCTGGGGATGGCACCTGGCCACCAGGTCCCGACGGTCCGGTGGTCTGCATAAGCCGTCCATGGACAGTGCCGTAGGACCTGGACCCGTTGGCGGCGTTTACCGCCTGCGCCGGTACGAGCGTGCATAGAACCGCGCATGTCGCGAGTGTCATCGCCTGGCTCGCAGAGGTGCGCATGACTATCTCCCCTTCGGCTCGGGTGACCGGTACCTCGTCATCCTCGTCGATCTCACCTCTAATACGGTGCGACCGTGCGTCTGGTGATAGCTCGTTGCTCCGTCGACTACTCCGGCAGGCTGCAGGCGCACCTTCCGATGGCGACCCGCCTGTTGATGGTCAAGGCTGACGGGTCGGTCCTCGTGCACTCGGACGCTGGCGGCTACAAGCCGCTGATGTGGATGACGCCGCCGTGCACGGTGAAGCAGGAGCCCCAGCAGTGGACGGTGGTCAACAAGGGCGAGGAGAAGCTCGTGATCACCATCGACGAGGTGCTGTCCGACGTGTCGCACGACCTCGGTGTCGACCCGGGCCTGCAGAAGGACGGCGTCGAGGCGCACCTTCAGGTCCTGCTCGCGGAGAACTGCGGCGTACTCGGTGAAGGTCTGACCTTGATCCGGCGCGAGTACCCGACTGACATCGGGCCGGTCGACCTGCTGTGCAAGGACGCCGCCGGACAGTCGGTTGCGGTCGAGATCAAGCGGCGCGGTGAGATCGACGGCGTCGAGCAGTTGACGAGATATCTCGAGCGACTCGATCGGGACCCGTTGCTTCGTCCGGTCCGTGGCGTCTTCGCGGCACAGGAGATCAAGCCGCAGGCCAAGGTGCTCGCCGCGGCGCGCGGCATCGAGTGCGTGGTCGTCGACTACGACGTGCTGCGCGGGATCGACAACAAGGACGACCGGCTGTTCTGAGCCGTCAGGTGTTGGCGGGATAACGCGAGTACGACGGGAAGTTGCCGTACAGCTCCTCGTCGGCATCGCCGACCGTCACCGCCTGCACCAGCAGATCGCCACCCACGAAGGCGCCCTTCCATGAGGCGCCCTTGCCGCCGAAGACCTCTTCGCGGTCGCCCCGACTTCGCGGCTTGTTGATGCCGACTTTGAAGGCCTGCAGCTGCTCGGCGACCCGCGCGCCGAAGTCCTCGTTGTCGGTGGCGACGGAGGCAACAAGCGCGCCGTTGGAGGCGTTCATGCCGGCCAGTAGCTCGTTCTCCGTGTCGACGATCACCACGCTGTCGATCGGTCCGAACGGCTCGGCGTGATGCAGCGCCCAGTTGCTCGGCGGTGCGAGGACAGCCGACGGCGCGACGTAGGCGGACGTGTCCTGACCGTCGAGGAAGCGGCCGTCGGAGACTTCACCGCGATAGAGCGGGATCGCGCCACCCGCAACCGCCGCCTCGTAGTGGCTGACGAGCTCGTCGGCTTTCGAGGCGTGAATGACAGGACCGAAATCCAGGTCCGGGAACGGGTCGAAGCTGGTCTCGACCGCGAGCGGATGCCCGAACTTCAGCGACTGCACGACCGGCAGGTACATCTCGAGGAACTCGGGGAAGAGCTCACGCTGCACCACATACCTCGGATATGCCGTGCACCGCTGCTTCGCATACTCGAAGCCCTTCTTCAGATGCTTCGCGAGGTCCTCCCACCCCGAGAAGTCCCAGATGCCCCAGGTGTTGAGACCCTCCTGCTCGAGGAAGTGGCGCTTGCCGGTGTCGGCGAGCGTGGTGGCGGCCTTGCGTCCGTTGGCGCGACCACCCACGAACGCGAGCGCGCCGATCTCCGGCGTACTGATCAGGGCATCTCCGAGGGCGCCACCAACACCCGACACCAGCGTCACGGGCAGACCGTGGCGGCGCATGATCGCGTGCGCCAACGTCAACGTGTGGAAGCCGCCCTGGCTCGGCGTCTTCGCCACGACCGCGTTTCCCGCGAGCGCCTGCACGAGCTCCGCGTGCACCTGCACACTCATCGGGTAGTTCCAGCTCGCGATGTTGCTGACCGGCCCGGGCAGCGGAGTGCGATCACCGATCTGGCGCTCGATCTCCTGCAAGTACCACTCGACTCCATCGAGCGCCCGGTCGACATCGGCGCACGCAAGCCGCCAGGGCTTTCCGATCTCCCACACCAGCAGCAAGGCAAGGGTGTCCCGATGCTTGCGCATCTCATCCACGGCCGCCTTGACCAGCGACTTGCGCTCATCGAGGTCGACGGTGCCCCAGGTCTTGTGCTCGTGCGCCGCAAGGTTGACCGCGTCGGCGGCCTGCTGCGGTGAGATACGCGGTGGGCCCTGGATCGCGGTGGCGTCCACCGGTGACACGTGATCGCCCGGGTCCCCGACCCGCTGCCACTCGCCGCCGATCAGGTTGAGGATGCGGTCGGCATCGAACGCCTCAGGAGCGATCGACCGCGCGCGGTCGTAGGCATCCGACCAGGACGTGCCCGGCTTGAGGGTGAGGGTCATGAGCACTCCACGTCGATCCAGCGAATCAGAGCCGGCCCAGCGTCTCAGACAAGTGCGACCAGGTGTCGATGTGGTCAGCGGTCGGCCGGCACGCCGTCCGGCCAGACATACGGCAGGTCGTCCGGCTCGTCGAACCGAGAGCCGTAGTGAGCGGGGTCCTTGCGGAGCAATGCCGACCGGTGGCTGCGGTGCACCGACTCGTCGCCGAGCCAAGGTGGTAGCGCTCCCGCGGCAGCGAGCTCGGCCTGGGTCCGCGGCGTTCGATCGATTCCTGCCGCCGCGAGGTCGTCGAGAATCTTCACCGCGCATGTGTCGGCGTACCCCCGCGCCGTCCACTCCTCGGTGATGGCGAGCCCGTACGCCGCCAGCGCCTCGGGATAGCCGCGCCACATCCGCGCGACCGGGTGGTGGCGCCAGCCGTATCCGGGCTGCGTGATCGCGCGCATCACCTGGAGCGTCTCGACCCGTTGCTTGCCCAGCCGGCGGTCGTCCAAGGACCGAGCGGACGCGACGAAGTCGGCGTACGGGAGAAACGTCTGCACCTACAAGGGATTCCCGCATGCCCGACAATGGATGCGTGGAGATTCGTACGACGGGCGTGGTCGGGCTGGGAACCATGGGCGCCGGCATCGTCGAGGTGTTCGCGAAGGCCGGGCTGGACGTCGTCGCCGTCGAGATCAACGACGATCTGCTCGCGGCCGGCCGGGGCCGGCTGGAGCAGTCCTTCGCCAAAGCGGTCGAGCGAGGCAAGCTGACCGAGTCGGACCGGGATGCTCACCTCGCGCGGATCCGGTTCACGACAGACCGCGCCGACCTTGCTGCGGCCGACCTCGTCACCGAGGCGATTCCGGAGCGACTCGAGATCAAGGCAGAGCTGTTCGCCGACCTCGACCGGATCTGTCCGGCGCATACCGTCCTGGCCACCAACACCTCGTCGCTGTCGATCACCCGCATTGCGGCGTCGTCCGGCCGGCCGGACCGTGTCGTCGGCATGCATTTCTTCAATCCGGCGCCGGTGATGAAGCTGGTCGAGGTCATCAGCACGGTGATGTCCGACGCTGCCGTGGTGGACGGGGTGCGGCGGCTCGCGGAGACGTGTGGCAAGACGCCCGTTGTGGTCGGCGATCGGGCCGGCTTCGTCGCAAACGCCCTTCTGTTCGGCTACCTCAACGACGCGGCTCGTGCCGCGGAGGCCGGCCAGGCTGACGTCGCGGCCATCGACGCCGCGATCGTCGCCGCGTGCGGCTTTCCGATGGGACCGCTCACCTTGATGGACCTGATCGGGCTCGACGTCTCCCTCGAGGTGATGGAGACGCTGTTCGAGGAGACGCGTGACCAGCGGTACGCGCCGTCGCCGCTGTTGAAGCGCCTGGTCGTCGCCGGTCGGCTCGGCCGCAAGACGGGCACGGGTTACTACGACTACGCGCAGCGGCCGCCGGTTGCGGCTCTCGACCCGGTCCAGTTCGCAGCCGGTACGCCGCGCGACGCCGCGGCGGCGGTCGCCGTGACGAGCGGCACGAAGTCCGCCGTGGTGGATGCCCTTGGCGCCACCGTGTCCGTCGTACCGGTCGAAGATGTCGGCGCGGCGGACGTTGTGATCGTCGACGGTGGATCGCGCGCCGGCACGGCGGAGCTCGCCGCGCGTGCCGCGAGCCGGGCCAAGCCGGGCGCCGTGATCGCCGTGGCATCGACGGATGAGGCGCCCGTGGGCACGATTGCAGCGAGCCTGCCGCGGCCCGCCGACGTGGTCGGCCTCCACGTCCCACTCGCACCTAGACCTGGCGTGGTCGAGGTGGTCGCGACGATCGAGTCCGACGCCGACGCTGTCGCGACCGCCGCGGCCGTGGTGACCGGGGCGGGCCTCGTCGCGATCGCTTGTCGAGACCGGCCCGGGCACGTCGTCGAGTCGATCGTCATGCCGCACCTTGGCGATGCCGTGCGCATGGTCGACGACGGCTACGCAACCGCCGAGGACGTCGACACGGCGATGCGGCTCGGTTGCGGATACCCCGCTGGGCCGTTCGAGCTGTTGCGTGGGGTCGGTGCCGACAACCTCCGCTCGCGGCTGATCCATCTCGCGGCTGCGACGCACCGGGCATCACTTGCGCCGTCCCCGTTGCTCGACGAGCTGGCTGCCTTCGAGTCGAGGGGCTGAGCGCCGATGAGCCCGCGTCGCGCGAAGCGCCGCGACGACACGCCGCCGCCGCTGCGGGCGGGTGCGATCCCTCACACCGAGTCACATCCCGACGGCGACTGGGTCGTCCGGCCGGTGAGCGCTGGCGGCAAGGTCTACCGCTGCCCGGGCTGCGACCAGGAGATCAGCGCGCATCTCGCGCACATCGTGGCGTGGCGCCCGAACGACGAGGACAACCGCCGGCACTGGCACACGCCGTGCTGGAACGCACGATTTCGGCGTGGCGCCAACATCCACCGATCGCGGAACGCGCCTCGTCATGGCTGAGATCCGGGCGAACACGATCCTGCCGGCCCGCCGCGAGCCGATCACCTTGGAGACCGCCGACGGGCTGAAGCTGGTCGGCGAGCTCGCGCTGCCAGAGTCGAGACCACCGGTCGCAACCCTCGTCATGCTCCACCCGCTTCCGACGCACGGCGGGATGATGGACAGCCATCTGTTCCGCAAGGCGGCCTACCGGTTACCGGCGCTTGCTGACCTGGCCGTGCTGCGCTTCAACACCCGCGGCACCGAGAGCGAAGCCGGGCGCAGCGAGGGGTCGTTCGACGAGGGCAAATCGGAGAAGTACGACGTCGCCGCGGCACTGGACTACGTGGAGTTCCACGACTTGCCGGAGCCGTGGCTGGTCGGATGGTCGTTCGGGACCGACCTGGCGATACGTCATGGCTGTGACCCGAGCGTGCGCGGCGCGGTTCTGATCTCGCCGCCGCTGCGGTATTCGACGGTGACCGACCTCGAGGCATGGGCCACGTCCGGTCGGCCCCTGGTCGCGATCGTGCCCGAGCTGGACGACTACCTGCGACCGGACGAGGCGCGGCGACGATTTGCCGTCGTACCGCAGGCGAAGGTCGTGGCGGTGCCCGGCGCAAAGCACCTGCTCGTCGGCTATACGGAGACCGTGCTCGATGCCGTGGTCGGGGCGATCGCACCCGACCGCAGCCCGCTACCGCGGGAGTGGCCCGAAACGATGGGACAGCGTTAGGGCTATCGCGATAACGCTGTCACATCGTTTCGTCAGTGACCCGCGGCCTGGACGAGCTCGGTGAGAACGCCGCCGACACTCTTCGGATGCAGGAACGCGATCGCCGCGCCGAGCGAGCCGTGGCGGGACCGCTCGTCGATCAGTCGAATGCCGTCGTCCTTGAGCTGGCTCAGTGCCGCCTCGATGTCGACGACGCCGTAACCGATGTGGTGGACGCCCTCGCCGCGGTTGTCGAGGAACTTGCCGACCGGCGTGTCCGGTGACAGCGGTTCGAGCAGCTGCACGTACGACGCGCCGCCTGGCGCATCCGCGACGTACAGCATCGCCTCCTTGACGCCCTGCGCCTCGTTCGTCTCGCGGCCGGCAACGGTGAGGCCGAAGGTCGTCTCGTAGAACTCGATGCTCGCGTCGAGGTTGCGGCAGGCGATGCCGACATGGTCGATGCGCGTCAGTAGCGGTGAGGACATGGCCCGTATCGTGTCAGGCATGCCTGGTTCGGTGATCGTCGGTGGTGCCCGTACTCCAATCGGCAAGCTGCTCGGATCCCTTGCCGACTTCTCCGGGGCGGACCTCGGCGGGATCGCCATCGAGGCGGCACTCTCGCGCGCCGGCGTCGCGGGCGACGCGGTCGACTACGTGATCATGGGCCAGGTCCTGCAGGCCGGTGCGGGGCAGATCACCGCGCGCCAGGCGGCGGTCAAGGGTGGGATCCCGATGACGGTCCCTGCCCTCACGATCAACAAGGTGTGCCTGTCCGGGCTGGACGCGATCGCGCTCGCCGACCAGCTGATCGCTGCGGGGGAGTACGACGTCGTCGTCGCGGGCGGCATGGAGTCGATGACCAACGCGCCGCACCTCTTGCCGGGCTCGCGCAAAGGCTTCAAGTACGGCGATGTCGCGATGCTCGACTCCATGGCGTACGACGGCCTGTTCTGCGCGTTCGACCAGTGCGCGATGGGCGAGTCGACCGAGGCGCACAACGCCAAGCTCGACATCAGCCGCGCGTCGCAGGACGAGTTCGCAGCGCGATCCCACCAGCTTGCCGCCGCCGCCCAGAAGAACGGCCTGTTCGACGACGAGATCGTTCCGGTCGCGATCCCGCAGCGCAAGGGTGAACCCGTGATGTTCACCACCGACGAGGGCGTCCGCGGTGACACGACCGTCGAGGGGCTGACGAACCTCAAGCCGGCGTTTGCCAAGGACGGCACGATCACCGCCGGGTCGGCCTCCCAGATCTCCGACGGCGCTTGCGCCGTCGTGGTGATGTCCAAGGAAGCGGCCGAACGCCACGGCGCCACGATTCTCGCCGAGATCGGGCATCACGGAGTCGTCGCCGGTCCAGACGCGTCGCTACAGGCGCAGCCCGCCAACGCGATCAACAAGGCGCTGACCCGGGCAGGACTCACCGTCGCCGATCTCGACCTGATCGAGATCAACGAGGCGTTCGCCGCGGTTGGGGTTCACTCGGCGAAGCTGCTCGGCGTCGACCTCGAGAGGGTCAACGTCAACGGTGGCGCGATCGCGCTCGGTCACCCGATCGGCGCGTCCGGCGCCCGGCTGGCGCTCACGATGGTGCTCGAGCTGAAGCGCCGCGGTGGCGGACTCGGTGCAGCGGCGCTGTGTGGCGGTGGCGGTCAGGGTGACGCCCTGCTGCTCCGCGTCCCTTCGGCGTGAGCCACCGCTGCGGATGACCGTCGACGTCGGTGACCTCGTCACGCGGGCGCGAGCCGGCGAGCCGCGAGCGGTCGCACGGCTGATCTCGATGGTCGAGAACGCCTCGCCACAGCTGCGCGAGGTCATGGCAGCCCTCGCCCCCCACGCCGGTCACGCAAACGTGATCGGGCTCACCGGTTCGCCCGGAGTCGGTAAGTCCACGACCACATCCGTGCTGGTCGCGGCGTACCGGGGCCAGGACAAGCGCGTGGGTGTGCTCGCCGTCGATCCGTCGTCGCCGTTCACCGGCGGGGCGCTGCTCGGGGATCGGGTGCGGATGCAGGAGCACGCGACCGACCCTGGCGTGTACATCCGGTCGATGGGATCCCGCGGTCATCTCGGCGGCCTGTCGTGGGCGACGCCGCAAGCGGTTCGGGTGCTCGACGCAGCCGGGTGCGACGTGGTGATCGTCGAGACCGTCGGGGTCGGTCAGGCCGAGGTCGAGATCGCCTCGCTCGCGGACTCGACCGTCGTACTCCTCGCTCCGGGGATGGGTGACGGCATTCAGGCTGCGAAGGCAGGCATCCTCGAGATCGCCGACGTGTACGTCGTCAACAAGGCGGACCGCGACGGCGCCGACCACACGATCCGCGACCTGCGCAACATGATGGCGCTGGTGGAAGGCTCCGACCCACACGCCTGGAAGCCACCGATCATCAAGACCATCGCGTCGCAGGGCGAGGGCAACGAGGAGCTGGTCGCGGCCCTGGCGAAGCACCATGACTGGATGGCCGGGGCGGGTGAGCTCGACCGTCGCCGCACCGCGCGGATCGCGGACGAGATCGAGGCGATCGCGGTGACCGCCCTCCGCGAGCAGATCGGCGACCTGCGGGGTGGCAGCCTGCTCGACGACCTTGCCGGACAGGTTCTCGCGGGATCGACCGACCCGTACGCCGCCGCGGACCAGCTGCTCGCAGCGATCGCCACGTGACCTGTCAGCGTTTGCGGCGGGTGGAGCGACCGGTAACGCTGACAGGTCGTCGGCGCTGACGCGCTTTACGATTCGGCAGTGTGAGCCGAGAGCCGCTGGACCTGCCGTTCGACCCGATCGAGCTCGCCGGCGAGCTGTGGGAGACGAACTTCGGTGCCGCGGCTGCGATGCGCGTCGCGACGTCCGTGATGCGCGCGCAGCAGCTGTTGCTCTCGCGGTTCGACGCGATCCTCAAGCCCTACGATCTGACCTTCGCCCGCTACGAGGCGATGGTGCTGCTGCACTTCTCGCGATCCGGCGAGCTGCCGCTGTCGGTCATCGGCGAGCGGCTGATGGTGCACCCGACCAGCGTGACCAACACGATCGACCGGCTCGAGAAGCAGGGTTACGTCTCACGGCGGCCGAACCCCGACGACGGCCGTGGTGTGCTGGCCGGCCTGACCAAGGACGGCAAGCGGGTCGTCACGACCGCGACCGACGCGCTCATGGCTGACGGCTTCGGGCTCGCGATGTACAACGAGAGCGAGCTCGTCACGCTGTTCGAGCTGCTCCGCACGATCCGGGTCGACGCCGGCGACTTCACCGCCTGACGCCGCCCGGTCCTGCACACAACTGGCGCAACTCGGGCCGTGCCGGATGCGTGCTCACGCTGACGCCGCGCTTCACGCGCGGCGGTTGTGTTCACGATCGGGCAACGTGGCCAGATTTAGTAGGACGTCCTAGTATCTGGTCGTGGACGCGAACGAGATCGAAGCCGGCCGCAAGCGTTGGAAGGCGCGCCACGACGAGGCGGCCAAGCGCGACGCGGACTTCACCACGCTGTCCGGCGTCGAGGTTGACCCGGTCTACGGCCCGAAGCCCGGCGACACCGTCCAGGACTTCGAGAAGGTGGGCTGGCCAGGCGAGTTCCCCTTCACCCGCGGCCTCTACGCGACGGGCTACCGCGGCAAGGAGTGGACGATCCGGCAGTTCGCCGGCTTCGGCAACGCTCAGCAGACCAACGCGCGCTACAAGATGATCCTCGAGTCCGGTGGCCACGGGCTGTCGGTGGCCTTCGACATGCCGACCCTCATGGGCCGTGACTCCGACGATCCGCTGTCTGTCGGCGAGGTTGGCCACTGCGGCGTGGCGATCGACTCCGCGGCCGACATGGACGTGTTGTTCGCCGACATCCCGCTGGCTGACGTCACGACGTCGATGACGATCAACGGCCCCGCCGTACCGGTGTTCGTCATGTACCTCGTCGCGGCCGAGCGGCAGGGTGTCGACATCTCGAAGCTCGACGGGACGCTCCAGACCGACATCTTCAAGGAGTACATCGCCCAGAAGGAGTGGCTGTTCCCGCCGAACCCGCACCTCAAGCTCATCGGCGACCTCATGGAGTTCTGCGACGAGAACATCCCGCGCTACAAGCCGCTGTCGGTCTCCGGCTACCACATCCGCGAGGCCGGTTCGACCGCTGCGCAGGAGCTTGCTTTCACGCTTGCCGACGGCTTCGGGTACGTCGAGCTCGGTCTGTCACGCGGGATGGACATCAACCGGTTCGCCCCCGGCCTCTCCTTCTTCTTCGATGCGCACATCGACTTCTTCGAGGAGATCGCCAAGTTCCGGGCGGCGCGGCGGATCTGGGCGCGATGGTTGCGCGACGAGTACGGCGCAACGGACCCCCGCGCTCAATGGCTGCGATTCCACACCCAGACCGCCGGCGTCTCGCTGACCGCCCAGCAGCCGGACAACAACGTCGTGCGGACGGCGATCGAGGCACTCGCCGCTGTCCTGGGCGGCACCAACTCGCTGCACACCAACGCTCTCGACGAGGTGCTCGCGCTGCCGAGTGAGAAGGCGGCGGAGATCGCACTGCGGACGCAGATGGTGATCATGGAGGAGACCGGGGTCACGAATGTCGCGGATCCCCTCGGCGGCTCGTGGTACATCGAGGCGTTGACCGACAAGATCGAGGCCGAAGCCGAAACCATCTTCGCCAAGATCCGGGAGATGGGCTCCGACGGCACGATGACCTCGGGCATCCTGCGCGGCATCGAGGACGGCTGGTTCATGTCGGAGATCGCCGATGCCGCCTTCACCTACCAGAAGCAGCTCGAGAAGGGTGACAAGCGGGTCGTCGGGGTGAACGTCGCCGAGGAGACCGTCGCCGGCGACCTCGAGATCATGCGGGTGTCACACGAGGTCGAGACCGAGCAGAACCGACTGCTGACGGCACGCCGCGCAGCTCGGGATCACGCGGCCGTGCAGGCGGCGATCAACGACATGATCGAGACGGCCAGAAGGGACGGCAACGTCGTCCCCCCCATGCTGGAGGCCGCGCGCCACGAGGCGACGCTCGGTGAGATCTGCGGTGCCCTGAAAGAGATCTGGGGCGCTTATCGAGAGCCTGCGCGGTTCTGACGGCCTAGGCTCGCGGTGTGAGCATGCGCCCGACTGACTTCCGGATCCCTGGCGCCGTGGACTTGTCCGGCCTGCGCCGTCAGCCGTCGCCGGCCGCGCCCGGGGGCACCCCGGCCGGTGCGCCCCCGCAGGCGCCCAGCAGCGGCGTCATCATCGACGTCGGCGAAGCCAACTTCGAAGCAGAGGTCGTCAACCGGTCGCTGCAGGTGCCGGTCATCCTCGATTTCTGGGCCGACTGGTGTGGGCCGTGCAAGCAGCTCTCGCCGATCCTCGAGTCTCTCGTGATCGAGTACGGCGGCCGACTCGTGCTGGCCAAGCTGGACACCGAAGCTGAGCAGCGGATCGCGGCAGCGTTCCAGATCCAGAGCATCCCCACGGTGATGGCCGTCATCGGCGGCCAGCCGGTCCCGCTGTTCCAGGGCGCGATGCCCGAGTCCCAGGTCCGTCAGGTCTTCGACGAGGTGCTCCGGGTCGCAGCCGCGAATGGTGTCACCGGCCAGGTGTCGGTCGAGCCCGGCGACCCGGCTCCCGAGGACGCTGGTCCTCCCGTGGATCCGGCGTACGCCGAGGCACAGGCTGCCGCTGACCGCGGTGACCTCGACGCGGCCCTTGCGGCGTACCGTTCCATCCTCGAACGGTCCCCAGCCGACCCGGAGGCGAAGGGTGCGGTCGCGCGCTGTGAGCTCCTGATCCGGACCAAGGGCGCCGACGAGCAGGCGGTACGCCGGCGGGCGGCGGAGGACCCGGCCGATCTCGAGGCACAGATCGCGGTTGCGGATCTCGACCTGCTACGGGGAGCCGTCGACGACGCCTTCGCGCGGCTCGTCGATGCGGTCCGGGACAGCGCGGGCGACGACCGCGACCGGGTACGTCAGCACCTGCTGGGCCTGTTCGACGTTCTCGACCCCGAGGATCCGCGGCTGGCCACCGCGCGGCGAGCTCTGGCGAACGCTCTCTTCTAGATCTAGAACAGATCGCCGATCTCGTCGATCACGTCCTCTACACCCTCTTCGACGTCGCCCGCGATGTCCTCGACCTCGCCGATCACATCGCCCGGTATCTCAGCGACGGCCTCGACGGCGTCGCCGACCCCCTCGAGTGCGTCACCCGCGATGTCGAACGCTCCGGCGGCCACATCGCCCACATCGTTGACCAGGCCACCGGCCACGTCACCGACGCCACCGAGCAGGTCGCCGTCACGGAAGTCGTCCGCGGCGTTCCGGAACGCCTCGATGGTGTCCGAGCCGACGTCCTCGATGGTTCCGACGCCATCCGACAGCACGCTCTCGACGCTGGGGGCCACGGCACCGCCGACCAGGCCACCGATCTCGCCGCCGAGCAGGGTGCCGGCTGGGCCGAGCACCGAGCCGATCGTGGCGCCGGCGAGTCCGGCGACCGTGCCGATCGTGGCTGACTCGGCATCACCGAGCAGCGCGTCCGTGTTGCCCTCGACGAGGTCAGTGAGGAAGCCGACGCCGGCGTCGATCTCGGGCAGCCCGAGTGCGTCAGCGCCGACGTCGACCGCCCCGATCAGGACCTCCTCGGCCGCTCCTTCGAAGTCGCCGTCGACCAGCGCCTCGGCCAGCCCGACCGCGGCGCCGATCGGCACCCCGGAGTCCATGAGCTCCTGCGCTACGTCGTTGGCCTCGCCCCAGGCGTCGGCCAGCGGGGTGATGTCGAGCTGATATCCGCCGATCCGTACGTCCTCGGTCGGCGCACTGTCGGCGAAGATTCCAGTGCCGTCGCTGACCGTTGCGGATGCACCGTCGGCGTACGTGGTCGTCATCGATCCGTCGGGGTTGATCGTCGTCACGCCTGCGTCGTCGTACGCGCCTGCCGGGGTGTAGACGGGGTCCCCGCCGTCGACCGAGGACACCGACGAACCGTCGGGGTAGACCGTCGTGCTGATCGTGCCTCCGCCGCCTGCCGCGCCGTCGTCCCCGTAGAACTCCGGCTCGCTGCTCGCCGCGGTGGCACTAGCAGTGCCCGAACCGCCGCCCTCCCCGCCGTCCGGCAGGTGCATCGACGTGTACGGCGTCTCGCCGCTCGCGAAGTCCGACAGCAGCTCAGAATCGGTCTTGATCGCCGCCATGTCGTTGGCGAAATCTACCTTCGCCGCCGCTGCCTCCAAGGGACCGCCGGCCCCACGGTAAGCAGACGCGTCATGGCCCAAGTCCACCACGTGGGTGACCATGTCGCTGGCGACCGCGTGCGTGACGGCGCCCGCAATGCTGCCGTCTGCTATGTCCTGGCCGAAGTGTCCGGCCGCATCCCCGAAGTGCAACGCGTCGTCAGCGATGTCTTGGATCGACGGCAGCTCGAATTCGCCGGTGTCGCTCATCTGATGTCCCTCCCACCCGGATGACTGCAAAGTGTTGCCACCCGATCGGACCACGTCAACGGCTCTGTCGTCTGGCGGACTAACGTTCCGGCATGGCTGAATTCGTCAATCTCGAGGTCGACGCCGCGGTCGGCACCATTCGGCTGGACCGCCCGCCGATGAACGCGTTGAACGCTCAGGTTCAGGAGGAGATCAAGGCTGCAGCGTTGGAGGTCACTCAGCGAGACGACGTCAAGGCGGTCGTGATCTACGGCGGGCCGAAGATCTTCGCCGCCGGCGCCGACATCAAGGAGATGCAGCAGGCGGGTTACGCCGAGATGGCGACCCGAGCGACCGCTCTGCAGGCGTGCTTCCAGGCCGTCGCGCGCATCCCGAAACCAACGGTGGCCGCTGTCACGGGCTACGCACTCGGTGGTGGGTGCGAGCTGGCGCTGTGCGCGGATCGGCGAATCGCGGGGGAGAAGGCTCAGCTCGGCCAGCCCGAGATACTGCTCGGAGTGATCCCGGGCGCGGGCGGCACCCAGCGGCTGCCTCGCCTCGTCGGGCCGTCGGTCGCGAAGGACCTGTGTTTCACCGGCCGATTCGTGCGGGCCGACGAGGCGTTGCGGATCGGGCTGGTCGACGAGGTCGTGCCGGATGAGGAGGTCTACGACCGTGCCCAGGCGTACGCCGCGCAGTTCGCGACCGGCGCTTCCCTCGCGCTCAGGGCCGCCAAGGAGAGCATCGATCGCGGCCTCGAGGTCGACCTCGACACGGCGCTCGCAATCGAGAGCCAGCAGTTCGCGGCACTGTTCGCGACCGAGGACCAGGCGATCGGGATGACATCTTTCGTCGAGAACGGACCGGGCAAGGCCGCGTTCGTCGGACGTTAGCTCGCGGCCCGCAGCGGCCGCATCGCGGCGGCGTACTTCGGGAGCAGCTCGTCGAGCATCATGCCGAGCGCTTCGTCCAGTTCAGGGCTCGACTCGAAGCGGCCGTCGCGCACTCTCTCGCCAACCATCGGTACGGCGACGGCCGTGGTGAGCGGCGTCATGCCCAGGCACGTCAACACGGGCTTGAGCAGCTGCACGGCCCGGGTCCCCGCGGCGACCCCGCCGTATGACGCGAAACCGACCGGCTTGCCGACCCACTCGTGGTGCAGGTAGTCGAGCGCATTCTTCAAGGGCGCTGTGTATCCGTGGTTGTACTCCGGCATCACGAAGATGAACGCTTCGGCGGCGTCGACAAGCTTGCTCCACTGCTTCGTGTGCTCGTGCTCGTAGCGGCGCAGCCGGGGGTGCGCCGGCTCGTCCAGCAGCGGGAGCGCGAGCTCCTTGAGGTCCACGAATGTGACGTCGACGTCGTCCCTGTCGCGGGCTGAGTCCAGGACCCAGTGCGCGATCGGCTCTCCGGCTCGCTCGGGCCTGGTGCTCGCCAGGATGATCATCAGCTTCAGTTGCTGCATGACTGTCCCTTTACCCGGTAGCGAACAGCCGGAATCCGGTTGACCCTGGTAGGTACGGTCGATGGGTGAACGACACGGAGGGTGACTGGATCCCCGATCCGGATCACTCTCCGGAGCCAGAAGGTTTCCGCGCCCGACTCGCGGCCCTGTGGTGGCTGCGTTCCTACGCGACCCCGTGGCGCGGCCAGATCGTCATCATGTTCCTCGCCGCCATGATCGGCGTCGCGGCCAGCACCGTCGTACCTCTCGTCATCGAGGCCATCGTCAACGGTCCGATCAAACGCGGCGACCGCGGTGAGCTCCTCCCGATGTTCCTCGCAGTGTTCGGTCTCGGCGCGGCCGAGGCAGGGCTGATCGCCTACCGGCGATGGATCCAGTCGATCGCGGTCCTCACCATCGAGCGCAACATGCGTGACGACTTCTACGCGCATCTTCAGCAGCTGTCGGTGAGCTTTCACGACAGGTGGGGCACCGGTCAGCTGCTCTCGCGTGCCACGAGCGACCTGTCGACGATCCGACGATTCTTCGGCTTCGGAGCGATCTATCTCGTCATCAACGTCGCGCAGTACGTCGCCGTCATCATCCTGCTGATCGTCACCTACTGGCCGCTCGGCATCCTGGTTGCGGCCGGCACAATTCCAGTGATCGCGCTGTCCAAGCGGTTCGGCGCCGGCTACTCCCTGGTGTCGCGCCGGATGCAGGACCAGCAGGGCGACCTCGCGACCTGGGCCGAGGAGTCGGCCAGCGGCATCCGGGTGACGAAGGCGTTCGGTCGCGGACCCTGGCTGTCCCGTCGCTTCATGGAGCATGCCGACCAGGTCCGCACCTCCCAGCTCGACATGGTGCAGCTCCTCGGCCGGTTTTGGTCGCTGTTGATGCTGATCCCCAACCTGACGATGGCGCTCGTCGTCCTGCTCGGCACGCTCGCGGTCGCGCACGGCGCCATGACGCTCGGCGCCCTCGTCGCCTTCGTGGCGCTGCTCGTCCTCCTGCAGTGGCCCGTGATCGACATCGGGTGGATCCTCGCGATGGCCGAGGAGGCGGCAACCGCGTCGATGCGCCTGATCGAGGTCTTCAACACGGCACCGACGATCACCGACCCGGTCACGCCGATTCCGCTCGTCCGGCCCCGTGGCCGGCTTGCGTTTGAATCGGTCGAGTTCCAGTTCCATGACGCGGACGCGCCGACGCTTCGCGATGTCACGCTGACGATCGAGCCCGGCGAGACGGTCGCGATCGTGGGTGCGACCGGTTCGGGCAAGAGCGTGCTGACCTCGTTGCCGTCACGGTTGCACGACGTCACTGGTGGCCGGATAACGCTCGACGGTGTCGACATCCGCGACCTCGGGCTCACCGAGCTCCGACGGGTCGTATCGACGGCGTTCGAAGACCCGGTGTTGTTCTCGATGAGCGTGCGCGAAAACCTGACCCTCGGCCGACCGGACGCAACCGATGCGGACATCGAAGCGGCGCTGGAGCTCGCGCAGGCCACCTTCGTCCACGAACTGCCATGGGGCCTCGACACTCGGATCGGCGAGCAGGGGCTGTCGCTGTCCGGTGGCCAGCGACAGCGGCTCGCGCTCGCGCGGGCTGTTGTCGCGCGCCCGACCGTGCTCGTCCTTGATGACCCGCTGTCCGCGCTCGACGTGCACACCGAAGCGCTCGTCGAACGATCACTGGCGAACGTTCTGGGTGAGACGACCGGCCTCGTCGTCGTACACCGGCCGTCGACGGTCGCTCTCGCGGACCGGGTTGCGCTGCTCCAGAACGGCACGCTCGCGGCCGTCGGAACCCACTCCGAACTGATGCAGATCCCGGCGTACGCCGAGATCCTGTCGGTCGAGGACCCTTACGAGCGTGCGTCGTGACAACGACGGAGACCACGCCTGAGGTCGACATCGAGCAGTGGCGGGGAGTTGCCGCCGACACCGAGGACGACATCCCGGTCGCGGTGTCAGTCGTGCTCCGCCGACGCACCAGGAACCTGATCGGCTCATTGGTCCGGCCGTACAAACGACAGGCAATCCGCGTCTTGCTGGCGATCGTGGTCGGTACGGCGGCGTCGATGGCGATTCCGGCGCTGGTCGGTATCGGCATCGACTCCGGGATCAGCGATGCCCGTCGCGGCGACCACACCACGATCGCATTGGTCGTGATCGGCATCGTCCTGTGCGCGCTCACCCAGGCCTGGCTCACGCGGGTGTTCATCCTGGGCTCCGGGCGGATCGGACAGGCCGCGGTCCTCGAGCTTCGCCGGCGCGTCTTCACGCACTTCCAAGATCTCAGCCTGTCCTTCCACGAGCGCTACACCTCGGGCCGGATGATCAGCCGGCTGACGTCTGACTTCGACGCGATCAACGCGTTGCTCGAAGCGGGCCTCGACACGTTGGTGACGTCTGTGCTGACGATCATCACCATCACCGTGATCCTGCTCGTCCTGGACTGGCCGCTCGCGCTCGTGTCGCTGGCCTCGTTGATCCCGCTGTTCTTCCTGAGTCGCTGGTACCAGCGACGATCCACCGTCGCCTATCGCAAGACGCGAGACGCGATTGCGCTTGTGATCATTCACTTCACCGAGTCCTTGCGCGGGATCCGCGCCGTGAAGGCTTTTCGGCGCGAGCCGCGCAATGACGAGATCTTCCGTGATCTCGACGAGCGCAACCGTGAGGCGATGACGGAGTCCTTCCAGCTGCTGACCGTGTACTGGCCGGGCATTCGCATGGTCGGCAACGTCACCACGGCTCTCGTTCTGCTCTACGGCGGCGACCGCGTGATCAGCGGGCACATGGGCGTCGGGGTCCTGGCCGCGTTCGTCCTCTACCTCCGGCAGTTCTTCGAGCCGATGGCTGAGGTCAGTCAGTTCTATGACTCGTTCCAAGGTGCCGCGGCCGGTATCGAGAAGCTCGCGGGCGTGCTCGATGAGACGCCGAAGGTCATCATCCCGGCCGTGTCGACCGGAGCGCCGGACGGCTTGTTCCGAGGCGAAGTCCACGTCGAAGACGTGACTTTCGGATACCGCGAGGGTCGCGAGATCGTGCGTGACTTCTCGCTCCACATTCCGGCGGGGCAGACGGTTGCACTGCTCGGCAACACCGGCGCGGGCAAGAGCACGCTCGCGCGCTTGCTGGCGCGCTTCTACGACCCGATCTCCGGAACGGTGAGCATCGACGGCGCCGACCTTCGAAACCTCTCCGAGGTCGATCTGCGCCGGGCGGTCGCGATGGTCACCCAGGAGTCATTCATGTTCACGGGCTCCGTCGCCGAGAACATCGCGTTCGGCCGTCCGGACGCGACGCGCGCCGAGATCGAGGCGGCCGGCCGTGCGGTCGGTGTCGACGCCGTGGTGCAACACCTGCGCAATGGCTACGACGAGAGCGTCGGCAAGAACGGCGGCCGGTTGTCCGCGGGCCAGCGTCAGCTGATCGCGATGGCGCGAGCGCTGCTTGGCGATCCCGCCGTACTCATCCTCGACGAGGCGAGCTCGTCACTCGACGCGCCCACCGAGCGCCTCGTGCAGAACGCGCTCAAGACCGTGCTGGTCGATCGCACAGCGTTGATCATCGCCCACCGGCTGTCGACGGCCGCCATCGCCGACCGGGTCCTCGTCATGGCCGACGGCCGGATCGTCGAGGACGGCACCCCCGCCGACCTGCTCGCCGAGGGCACCGGCGAGTACGCCGCGCTCGCGCAACAGTGGCGCCAGTCCCTCGTGTGACCCGCCGCGCCCCCGATCTTGTTGCCAAACCGTCTCGAATCGTTGGTTTCGTACGTCGCAAATCAACGATTCGAGACGGTTTGGCGATGATGGACGGGTGAGTGAGGAGCCGACGACTCGGATCGAGCGCGGGTCCCATGACGCTGGCGACCAGGTTCCGACCAGGCGGATCGAGTTGCCGGATCGCGGGGAGGAGACGCGCGCACCCGGTACGCCGCCGCCGGCGCCGCGTCGTGGCCTACTGCGGCGGGTGTCGGGATATGCCGCTCGCCGGCTCGAGCACGTCTTCGGCGGGCCGGCTCGGGGGCGGGTCATGCTCGTGCTTGGTGGCGTGCTCGCCCTGTCGAGCGCCGACTCGGCGACCGTCGGCGCCGCCGCCACGCCCCTGCGAGGCGCGCTTCACATCGACAACTCGGACATCGGTCTGCTGGTCGCGGTCAACGCCGTCGTCGCCGCGATCGCGAGCGTTCCGTTCGGCGTCCTCGCGGACCGGATCCGGCGTACGACGACCCTCGGCCTTTCGATCGTGCTGTGGGGCGCCTGCATGATCTGGAGCGCGACCGTCAGCTCCTTCGGCATGCTCCTGCTGACCCGGCTCGCGCTAGGCATCGCAACGGCGTCGGCCGGCCCGGTGGTCGCCTCGATGATCGGCGACTGGTTCGCCAGCGCCGAGCGCGGAAAGGTGTGGAGCTACGTCCTGACCGGCGAGCTGCTCGGCGCCGGCGTCGGATTCGCGGTCACCGGCGACATCGCGGCGCTGTCCTGGCGTGCCTCGTTCGTCATCCTGGCCCTTCCGGCGTTCTACCTCGCCTGGCTGGTGCTCAAGCTGCCCGAGCCGGTCCGCGGCGGTGCCGGCATCATCCCGCCGGGCGCCGACGAGTTCCCGACGAAGGAGACCATCGAGCCGGTCGCCGGAGAGGACGTGGCGGCGGAGGCGGAGCTGGAGGAGACCGACGCGCAACGGGTGTCACGGGAGAAGGGGATCTCGCCCCACACCGGCGGCATCCTGACCGACGATCCGGCGGAGATGGGCCTGCGCGCCGCGACGCGATACGTCATGTCGATCCGCACGAACGTGGCGATGATCGTGTCGAGCGCACTCTGCTACTTCTACCTCGCCGGCATCCAGACCTTCGGCGCCGAGCTCGTCCACCAGCAGTACGGCCTCAATCAGGCTCTCGCAAACGCCCTCATGCTGGCCCTCGGCGCTGGGGCGGTGATCGGTGTCTTGCTGGGCGGCCGGATCGGCGACGCCTTGCTGCGACGGGGAATGCTCAACGGGCGACTGTTGGTCGCGGCGATCTCGGCGGCCATGGCGGCGGGCTGCTTCGTCCCCGCGTTGTTGACGCATCACCCGATGCGCGCGCTGCCCTATCTCGTGCTCGCGTCGTTCGGGCTGTCGGCACAGAACCCGCCGCTCAACGCCGCCCGGCTCGACATCATGCCGGCGGCGCTGTGGGGCCGAGCCGAAGGCGTGCGGACGTTTCTCCGTACGTCGGCGCAAGCGCTCGCGCCGGTCGCGTTCGGGGCGATGTCCGACATCGTGTTCGGCAACCGCCACGGATCGTTGCACTGGACGTTCCTCGTCATGCTCCTGCCACTGGCCCTCGCGTCGCTGTTCCTCTTCCGCGCGATGGCCAGCTACCCCAAGGACGTTGCGACGGCGGCGGCTAGCGCTGCATGAACGCCCTCCGGGTCAGCGTCCCGTCGTACCGTCGATCAGCTCGCGGAGGATGTCGGCATGGCCGGCGTGGCGCGTCGTCTCGCCCGTGACGTGCGCAACCACCCACCTGACGCTGTGGCGGCGGTCGGCTGTGGGGATCGCCATCAGCTGGTCGAAGTCGGTGATCGACCGCAGCAGGTCGTCACTCGCCGCGATCGCATCGCGATAGTCCTGCAACACGGCCGCGGCGGGTCGGTCGGCTGGTACCGCCATGCTGAAGTCGAAGTCGTCCTGGCCGATGCCACCGACGTGGTAGCCGAACCAGTAGCGCTCGGCATCGGTCAGGTGCTGGACCAGTCCGAGTAGCGACGTACCTGTGTCGACCATGACCCGCCGGAGGTCGTCCTCACTCAGGCCGTCTGTCTTCTTGATCACGCACTCGCGGGCGAAGGCGAGAAACGCAAGCGCGGTGTCGATCTCGCCGTCGTCGTTGCGGGGGACCGGTTGCCGCTGTGTCTCCGCCACCTGTCGAAATCTATTCGTCGATGACGAGATCCGTCGTGGCCGTGTGGCGGTCCAGGAATGTGTAGACGTCTGTCGTGTCGACGCCCGGGAAGGTGCCCGGCGGTAGGGCGGCGAGCAGGTGAGTGTGCGCTTTGGCCGATGGCCAGGCTCGCCCACTCCAGCGTTGGAGCTGCTCCTCCGGCGGACGGCGGCAGCAGGCCATCGCGGGACATGTCGACTTCCGTCGCCGATGGGTGTCGGAGTGGCGGAACCACTTCGCGTGCTGGAAGGGCACTCCGACACAGACGGCGAACTCACCACCGGCCCCGGGTTGCACGTGCGCCGTGCAGAAGAAGGTGCCCCCTGGGGTGTCGGTGTACTGCGCATACGTGCCGTACCGCTCGGGCGCGGTGAACACCTGGCGGGAGGAGTACTCGCGGCAGGCCACCTGCCCCTCGATCGCACCGGTCATGTCGGTCGGAAACGCCAGACCGTCGTTCTCGTAGGCCTTGTAGATCGTGCCGCTCGAGTCGGTGCGGCTGAAGTGCACGGGGAGGTCGAGGTCACGGGTGGCGAGGTTGGTGAAGCGGTGCGCCGCCGTCTCGTGCGACACCGCGAAGACATCACGCATGTCCTCGATGTCGATCGCGCGGTCCCGCTTCGCCTCGGTGAGGAACCGGACCGCGGCCGCTTCGGGCACCAGGGTCGCGGCCGCGAAGTAGTTCGCCTCGACACGCTGGCGCAGGAAGTCCGCGAAGTCGGTGGGGTCGGTGTGCCCGAGCGCGAAGTGTCCAAGGGTCTGGAGTACGACGTACCGCGGATCGTGGCCGTGAGGCTGCTGCGGCATGAAGATCCGGCGGTGCTCGAGGTCGGTGACCGACCGGGTCGACTGCGGCAGATCCGTGACGTTGTGCAGCGAGAACCCGAAGTGGGCGGCCAGCTCGCTGATCAGCCGCTGGGGGAGCGCGCCGCCGGTGTAGTTGACTGCCTTCAGCGCCTGGCCGGCGGCCTGCTCGATCTCGGGGAAGTAGTTGTCGACGCTGCGCATGTGCCGGCGGAGCTCCACGTTGGCCTGCCGGGCGGCCTCTGGAGTCGCGGCGAAGCGGGCGTCACGGCGGCGCAGCTCGTCGTGCAGGGCGACAACGTGCTCGAGGACGTCGGTCGGGATCCGCGGACTCGGACGCAGCGCCGGCAGCCCTAGCGACGCGAAGGCGGACTCGCGCTGCGCACGCTCCAAGGCGATCTCGAGCGAGGCCCGCCGGCTCGGTGGCTCAGGCCGGAGCAGATCCTCGACCGAGACCTCGAGCGCCGCGGCGATGCCTTGCAGCAGCGACAGCCGGGGTTCGCGCCGACCGTTCTCGATCATCGACAGGGCCGAACTCGCCGAGCCGACGGCGTCAGCCAGCTGTGCGAGGGTCATGCCGCGGCCGCGACGTAGATGGCGGATCCGCTGGCCGAGCGTCACGATGTCGAGCCGAACCCCCGCTGGCGGTTCCGCCGTCTCGCTCGGGGTCGTCTGACGCACGTTCTTCAGCATAGGTGAAGAATCCCAATTCTTCTCGCTTAGTGCACCGCATTATGGGCACGCCTTGACGCAATGATTGAAACACCAAAGGAAGTTCACTCAATAGTGTCTTCGACAAGACAACAAGAGGAGCGATCCCGTGGCCACCAGCCTCGAGACCCAGCAAGCGCAAGCCGACGCACTCGCGAAGGAGTGGGAAACTTCTCCTCGCTGGAAGGGCGTCAACCGTAGCTACAACGCCGAGGCCGTCGTACGCCTTCGCGGTTCGGTTCAGGAGGAGCACACGCTCGCCCGCAGGGGTGCCGAGCGGCTGTGGGACCTCGTCAACTCCGAGGACTACATCAACGCCCTCGGGGCGATGACCGGCAACCAGGCCGTGCAGCAGGTGCGCGCCGGCCTGAAGGCCATCTACCTCTCAGGTTGGCAGGTGGCGGGCGACGCGAACCTCGCCGCGCAGACCTACCCGGACCAGAGCCTCTACCCGGCGAACTCCGTGCCGGCTGTCGTCCGCCGCATCAACAACGCTCTGATGCGCGCGGACCAGATCAGCTGGAGCGAAGGTGTCGACGCCGACATCGAGTGGTTCGCGCCGATCGTTGCCGACGCGGAGGCCGGATTCGGCGGTGTGCTCAACGCCTTCGAGCTCATGAAGGGCATGATCCAGGCCGGCGCTGCGGGCGTGCACTGGGAGGACCAGCTCTCCTCCGCCAAGAAGTGTGGTCACCTCGGCGGCAAGGTCCTGATCCCGACCGGTCAGCACGTCAAGACGCTCAACGCGGCCCGTCTCGCCGCCGACGTCGAGGGCGTGCCGAGCGTCATCGTGGCGCGTACCGACGCGCAGGCCGCGACGCTCATCACCAGCGACGTCGATGAGCGCGACCAGCAGTTCATCACCGGCGACCGGACGGCCGAGGGCTTCTACCGCGTCACGAACGGCATCGACCCGTGCATCAGCCGCGGCCTCGCCTACGCGCCGTACGCCGATCTGCTCTGGATGGAGACCTCCAAGCCGGACCTGGAGCTCGCGCGGCAGTACGCCGAGGCGATCAAGAAGGAGTTCCCCGACCAGCTGCTGGCCTACAACTGCTCGCCGTCGTTCAACTGGAAGGCGGCGCTCGACGACGACACGATCGCGAAGTTCCAGCGCGAGCTCGGCGCCATGGGCTACAAGTTCCAGTTCATCACCCTGGCGGGCTTCCACGCTCTCAACTACTCGATGTTCGAGCTGGCCAAGGGCTACTCCACCAACGACATGTCGGCCTACGTCGAGCTCCAGGAGAAGGAGTTCGCCGCGGAGGCCATCGGCTACACCGCAACAAAGCACCAGCGGGAGGTCGGCGCCGGTTACTTCGACGCCGTCGCCACCGCGATCGACCCAGAGGCCGAAACCCTCGCGCTGAAGGGCTCCACCGAAGAAGAGCAGTTCCACTGAGCCGAAGGCGAAGTGAACCAGTGGCCACAGCCACTAAGAGCCGCTTGAACTCACAGCTCGTGCGCAACCCGCAACTGGCACCTCACATTCAGCCCAACAGATGGAGGCACCACATGCGTCGCTGTAACGGACGGCTCTTCGACGGAAGCGCCTGCAACAACCTGCTCGTCGAGTGCGACGACTGCAAGCACTCGGGCTGCCACGGCGACGGCTGCGACTCGCAGCTGTTCGCGTCGGCGGTCTGCGACTGTGGCTCGCGAAAGCCGCAGCTCGCGACCGCCGCAGCCTAAGCGGTAACCAACCTGTCCGTGTCTCAGCTCGCTTCGGCCGGCTGAGGCACGGACAAGTTGCGTCAGTGGGCGCGGTCGACGCGGTATGTGAAGACTGCGGCGGAGCGGGCTACGGATAGGTCTTCACAAATCGGGCGGGTGGCCCCGAGAACCGAATCAGTTTCGGCGGTTGCTAGATTTAGCAAGGAGTTCACGCTCGCGTGACCCTTGAATGTCCCTTCCAGCAGGAGGTCGGCCGCCGGCCATGAACATCGTCGTGTGCGTAAAGCAGGTGCCCGACACCTGGGCTGAGAAGAAGCTCAGCGACTCCGACAAGACCGTCGACCGCGAAGGCGTCGAAGGCGTCATGAACGAGCTCGACGAGTACGCCGTCGAAGAGGCGCTGCGGATCAAAGAGGCGAGCGGCGGCGAGGTCACCGTCCTCACGATGGGTCCGGAGAAGGCCGTCGAGACGATCCGCAAGGCGCTGTCGATGGGCGCCGACCAGGCGGTCCACCTCGTGGACTCCGGCCTGCACGGGTCGGACGCGCTAACGACGTCGTATGCCCTCGCAAAGGCCCTCGAGACGATCCCTCACGATCTGGTGATCCTCGGTGTCGAGTCGACCGATGCGCGGATGAGCGTCATCCCCGCGATGCTCGCCGAGCGCACGGGCGCGGCCCAGCTGACCTTTGCTCGCAAGGTCGAGGTAGGGGATGGCACGGTGAAGATCGAGCGCCAGACCGATACCGGATACGACGTCGTCGAGGCGGCCACCCCGGCGATCGTCTCCGTGGTCGAGAAGATCAACGAGCCGCGCTACCCGTCGTTCAAGGGCATCATGGCCGCGAAGAAGAAGCCGCTGACCACGCTGACGCTCGGCGACGCCGGCATCGAAAGCGAGAAGGTCGGGCTCGCTGGCTCGGGGTCCTCAGTCGCGGAGTTCTCCGCTCGGCCGCCGAAGCAGGCCGGTCAGGTCGTCAAGGACGAGGGCGACGGCGGCTCGAAGCTCGCCGAGTTCCTCGCGTCCCAGAAGCTCGTCTGAGAAGGAGTACGGACAACACATGGCAGAGGTACTCGTTCTCGTCGAGCACGTCGACGGGACTCCCAAGAAGGTCACCCTCGAGCTGCTGACCCTCGCCCGATCCCTCGGCGAGCCGTCCGCAGTCTTCGTCGGCAGCGGCTACGACAACGCCAAGGCGCAGCTCGCTGAGTACGGCGCGCAGAAGGTGTACGTCGCGGGCGACGCGGAGCTCGACTCCTACGTCGTGGCGCCGAAGGCCGAGGTGCTCGCGCAGATCGCCGGTTCGGCATCGCCGGCTGCGATCCTGATCGCTTCCTCGCCGGAGGGCAAGGAGGTTGCCGGTCGACTCGCGGTGAAGCTAGACTCGGGCGTCATCACCGACGCGGTCGGCGTCGAGGACGGCTTCGTCGCGCACCAGTCGATCTTCGGTGGCGCCTTCAACGTCAAGTCCTCGGTCGGCAAGGGCACGCCGATCATCACCGTGCGCCCCAACTCGACCGCGCCGGAAGCTGCCGCCGCGACGCCGAGTGAGGAGCAGGTGTCGGTCTCACTGTCCGAAGCGGCCACCAAGGCCAAGATCGTCGAGTCGGTCAGCGAGAAGAAGGGCGGCCGCCCGGAGCTCACCGAAGCGTCGATCGTCGTCTCCGGCGGCCGCGGGCTCGGTGGCGCGGAGCACTTCGAGCTCATCGAGAAGCTGGCGGACAGCTTGGG
>JAFAZI010000007.1 GCA_019239875.1 Frankiaceae bacterium
CGATCGACACGCTGTCCGGGGGGCGGTTCCGCCTGGGCCTCGGTGTGTCGGGCCCGCAGGTGTCGGAGGGGTGGCACGGCGTCCGGTTCGCCAACCCGCTGGGTCGGACCCGGGAGTACATCGACATCGTCCGGCTCGCCATCGCACGCGAGCGCGTCGAGTACCACGGCAAGCACTACGAGTTGCCGCTGCCCGACGGGCCCGGCAAGGCGCTGAAGATGATCATCCATCCGGTGCGCGAGTACCTGCCGATCTACCTCGCCTCCATCGGGCCGAAGAACCTCGAGCTGACCGGCGAGCTCTGCGACGGCTGGCTCGCGATCTTCTACGACGCCGAGTTCGCCCCTGAGCTGTTTGCCTCGA
This sequence comes from Frankiaceae bacterium, assembly GCA_019239875.1. Taxonomy (GTDB): domain Bacteria; phylum Actinomycetota; class Actinomycetes; order JAFAQI01; family JAFAQI01; genus JAFAZI01. The sequence continues at coordinate 364 of JAFAZI010000007.1, forward strand.
TCGATGCGGGCAAGGCGAAGTCCGCGAACCCGGATCGGCCGTTCGACGTGTGCCCGACGATCCCGATGATCATCGGCGACGACTTCGCGGCCTGCGCCGACCCGATCCGCGGCTACGCGTCGCTGTACATCGGCGGCATGGGGTCCCGCGAGCAGAACTTCTACAACCGGCTCGCGTGCCGGATGGGCTTCGAACGGGAGGCGGCGGAGATCCAGGACCTGTACCTGGACCGGAAGTACGCCGAGGCCGGCGCGGCGGTCCCGTTGGAGTTCATCGACCGTACGTCGCTGATCGGCCCCGTCGAGCGGATCGCCGAGAAGATGCAGGTGCTCGCGAAGTCCGGCGTGACGACGATCAACCTCTCCGGGTTCGGCGGGTCGCAGGACGAACGGATCGCCACCCTCCGCAAGGCCGCGGAAGCCCTCGACAAGTCCGGCGCAGGCGACTGACAAGCAATGTGGCATTGCTCGCGCTCTGGCTGGGCAATGTGACATTGCTCGCTGTAGCGCGGAGCAATGCCACATTGCTTGCTGTGGGGCATAGCAGGATGGCGGCATGACGACCGTTCTGCTCGTGCGCCACGGCCTGACCGACGCCAACACCGGTGGCGTGCTGGCGGGCTGGACGCCGGGAGTGCATCTCGCCGAGAAGGGCCGTGAGCAGGCGGCTTCCCTCGCCGCCCGGCTCGCCGACGTACCCGTCGCAGGCATCGTGTCGAGCCCCCTGGAACGCTGCCGCGAGACCGCCGCCGCGATCGCCGCCGGCCGCGACCTGAAGGTCAGCACCGACAAGCGGCTGGGGGAGTGCCACTACGGCGACTGGCAGGGCCAGGAGCTCAAGAAGCTGGTCAAGGATCCGCTGTGGAAGGTCGTCCAGGCGCATCCCAGCGCGGTCCAGTTCCCCGGCGGGGAGTCCATGCCGGCGATGCAGCAACGCGCGGTGGCAGCGATCCGTGCCCACAACGCGAAGTTCGGCGAGGACGCGACGTGGATCGCGGTGAGCCACGGCGACGTGATCAAGTCGATCCTCGCCGACGCCCTCGGCATGCACCTCGACGCGTTCCAACGCATCCAGGTCGACCCGTGCTCGATGTCGGTGGTCCGCTACACCGAACTGCGGCCGTTCGTCGTACGAATGAATGACAAGGGGGGACCGGTGACCGACCTGATCCCCGCGAAGAAGAAGTCCAGGCGGAAGGCGAGCTCCGACGCCGTCGTCGGCGGCGGGGCGGGATCGTCCTAACGAACGACACACATAAGGTGAGTTGATGGCTGGCCGCGAGTTTGCGTTCGACCCGCCGGATCGGTTCGTCGCCGGCACCGTCGGGCAGCCCGGCGAGCGCACTTTCTTCCTGCAGGCCACTGGCCAGGGCCGCACGGTGTCGGTCGCGCTGGAGAAGCTTCAGGTCTCCGCCCTCGCGGAGCGACTCGACGAGCTGCTGGACGAGGTACGACGCCGGCAGGGCGCCGACTCAAGCGTGCCCGCCGTGTCGCCGCCTCAGCTCGAGGACGTCGCGCCGCTCGACGCTCCGGTCGAGGAGGAGTTCCGGGTGGGCACGCTTGCGCTCGCCTGGGACGATGACGACTCGCTCGTGATCATCGAGGCGCAGTCCGTCCAGGCTGTGACCGAGGACGAAGCCGCCGCCCCCTCCGACCTCGAGACCGACGCCGACATGCTCCGCGTTCGGCTGTCACCGGCAGTCGCCCGCGCGTTCGCGAAGCGAGCGCTCCGGGTCGTCGCCGCCGGCCGGCCGCCGTGCCCCTTGTGCGGCAACCCGCTCGATCCCGAGGGCCACATCTGCCCGCGCCAGAACGGCCATCTGCATGTCACCGCATCCTGAGTGACACTGGCAACGTGAGCGAGCCCGCCCAGATCCTCGACCTCGAGGACGCCCTGCGCCTGCTGCGTGACGGCGAGCTCGACGTCGAGGGCCGCCTGGTCGACGCGTCCAACGCAACGCTTTACTGCGCGGTCACCCATGAGGGGGTCACGGCCGCCTGTGTCTACAAGCCGGTCGCGGGAGAACGCCCGCTGTGGGACTTCCCCGACGGAACCCTCGCCGGCCGCGAGGTCGCGGCCTATCTGGTCTCGGCCGCCACCGGTTGGGACATCGTCCCGCCGACGGTGATGCGGGACGGGCCCTTCGGCCCCGGCATGTGCCAGCTCTGGATCGACGTGGCGCCGAACGTCGACCTCGCGAAGCTCGCCCGCAGCAACATCCCGCCGCTGCGCCGGATGGCGGTCTTCGACGCCGTCATAAACAACGCGGACCGCAAGGGCGGGCACCTGCTGCCGGTCGAGGACGGGCACGTGTACGGCGTGGACCACGGCGTCTGCTTCTCGGTCGAGGAGAAGCTGCGCACCCTGTTGTGGGGCTGGCAGGGCAAGCGGCTGACTGAAGAGGCCGTCGACGTGCTCCAGCACCTCAAACGAGAGCTGGCCGGCGACCTCGGGGCAGCGCTTCGCGAGCTGCTCACCGAGGAGGAGGTCTGGGCAACCGCTCGCCGGGTCGACCGCCTGCTTGCCACGGGGAAGCACCCGGTGCCGAACGGCGAGTGGCCGCCCGTTCCCTGGCCGCCGTTCTAACCGGTCCGGTTAGAGTCGCGGCGTGCGCTCCTGGGCATCTCCTGACGTTCCTCGCCTGATCGGCGGGCACTCCTCAGCACCGGTGCGGATCAACGACTCGAGCACGGGCGACCTGGTCGAGGTCGGGACCGGCCAGACGTCGGTCCTCCTCTATGTCTGCGGCATCACGCCGTACGACGCGACGCACCTCGGGCACGCCGCGACGTACCTGCTCTTCGACACGTTGCAGCGAGCGTGGCTCGACGCGGGCAAGTCCGTGCGCTACGTCCAGAACGTCACCGACGTCGATGACCCTCTCCTCGAGCGGGCCGCGCAGACCGGCGAGGACTGGACCGCGATCGCCGAACGCGAGACAGAGCTGTTCCGCGAGGACATGACGGCGCTGCGTGTGCTCGCGCCAGCGGAGTACGTCGGCGCGGTGGAGGCGATCCCCGACATCGTCGACGCGATCGTCGCGCTGCGTGACAAGGGTGCGGCCTACGACCTCGACGGCGACATCTACTTCTCGGTCGCCGCGGCCGGGGGCTTCGGTCAGGTGGGACACCTCGGGATCGCCGAGATGGTCCGGCTGTCGGGGGAGCGGGGCGGCGACCCGCTGCGGCCAGGCAAGAAGGACCCGCTCGACTGCCTGCTCTGGCAGCAGGCGCGACCAGGCGAGCCGGCCTGGGACTCCGTCCTGGGCCGGGGCCGCCCCGGCTGGCACATCGAGTGCTCGGCGATCGCGATGAAGCATCTCGGGCCGACGATCGACGTACAGGGCGGCGGCGACGACCTGATCTTCCCGCACCACGAGCTCTCTGCGGCCGAGGCCGAGGTGATCAGCGGCGAGTTCCCGTTTGCGAAGGCCTACCTGCACCAGGCGATGGTCGGGTACGCCGGGGAGAAGATGTCGAAGTCCAAAGGCAACCTCGTGCTCGTCTCCACGCTGCGCGCCGCGGGCGTCGACCCGATGGCGATCCGGATCGCGCTGCTGGCACATCGCCACGATGCCGCGTGGGAATGGTTCGACAGCGAGTTGGACCCGGCCGTCGAGCGCCTCGCCCGGTGGCGCGCTGCCTTCACCCGGGAGACCGGACCGACGACCGTCCCGCTCCTCGCCCGGCTCCGCGACGCGTTGCGCAACGGCCTGGACGCGCCGGCCGCCATGAACGCCGTGGACGACTGGGCCGCGAACGAGGGCGACGACCCGGCGGCACCCGGCGAGGCAGCCGCAGCAGTCGACGCCCTCCTCGGCGTCGTCTGACTTATCGCCCAACCGTCTCGAATCGTTGGTTCGAGACGCCCAGAACCAACGATTCGAGACGGTTTGGCGATAACGGGCCTAGGTGTCGCGGCGGCGGAGGTAGCGCTCGAAGGCCTTGGCGATCGCGTCGCCGCTGGCCTCCGGCAGGTCGAGCTCGTCCTCACGCTCCTCGAGTGACGCGATGTAGTCCGCGATCTCGCTGTCCTCGCGGGCGAGCTCGTCGACCCCGTTCTCCCACGCCAGCGCCTGATCGGGCAGATCGCCGAGCGGAATGGTGAAGTCCAGCGCGTCCTCGAGGCGGTGCAGCAAGGTCAGCGTCGCCTTCGGACACGGCGGCTGTGCCACGTAGTGGGGGACGCTCGCCCAGTACGTCACCACCTTGCGGCCGGTCTCGGCGAGCGCCTGGTGGAAGACGCTGACGATCCCGGTCGGCCCCTCGTAGCGAGATCGCTTGATGCCGAGCGCCTCCGCGAGCGCCTCGTCCGACGCCGATCCGTTGATGTCGATCGGGCGGGTGTGCGGCACGTCGGCGAGCAGCGCCGCGAGACAGACGACCTCGGTGACCTCGAGCTCGTTCGCGAACTCGACCAGCTCGTCGCAGAACGCCCGCCACCGCATGTTCGGCTCGAGGCCGCGGACCAGCACGACCTCACGGTCGCCGACCGTCGTACGGCCCAGCCGGGTCGTCGGCCACTCCAGCCGTCGCGTCACGCCGTCGACGAGCCGGACCGTCGGGCGGTTCACCTGGAAGTCGTAATAGTCCTCAGGGTCGATCAGCGCGAAGGGCGTGACCTGCCACTCCTGCTCGAGATGTTCGATCGCCCCGGTCGCGGCGTCGGCGGCGTCGTTCCACCCCTCGAACGCCGCGATCATCACACGGCCCGCAGCGGCGCCCCGTGGATCCGTCACGCAGCCAGACTATGCCCGTCGCGTCGGGTTATTTGCCGCCGCCGGTGGTGTGGACGATGAGTACGTCGCACGACGCGCGGTGGCTGATGTTGGCAGGGACGGAGCCGAGCAGCCGGCCGGCGAGGCTGTTCAGGCCGCGGTTGCCGACGATGCACAGATCGACCTTGCGACCGTCGATCAGCGCCACCAGCACGTCGACGGGGTCGCCCGCCTCGGCAACCGTCTCGACCTTCTCGACGCCGTTCTTGTGGGCGAGCGCCTCAGCGTCCCGCAACGCCTCCTCGGCCGGGTTGGACCCCATCACCTTGTAGGCATCGTTGCCGAGCTGGTTGATCGCCGCCTGGCGATCCCGATCGGAGATCGGCTGGAAGGCCGATGCGATCAACAAGGTTGCTCCGGCATCGGCGGCGACCCTTGCAGCGCGTTCGACCGCCCGGGTCGCGGACGCCGATCCATCCGTGCCGACAAGAACTTTTGTGTAGCTGCTCACTGCGGGCTCCCTCAGCCGAGTCACGAGCGATTGGGCAAACCGTATCGGACCCGGCCGACCCCGGCTCATATCGAGGCGACGCGAACCGCCGGTTCACCTACCCTGGATCGGATATGTCGACATCTTCGCGCCCCGATCCCAACGCCCTGCTCGACGCGCTCGCTGAGCGTGTCCTGGTCGCAGACGGCGCCATGGGCACGATGCTGCAGGCCGGCGACCTCTCGCTCGACGACTTCGAGGGACACGAGGGCTGCAACGAGATCCTGAACGAGACTCGACCGGACGTCGTTCGCGGCGTGCATGACGCGTACTTCAGCGTCGGCGCGGACCTGGTCGAGACGAACACCTTCGGCGCCAACCTCGCCAACCTCGGGGAGTACGACATCGCCGACCGGATCCACCCGCTCGCGGAGGCGGGTGCCCGGCTTGCGCGTGAAGTCGCGGACGGGTGGTCGACACCCGACAAGCCGCGCTGGGTGATCGGGTCGGTCGGCCCCGGCACCAAGCTGCCGACCCTCGGTCACGTCCGATACGCCCAGCTCCGAGACGCCTACCAGGCACAGGTCGATGGGATGATCACCGGCGGCGCGGATGCGATTCTGGTCGAGACGACCCAGGACCTGCTGCAGACCAAGGCGGCGCTCAACGGCGCGCGGCGCGCCTTCACCAGCACGGGGATCAAGCTCCCGCTCTTCGTCCAGGTGACGGTCGAGACCACCGGGACGATGCTGCTCGGCAGCGAGATCGGTGCGGCGCTGACCGCGCTCGAGCCGCTCGGCATCGACATGATCGGGCTGAACTGCGCCACCGGGCCGGCCGAGATGAGCGAGCACCTTCGCTACCTGTCCCGGCATGCGCGCGTCGGTCTGTCCTGCATGCCGAATGCGGGCCTCCCGGAGCTCACCGCCGACGGTGCGCGCTACCCGTTGTCGCCGGCCGAGCTCGCCGACGCGCACGACCACTTCACGACGGACTTCGGCCTCGCGCTCGTCGGCGGCTGTTGCGGTACGACGCCGGAGCACATCCGGCAGGTCGTCGAGCGGGTCGGTGGCCGTGAGGTCACCCCGCGGCGGCCCCGCCCGGAGAAGGGCGCGGCGAGCCTCTACCAGCACGTGCCGTTCCGGCAGGACACGTCGTACCTGTCCATCGGTGAGCGCACCAACACGAACGGTTCCAAGGCGTTCCGCGAGGCCATGCTGGCCGGCGACTGGGAGCAGTGCGTCGAGATCGCCCGCGACCAGACCCGCGACGGCGCGCACATGCTCGACGTGTGCGTCGACTACGTCGGCCGCGACGGCGCCGCCGACATGGACGAGATCGCGTTCCGGTTCGCGACCGCCTCCACGCTGCCGATCATGCTCGACTCGACCGAGTCCGCGGTCATCCAGGCCGGACTGGAGCGCATCGGCGGTCGCTGCGTCGTCAACTCGATCCACCTCGAGGACGGCGACGGACCCACCAGCAACTACCAGGAGAAGCTGCGCGCGATCACGGAGCACGGCGCCGCCGTCGTCGTGATGTGCATCGACGAGCAGGGCCAGGCCCGTACCGCCACCGACAAGGTGCGGATCGCCAGCCGGATCATCGACGACCTCACCGCGAACTGGGGCCTGGATGTCGCCGACATCATGGTCGACTGCCTGACCTTCACCCTCGCGACCGGCCAGGAGGAGTCGCGGCGTGACGGCCTCGAGACGATCGAGGGCATCCGGCAGCTGAAGAAGAAGTACCCCAACGTCCAGACCACCCTCGGGCTGTCCAACGTGTCCTTTGGACTCAACCCCGCCGCGCGACAGGTGCTCAACTCGG
>JAFAZI010000058.1 GCA_019239875.1 Frankiaceae bacterium
CTCGGCGCGGGCATGCAGGTCGCGATGAAGGACCTGGAGATCCGCGGTGCCGGCAACCTCCTTGGCGGCGAGCAGTCAGGTCACATCGCAGCGGTGGGCTTCGATCTGTATGTCCGGCTCGTGGGCGAGGCGGTGGCAGAGTTCAAGGGCGAGCGCGTCGATGAGCTTCAGGAGGTGCGGGTCGATCTACCGGTGGACGCGCACCTGCCGCACGACTACATCCCGGGCGAACGGCTCCGCCTCGATGCCTATCGGCGGCTCGCCGGCGCGCAGACCGATGAGGAGGTCGAGGCGATCCGCGCGGAGCTTCGGGATCGGTTCGGCGAGTTGCCACAGGAGGTCGAGAACCTGCTGGCTGTTGCGTCGTTTCGGGCCTACGCGCGGACGTTCGGGGTTGGCGAGGTCGCGTCGCAGGGCAAGTACGTCCGCTTCGCGCCGCTCGACCTGCGGGAGTCACAGACACTGCGGCTGCAGCGTCTCTACCCCGGCTCGATCGTCAAGCCGGCGGCGAGCATCGTGCTGGTCACGGCGCCCGCCACCGCGCGGATCGGGGGTCAGCCGCTTCGTGATCAGGCGCTGCTCGACTGGTGCCGTGACGTGCTCCAGCAGGTGGTTGCCGATCTCGCCCTCCCGGCAACCGGCACCGAGGCCGCGCAAGATAATCTGACGAGTCGTGTCTAGACGTTTTCGTGTCGCCTCGCTCGCCGTTGCCGCGTTGATCGCCGTACCGGCCCTGTCGGCATGCGACACGAGTCCGGGCGCAGCGGCAGTGATCGGGGACAAGACGATCACAACCGGCACCCTGCAGTCCGAGGTCAACAAGGCGCTCGCCGACAGCAACGTCCAAGCCGCTGTCTACACGACCGGGTCGACGGCCACGGCGCGCACGACTGCCCGCGCGGCCTTCGTGCGGCAGACGCTGGCGCGACTGGTCGGTGATCAGCTGGTGCTCGACCTTGCAGCTTCCCATCACGTCACGGTGACCCAACAGGAGGTCGCGGACGAGCAGGCCTCGTTCGTGCAGCAGACCGGCAGCCTCGCCTCACTGCAGCAGCAGGCGGCGCAGGCGGTCGGCGTCGGAGCCTCCGGCCTCGGCCCGCTGATCCGCATCACTGTCATGCAGCAGAAGCTCGGTGACGCGATCGCCGCGGAGCAGCCAGCGACCCAGGCGCAGCTCCAGGCCGAGTATCAGAAGGACATCGACACCTACGACCAGCTCCAGGTCGCGCAGATCGCGGTGGCGAAGAAGGCGCTTGCGAACAAGCTGCTCCACAAGGTGCAGGCGCAACCTTCGAAGTTCGCCGCGCTCGCTTCGCACTACTCGATCGACAGCACGTCGAAGGCGAACGGCGGTCTGGTCGGCTTCGTGCCGCGTAGCCAGGTTGTCGGACTGCTGCCCAAGGGCGCCTCCGGCAAGCCGGGCACGTTCGCTGTGATCCACTCCGGCGCGCAGTTCGTGGTGCTGCACATCATCCAGCGCCAGGTCCAACCGCTGTCACAGGTCGTCGACAAGGTGAAGGCGTCGCTGTACGGCGCGCAGGCGCAGGAGCTGCTGGGCAAGGCGCTGCAGCGGGAGGCAACGAATCTCGGTATCCACGTCAACCCGCGCTACGGCAAGTGGGACAACACCACACAGTCAGTGGTGGCAACGAAGAGCCCGATCTCCGCAGGGAGCTGATGGCTCACCAGCGGCCATCCGGGTCGCGGCTGCTCGACGTCGTCGCGACGATGGATCGGCTGCGCTCACCAGGCGGCTGTCCATGGGACGCTGAGCAGACTCACGAGTCGCTGGCGCCGTACCTGCTCGAGGAGGCTTACGAGGCCTTCCAGGCGATCGAGGACGGCGACCTCGAAGCCCTGCGTGAGGAGCTCGGCGATGTCCTGCTGCAGATCGCCTTCCATTCCCGGCTCGCCGAGGAGTTGCCCGCCGGACAGCGCTGGACGATCGACGATGTCGCTGGTGGTCTCGTTGACAAGCTGGTACGGCGTCACCCGCACGTTTTCGCCGACGTCGCCGTCGAGGACGCAGATCACGTGAACCGCAACTGGGAGGCGATCAAAGCCGAAGAGCGTGGCGGCAAGTCAGTCTTGGCGAACGTGCCGATGTCGGCACCGGCGCTGACGCTTGCTGCGACCCTGCAACGTAAGGCGTCGCGCGCCGACCTCCCGGTTGGCGCGAGTGCAACACTTCGCGATCTGGCGGCACAGTTCGACGACGAGCCGACCGAAGAGCTTGCCGGTGAGCTGCTGTGGGCGGCCGTTGGTGAGATGCGGGCTGCCGGCATCGATGCCGAAGCGGCACTGCGGGCGCGGTCCCGCCAGTTCCGGGATGGCGCTGTCACAGATTCTCCTGGGTCGTGAAGCCACTGCCACGACCTATCGTGGCGCAGCTTTCACAAGCCGCTATCAGTGGCCGCCTACGCGGCGGTCACGGTGGCAAACGTCGACTGCCAGTCCGCCGGATAGCCGGCCACGTCGGTGAGCTGCGGGGTGACACCGCCCTGGTTCACCCACAACTCGTAGATCTGCCCGGCGCTGATGTCGGGCACGGTGAGCACCGCGTTGCGGACGTCTCCGGCGGTGCCGTCGCAGTCGACGACGACGGTGCCGTCGTCGCAGGTGATCGACGTGACCGACAGCGGTGCGTCGTACCGGGTGGACGCCGGTTCGGTCGCGTACACCTGCACCGATTCGGTCGTGACGTTCTTGACCGCCCGGGAGAAGTTGATCGTGATGGTGTGTCCGGCTCCCGCAGCGGTAGCGCCGCGCACCGTCGGCGGTCGCCCATGCACTTGCGGCGCCGCCTCAATCGTGAGGTGTGACTCGATCCCTGCCGCGTCCAAGTCCGACGGCCGATAGAAGCGGTAGTTGCGAGCGGTGTCCTGGGTCTCGGCGTAGATCGCCCAGCGCCCGCTCGCCGCGCATTTCGGCACGGTCACCGAACCCGTCCATCGCTTCCCATTTCGGTGCAGGTCCACTTCGAGCGAGCTGCCGCGGCGGGCACCACGGCGGGACATCCTGAGGGTGAGCTTTCTCGGGCCGGAGCCGCCGTCTTGCATCTTCGCCGTGAACGACAGCGCCTCCGGGCCCGCTGTCGTGTCGAGATCCGTCGTACTCGGAACGAGGGAACGCAGCACCGGCGCAACGGCATCAAGCCGGCTCGTCACTCGGATGCGGTGCGGCAGATGCGACTTGCGCAGGTCGCGGGGCCCGATGGACACGAAGTTGGGGTGCACGTTCGGCGGGAAGGCCACAGCGAGCTGGCGGACGGTTGCGTGTTCGGTCCCGGCCCATCGCGGCACGGTCAGCGCCCCGGTGAAAGGGTCACCCGGATTGGCGCTGCGCAGCCGCATTGCGTGGCCCCACCGATGACGCTTGACCCGCTGCCCGACCACCAGCAGTCGAACGTAGGTCGGCACCGGCTCGGAGAACGTGGCAGAGACCTGCACCTGCTTGGCGCCGTGGCGGGTGTCGACGCTGGATGGCGAGAGGGTGAAGTCCGTCAGGTGACCGGCATGTTCGCGCGGCGGTTTGGTGACTCCACTCGTGACGGCGATCGACTTTGGCCAGTCCGGGTGTAGCGCGAGACCGCTCGGCGAGCTGCGGCCGCGATAGTAGAACTCGTAGTTGCGAGACGCGTCGTTCGCGTGGACATCGATCAGCCGGAGCGTGCCGGACCTGACCCACGTCGGAACGGTGACCTCGCCGCTCCAGGTCCCGTCGGTGGCGTCACCCGAGGTCAGGGACAGCCGCGCCGACCGCCAGACGTGGTGAATCGCGAATCGCAATCCGGCGTGCTTCACCCCGCTGGCGGTGCCGTTGCCCGTCGTGTCGGTGACATGCATCGACACGGGGATCGTCGCCGGGCCCGCTGTCACGTCGATCGGCGAGGTGTCGAAGGTCAGCGAGTCGACCGAAGGCGGAACAGTGTCAGGTCGCACGGCGCACAGTGCGCCGTCGGCCGATGCGGCAGGAGCGCCGAGCACTGGCGCGACGGCCGCGACGACCATGAGCCCGGTGATCGCCATGCGCCGATTGGTGCGGACGGAGTGAAAGCGCGCAAGATCCATGTCGTTCCCCGTTCGTTGCTTGCCCGAGCATGCCGCATTCGCGGCGGATCCACCGAAGTGAGGCTGGGTCACCGCCTGGGGCCTGATCGGGCTTCGCGGCACCACCTGAAATGCTCCGCTGCGTAGCGGCTCGGCTACGCAGTCGGGCGACGATCCGGAGATAGGCTTTTCACGCCTGCTTCCCCACCGAGGAGTTTTGCGAAAGTGCCCTCTATCTCCGGACTCGCGGCGCGCGAGATCCTCGACTCCCGAGGCAACCCCACGGTCGAGGTCGAGGTGCTGCTCGACGACGGCACGATCGGCCGCGCGGCGGTGCCGAGCGGCGCATCGACCGGCGCCTTCGAGGCGGTCGAGAAGCGTGACGGCGGGGAGCGGTACGGCGGCAAAGGCGTGCAGCAGGCGGTGGACGCTGTTGCGCAGTCGATCGGACCGGAGATCGTCGGCCTCGAGGCGACGGAGCAGCGGTTCCTCGACCAGACCCTGATCGATCTGGACGGGACCCCGGACAAGAGTCAGTACGGCGCGAACGCCATCCTCGGCGTCTCGCTCGCCGTGGCTCGCGCCGCGGCTGAGGCAAGCGACCTGCCGTTGTTCCGGTACGTCGGCGGTTCGCACGCGCACCTGTTGCCGGTGCCGATGATGAACATCCTCAACGGTGGCGCGCACGCGGACACCAACGTCGACATCCAGGAGTTCATGATCGCGCCGGTCGGCGCGACCACGTTCCGTGACGGCCTGCGCTGGGGCGCCGAGGTGTACCACGCCCTGAAGGCAGTGCTGAAGGGCCGCGGGCTGTCGACGGGTCTCGGCGATGAGGGCGGCTTCGCCCCGGACCTGCCGACGAATCGCGAGGCGCTCGACCTCATCGTGGAGGCGATCGGCAAGGCGGGGTTCACGCCAGGCACGGATGTGGCACTCGCGCTGGACGTCGCAGCGACTGAGTTCTTCGCCGACGGGTCATACACGTTCGAAGGCGCAGCACGCAGCTCAGCCGACATGGCGTCTTACTACGACGAGCTCCTCGCGTCGTACCCGATCGTGTCGATCGAAGACCCGCTGTCGGAGGACGACTGGGCAGGCTGGGCCGCCTTGACGGCGTCCGTCGGAGCGAAGACCCAGCTCGTCGGGGACGACTTGTTCGTGACGAACTCGGCCCGCCTGGCGCGTGGCATCAAGGAGTCTGCTGCGAACGCCCTGCTGGTGAAGGTCAACCAGATCGGGACGCTGTCCGAGACCCTCGATGCCGTCGATCTGGCGCATCGCAACGGATATCGGTCGATGATGAGCCACCGGTCCGGTGAAACCGAGGACACGACGATCGCCGATCTCGCGGTGGCAACGAATTGTGGTCAGATCAAGACCGGTGCGCCGGCGCGCAGTGAGCGGGTCGCGAAGTTCAACCAGCTGTTGCGGATCGAGGAGATCCTTGACGACGCAGCTCGATACGCCGGGCACTCGGCGTTTCCGCGGGCGGGCGGCACCGGATGAGCAGCGGCGGAGCGGCGGGACGCCGGCCGGGCCAGAAGCGGCCGGCGCCGACACGGTCCACGCGATCGCGAGCCGCTGAGCCGACGCGCCGACCGAAGCGTGAAGACGTCGAGGAGGTCGGTCGGCAAACCACACTGACCGCGCGTGCAGCGATCCTTGTCCTGGCGGTCGCGTCGGTCATGGTCGCCGTCGCGTTGCCGCTGAAGATCTGGCTCGGGCAACGGAGCGACATCGCAGGCGTCAGTGCGCAGATCAAGAAGGTGCAGGCGCACATCGCGCAGCTCGATGCGCAGCACAAGCGGTGGAACGACCCGGGATACATCGAGCAGCAGGCGAGGCAGCGGCTGCACTACGTGATGCCAGGGCAGAAGTCCTACATCGTGCTCGGCAAGGGTCATCGCGTTCACGCCGCTGCGGCCAGGCATGAGGCAGCGCCCGCCACCGGCCCGTGGTACTCGCAGTTCTGGCAGTCGGTCGAGACGGCCGGCACGCCGACGCCCAGCAAGTGACCGACCGCCCCGACGTAGCTCCTGCCGGCGTCACCGACGCCGACCTCGCAGCGGTCGGTGCTCAGCTGAACCGGCCGCCACGTGCGACTCGGCGGGTCGCACATCGGTGCAGCTGCGGGCTGCCGGACGTGGTCGAGACGTCGCCGCGGCTCGACGACGGGACACCGTTCCCGACCTTGTACTACCTGACCTGTCCCGTCGTTCGTTCGGCGATCGGCCGGCTCGAGGCGAGCGGCCTGATGAGGGAGATGACCGAACGGCTTGGGTCCGACCCGGAACTCGCGGCTCGCTACCAGGCGGCGCACGAGTCCTACCTGGCACACCGTGACGCGATCGACCCGCTCGGCACCGACGTCACGGCCGGGGGTATGCCCACTCGGGTGAAGTGCCTGCATGTCCTGGTCGCGCACTCGCTCGCCGTGGGTCCCGGGGTGAATCCGTTCGGCGATGAGGCGCTCGCGATGCTCGACGACTGGGGTGGCACGGGGCCGTGTGTCGAGGTGACGACATGACGCGGGTGGCTGCGCTGGACTGTGGCACGAATTCGTTGCGGCTGTTGGTCGCGGACGTCGAAGGTTCGTCGCTGGCCGATGTCGTACGGCGGATGGAGGTGGTCCGACTCGGCGAGGGTGTCGACCGGACCGGGCGGCTGGCAGACGCCGCGTTGGACCGGACTTTCCGAGTGCTGGACGAGTACGCCGAGATCATCCGCTCGTCGGCGGTCGACGCGATCCGAATGGTTGCGACCAGCGCGAGCCGGGACGCCTCGAATCGGGACGAGTTCGTGGCCGGCGTGGTGCAACGACTCGGTGTCGAGCCCGAGGTGATCAGCGGCGAGGAAGAGGCGGCGTTGTCCTTCGACGGCGCGACCCGTGAGCTCGGTGACTCGGACCTGATCGCGCCGTACCTCGTCGTTGACATCGGTGGTGGCTCGACGGAGTTCGTCCTCGGGGAAACCTCAGGTCTTCGGGCCGCGCGATCGGTCGATGTGGGCTGCGTGCGAATGACGGAGCGGCATCTCCGAGACGATCCTCCGACCGGGGAGCAGGTCGCGGCGGCTAAGGCCGACGTCGAAGCCGCCATCGACCAGGCCGCGGAGATGGTGCCGATCGGTGACGCGAAGACCCTCGTCGGGTTGGCTGGCTCGGTGACGACGGTGGTGGCCTTGGCGCTGCGCCTCCCGGAGTACGACCCGGTGCAGATCCACCACGCGCGGATCAGTGCCGAGCAGGTGTCCGCAGTCACGGCCGACCTGTTGGCGTCGACCCGGGAGACGCGGGCGGGCATGTCCGTCATGCACCCCGGTCGCGTCGACGTGATCGGCGGCGGCGCGTTGGTGCTCGACACGATCATGAAGCGGTGCGGGTTCGACGAGGTCGTCGCGAGCGAGCACGACATCCTCGACGGCATTGCATATTCGGCGGCTCGCTGAGACGTTCCCGCGGGGATCGAGCAGGTCAGGACCTCACGGCGTAGTGCAGGTGGATCACGCCGTTGCCGAACCGGTGCTCATCTGCCAGCTCGACGTCGAGGCGGAGGTTTGCGGGAAGGGCGGGGGTGCCGCCGCCCACCACGATCGGGTTCAGGAACAAGTGCAGGTGGTCGACCAGGCCAGCGCGCAATGCGTGGGCGGCCAGGGTGGGCCCGCCAATGCTGACATCCTCGGCGACGGAATCTTTCATCGAGCGGATCATGTCGGGATCGAAGCTGCTTTCGAGGCGCGTGCGGTCGGTGTCGATGTCGGCGGGAGTCAGGGTCGACGAGAACACGACCTTTTCGGCCGCGCGCCAGATCGCGGCGTAGTCGCCGATCGCGGCCGGCTCTTCGGAGGTGTCCCATGTCTCCCAGACGCGCAACGTCTCGTACATCTGACGGCCGTAGAGGTAGGTGCCGATCGAACGCGCCTGATCGTTGACGTATTGGTGCACCTCCATGTTGGGTGCCGCCCACTCGAAGTTGCCCGACTCGTCGGCGACGTACCCGTCGAGTGAGGTGATCGCCGTGTAGATCAGATTTGCCATCGCGCCAGCCTTTCCTAATGCACACTCGATGTCAGGGAGGCGGGTCGGCGGGTTGACGGGAGAACGAGTCGTGGCGGGTAACGGGACCAAGGCCGATCCCTGGCAGCTGACGACAGCACCGGGCAGCTCCGCGTACACGATGTATCGCGACGATGAGTCGGATCCCCCGGCGCTGATCTGTCAGGTCGGGTCGACCAAGCTGTCGTATCAGGCGAGATGCGTTGAGGATCTTCATGCCTGGCTGACGCAGCGGGCGGATTGGGTGCCGCTAGGAGCAGCTGATGAGAACAAGGCCGCTGCCGAGGGCACGGTGGAGGCATGGGGGCGGTCCGCCGACAACCCGGTCGGCGGCTGGTACGGACTGCGGAAGGGTTACCGCGGCCGGTTCGGGATGTACGTGCCGCCCCTGCTCGAGGAGCTGGGCCTGGTCGAACTGACGCACGACGCTCGTAACAACTCCGTCCGCGCGAAGTAGCGCGCCGCAGCCCCCTCCGTCGGCTGACGGTGGTGTCATTGCGGCGTGGTCGTTGAGCCAGGATCGGAATGGCCGGGGGATGTGGCCGACCGGCGTACGCCGGTCGCAGTGGATGCGAAGGACGTCGTGCGGCTCGCGCAGAACGTTCCGTCGATGGTTCGACTCGACGCGCGGGTGTCGGTCTGCCGAGCCTGTCCGCGGCTCGTCGAATGGCGCGAGAAGGTCGCGGCGACCAAACGAGCATCGTTCGCGACGGAGAGGTACTGGGGACGGCCGGTTACTGGCTTCGGTCCGGAACGTGCTCGGATCGCGATTGTGGGTCTGGCGCCTGCCGCGCACGGCGGCAACCGGACCGGCCGGGTGTTCACGGGTGACCGCAGCGGGGACTGGCTCTTCGCAGCGCTGTACCGCGCCGGTCTGGCGCAGCAGCCCACGTCGATCAGCGCCGGGGATGGCCAGCGGCTGATCGACGTACGAATGCTCGCCGCCGTCCGCTGCGCGCCGCCAGCGAACAAGCCGACACCGGAGGAGCGTGACACCTGCCGGCCTTGGCTCGAAAGGGAACTGCAATTCCTCAAGCACGACCTGCGCGTGGTGATCGCCCTCGGCAACTTCGCCTGGACGACGCTGTGGCCGGTGCTGGACGCCGTCGGTTACCAAGTGCCGGCACGCAAGGCGCGATTCGGCCACCTTGCGGAGGTCGCCACGGAGGACGGCCTGGTCGTGATCGGGTCCTACCACCCGAGCCA
>JAFAZI010000081.1 GCA_019239875.1 Frankiaceae bacterium
CCTGCAGTACTGGTCACTCGGCGGCGACACATCCCTCGCGAACGGGGTCTACCTGTGCGGGTTCCACCACCGCCTCATCCACCACAGCGACTGGACCATCACCAAACACCCCGACACCACCATCACCGTCCATCGCGACCCCACCAGCACGACCGGACCACCCGGCTGGCATCCCTAGCGGGCGGCCGTTCCCCGGCCGACCCGCGCCCCGGTCAAGCCACCAGCCACCCCGACCATCACCACCCCCGCCACGCCACAGGCCGGACGCCTAGCGTCCCGGCCCTACACCCATGCCCGCCGAAAATCGCGAGTTATCCGAGCGTGGCGTTGCCCTGACCACGCTCAGTTCGGACAACGTGCGTGATGATCAACCGGTGCGCTGCGCGTTGGCGACTATCGCCGTCCTGTGCTCCGCGGGTCTCGCCGCCTGTTCGACGGCAGGTCAAGACGATAGGGGCTGCCGCATACCAGACCCGGCTGTCGGAGATCGCGGGATTGCTCAGGTCAGGACGCACGCGGCCGGGTCGGGAGCCATCGTCGCGTCGTTCGGTGGCCGGCAATGGTCCACATCGAACGCCTCCGAGAAGAATCTGCCCGCCTCCGTAGACGCTGTGGTGGTCAAACCTCGACGTACGAAGGGCGCACAACGCAGCCGGTATCCCCGCCTGCTGCTCCGCGCGAAGAGTGGCGACGTCGTCTTGCGGCTTCGCGTCATCGGTTGCGGATAGGAGCGGTCTCCCGTTGACCCGGGTTCGTTGCAGAACCTGAGACCGAGCCGCGCGAAGTGGGCCAAGGTGCGGCCGTCGAAGACCCCTGTCGCGCGGCTCGCGAAACGGCGGTTACCGGGCCCCGGCAAGACGATCCGAAACGCTGCGGCAGGCGGCCAGCGCAACCGGTCCGAACTTCGTGGGCGACAGACCGCTCGCGGCATGGCCAGCAGCCACCTCGAAGACGGGAGCGTCTGGCGCGGTCGCAGCGAATGCGCGTTGCCACCGCGGTGCGATGAGGCGGTCGCGCGTCGTGATGATGAAGGCCAGCGGGCGCTCGCCGAGCTCTGCGGTCGTCGGGATCTCCACCCGGATGGTGTCGCGGAGCGCGGCGCTGAGTACCGCCGGATGGAGCTTGCCGACCTCGCCCGCGAACCATCGTCCGAGACCGCCGTCAAGCTCATCGGGAGGGGCGTCCGACGCCTTTTGGCCAGGCAACCCGATCCGCACTCGCGGGACTTGTGGGAGCAGGGCAAGGGCACTGCCGGCTCGGCGCAGCGGTGCCGTCCACAGGCCCTGCGGCACCCGGTCGAAGGTGGCGGCGAAGACGACACCTGCGACGAGTTCCGGGTGGCGGCGTACCAAGACCCGAGCGACCAGACCACCAATCGAGTAGCCGAGCACGATCACGTGCGACAGGCCGCAGTCCTTCAGGACACTGGCCACATCGTCGGCGACACCCTCGAACAGTCCTTGCGGTCCATCCGGGACGGACGTGGTTCGTCGCATGTCGACGGCGAGCACGCGAAACTCCTCGCCGAGCTGGTTCATCGTCGGAGCGAACTGAAGACCCGAGGTCGCGCCGAGACCGTGCAGCAACACCACGACCGGCGCACCCGGGGGACCAGCGACCTCACGGACGAAGACCGACCCGCGACCCTCGGCGGGCACCCATCGTCCGCTGGGCACCGGCCAGCCGTTGACAACTCGGCCGGCTACGGCGGCAGTGTCGGATTGCGTGGCAGTCACTGTGCGACGTTACCCATCGCCGACGGGTACAACGCCTTGCGGCTTGGGCCCCGCAACCCGAGCGCGGGTCAACGAGTCGCGGCGGCGGCTTTCTTCTTGGGTCGAGCCGACTTCGCCGGACGTTTCCCGGAGCGCTCGATGGTCGCGGTCTCGACGCCGAGGTAGGACTCGATCACGCGCTGGTTCTCGAGCACCTCCTGCGGCGCGCCGGAGGCGATGACCTGCCCCAGCTCCAAGGCGACGAGCCGATCGCACAGCGATGTCAGCAGCGGCATGTCGTGGTCGATGACGACCATCGTGCAGCCGGTGTCGGCGCGGACCTGGCGGAGCAGGGCGGGCAGCGCCTCGGTCTCCTTTTGCGCGACGCCGGCGGTCGGCTCGTCGAGGAGTACGACGGCGGGATCCTGCGCCAGCACGCAGGCGAGTTCGACGATGCGGCGCGTGCCGGTCGACAGGTCGCCGATCGGCGATCCGGCGTACCGGGTGAGGCCGAGCATCTCGACGAGGTCTGCCACTCGCCGTTGCACCAGGGCTTCCGAGAGGGTCGAGGCCGGCAGGCGCAACGCGGCGGCCACGAGATCCTTCGAGGCGAGGTGACGTTCCAGCGCCACCGCGATGGTCTCCGAGACGGTCAGCGCCGGGAACAGCCGGGCCTCCTGGAAGGAGCGGCCGAGACCGAGGAACGCGCGGCTGGTCGGTGCCAGCTCCGTCACCTCGATCTTGTCGAGATGGATCCGGCCGCGGTCGGGGATCAGGAAACCGCACAGGACGTCGAACAGCGTCGTCTTCCCGGCTCCGTTGTGCCCGATCAGGCCGAGGATCTCGCCGTTGCGGACCTCGAGATCGATGTCGTGCAGCACCCGAACCGCGCCGAAGGACTTGGTCACGCCGTAGCACTCGAGGATCGCCGGCTGCTGTGCCAGATCCATTGCCGGCTCGGCGACCTTCTTCTTGGTACGGCGGGCCGGGCTGTGGCCGTTGAGCGCTGGCTCCGAGGTCGGCGTCGCGCCACTGATGAACACCGAGCGCAGCACATCCGGCCGGTCGAGCAGATCAGCCGTCGCGCCGCTGAACCGTGCCGATCCACGTTCGAGGAAAATGGCGCGCTCGGCCACCTCGAGTGCGACGTTGACGGACTGCTCGACGATCACGACCGTGACGCCGGTGGCGACGAGTTCGCGGACCACGTCCAACAGTCGGGCGACGATCGCGGGGGCGAGCCCGAGCGACAGCTCGTCGATCAGCATCAGCTTCGGCCGGGTCATCAGCGACATCGCGAGGGACAGCATCTGCTGCTGCCCCCCGGACAACGTCCCGGCCTGCTGGCCCATCCGCTCGTCGAGATGGGGGAACAGCTGGAGAACCTTCGCGCGTTCGGCCTCGATCGCGGCGGGGTCCTTGCGCACTAGCCACCCGGCCAGCCGAAGGTTCTCGGCGACGGACAGCGACGGGAAGATCGACTTGGCAGGCATCATCGTCAGGCCGGCCGCGACGCGCTCCTGCGGCGAGCATCTGGTGATGTCCGTGCCGTTGAACCACACCTTGCCGGGGGAGGCGTTGAGCAGCCCCGCGACGGCCTTCAGCATCGTCGACTTGCCGGCGCCGTTCGTGCCGAGCAGGGCAACGACCTCGCCATCCGCGACGTTCAGGTCGACGCCGAACAGCACACGCATCGTGCCGTAGCTCGCGCCGACGTTTCGGCAGTCGAGCAGCGAGCCCTCGGTTGGGAGTGTGACGGAGGTCG
>JAFAZI010000105.1 GCA_019239875.1 Frankiaceae bacterium
GTACGGCGATCAGGGCAAGGCTCGCGTCACCTACGAGGTGGACGCTGCACACGATGTTCTCGGCGTCGTGGTCGAAGTCGAGGCCGGACGGGGTGCGCGGGGGAACGCGATCTACCGCGACCTGATTCGCGCGTCCCTCGTCGTCAACGTGCGCTTCCTCGCTCTTGGCGTGATGACCGAGTACCGCCACCTGTCCAAAGGCAAACAGCAGTATGTGAAGTCGTTCCACGAAGCCCGCGAACAGTTAGATGCGATCTACGCGAGTGGGCAGTTGGTGCTTCCATTTCAAGGTCTATTGCTCTTCGGCTATTAGAGGAGGTCACCAATGGCGCGATACAGCGTGATCGAGGTGCGGCCATACCGATCCAGCGATCACCAGCCCACGAGTGCAAGCGCCCTCGGCTTCTGCACGCTCCATGCCTGTGGCGAGCCTGCCGTCATCACGATGATCGCTGAGGACAGCGCCGGACGGCGGATTCGGCTCGCTGCTTGCAAGCGCGGCGGGCACGAGTACGGCCTAACGGCTAACTAAACGACTTCGTGATTAGCAAGACTGGAGTGAGCCTTCTTCCTCTTGGGAATCCGCACGCACTCCACCGGCTCAGGCAGCGGGACCGGCCAGCAATGCGAGAGCCCCGCTAGCGCAGCCTAGGGCTCGACCTAGTTGTCACCACCGCTGTAGGCGTCCGTGCAGAGGAGTTCACTCAACTCCACGCGAACGCGATTGATGAGGCCTGGCATGCTGCACGCGCCACCAAGCCGCCGCATAACTACAACGGATTTCGTAGCCGGTGCCATCGCCCTGGTGCACGCGCTCCTGCAAGGCGTGAACGAGGACGGCGTGCGTAAACGTGTAGTACGCCGAAAGACCAGCGCCAGAACGACAGCAATGCGTACCCACTTGTTCGACGGCAGCGGAATCGAGTGCTTCTCCCCCAGGGGTCGGGCCGTCACGATACGTATTGCCGCCCACACCGCGAGGGTGACACGCTTTCGAACAAGTGTTCTACTAGGACTGTGAGCGAGCCTCGACAGGTCCAAGTGAATCGGCTGCTAGTGATACAGCCTCCTGAGAGGGTCTCAACCCGCTTGCGGGCTGGCATTATGGGCGGTCAACGCACGTAGGAGAGGTCATGTCAGAAAATCCCGAGTCTCGCGAAACCAAGCCGCATCCGGCAGCCGAGGAGCGCAGCACCTCTGTCGATCTATCGAATGTCCTCGAAAAGGGCATGGTGATTGATTCGGCAGTTCCGATCACACCTGCGACAACCGCACCGACACAGGCGGCTCAACCTCCAGCCGCCCCGGTTGAGGCATCGCCCGCATCCGCGAACGCATCAGACAAGGACACGTCGGGCGAGTAGGCATCGTGTTTCCAGCGTCAGCCGGAGCCGTCATTGCGTTTCTCCTGCTGGTGGCCCCTGGCGTCGCCTTCGAACTGACGCGCAAAAGAAGGCGACCTGACCGGGCGGACTCGACCTTCGTCGAGGTTGCGAGAATCCTTCTCGCTGGCACCTGCATCTCATTGATCAGCCTCTCGTTGCTGGCTATTGCCGGTCTCGCGGGAGATGGACTCTTCGTGGCGGTCGGGCGTGCGATTCGCCACCCTGCCGTCTACTCGGCGGGACACCCCGAGAGGCTGCTCCTAACCGCTGCCGCGTATCTAGTAGTCGCCGTTACTGCGGCGGTGTTAGCAGGCGACGCTCACGGATATGGCCGTCGTCAATCTCAGATCGTGCCGGTCAGTGCTTGGTTTCTGATGCTCGATCAGTACACCCCGAGCGGAACCGACGTTCACGTATCCGTTCAGATGCTCGACGGCACGGTCTACATCGGACCCAAGACGACGTTCACCCCAGATCAAGCCCTCGGAGACCGGGAACTCGTCCTTCGCAGCCCACTGCATAGCCGAGCACCGGGTGCTCAGAAGGCTCTACCTCTTGGCGATGATTGGCATCGCCTGATTCTTCCCGCTCCCCAAATCTCAAGCATCGCTGTGAGTTACGTGACCAAGGAAGGCTGGGTTGAGAAGCCGAGGGGCAAGTTCGGTCTGCTCGTCGATAAGGCAGTCAAACTCTGGCGATCCTGGGGTTGGTGGCAAGTGAGCGCAGTCGCCCTCCTCGCTGAACTGGCACTGCTCGCCGTGCTCTCATGGCTGCTGCCCGGCCAGTCACCCGTTGGTATCAGCCACCTGAAAGGTCCTCCCAGCGTCCCCGCCCCCGAGTGGCTTCCTCGATTCGATCCTTGCCAGCCTCCGCAAGCGCCGTCCCCAAGACTCAATCAATCGCACTGGTGCGGGCCAACCTTTAAGGACCCTTCGTCAGTTACCCCGCCGCCGAGGTTCTCGCATCCTGGTCGGCGGTAATTCTCAGCCCGGCCTTGCCCGACGATTCGGATGCGCCATCACGCCCCGGACGAGGGCATTTCCCGCCGACATTTTTTCGGAGTTCCGTGGGACCGATATGGGACCACTTCTGCGCCGTGGGACCTCCATGGGACGGCTATGGGACCGATTTGCCGAGACCTGACGAGCGCTGCGGGACTCGGTGAGCGAAATGAGCGAGAAGCCGAGAACCGCCTCTGACCTGCGGTTTTGCCGTCGTCGCAGGCCAGATCGGGGATTCGCGTCTTTGAGGGGCGGACGAGTTGGTCTGTAAGCCGGGAACAACCCGCCTCTATTCGTCAAGCGGCAGGTCCGCTTCGAGGAAGGCGTGGGAAGTCGTCCACTCCCCCAACGACACAGCTCCGACGTTCGCCGACGAATAAGGAGATCGGAGGTGCAGGATCAGCTGGCAGCGAACTCGTCATACCGCTCGCGAAGGCGCGCAGGATCCGGTTGATCACCCCGCATCGATGGAACAACAATCTGCCTTCCCTGCATCTCCTGGATACCGTGGCGAAGCATCGGCCCGTCCGCCTCGAGGAGAATGTTCGGCTTGACCTCGACCACCAGGTCGGGGCGGATACCAATCATGTTGCGGTCGTACGCCGCGTGGTGAATCTTGCAGAGGCTCAATCCATTCGAGACAACGGGCTCGCCGCGTGGCCGGCCGTCCGGAATTATGTGTGCGGCGTCGAGCAGGTCGGCGTGGCGCAACCGGCACATTGCACATTGCGTTGAGTAAGCGCGAATCACTCGCGCACGGAACACCGGCTGATGAAGTCGGAGCTTGGTGAGGCGCTCGACATAGCTCCTCTGCGTCTCGTCGGTCGATAGGGAGACGAACCGGAGTCCCTCGTCCACGGCAACCTCGACGTACCGCTCGTCTGGGACATCGCGCCGCAGGAACACGGGCGCGATCGGTACAAAGACGCTGGGAGCAATTCCTTCAAGGAGCAACAGCGGCAGGCCGAGTTCGGCTGCTCGACGAAGCTTTCGATTGTCTCCGCTATCAATGGGCCCGGCTCGGTAGGCGTACCGGAGCAAGCCGTCCTCGGTGTGGTCGTCGTCGTATGGACCCTTGGGCTGGCTGAGGATGCTCAGCGTGGCGATCAACTGACGCGGATTGCGGATTCCGCGGCTTTGATCGATCAGCTTGATCGGCTCACCCGCGAAAATGAACGACTCAAGCTCTGCTCGAGTGACGACGCCTCCAGATGCGTCCGCCCTCTGTCGGACGTACTCGAACGCGGCATGCCTGACCGACAACTCGTCGAGCGCCGGTGCCGTCACCTCTGCTTTTTAGCAAAAGCAGCGCCGATTTCGATGCCGTACTTCACGTAGACCGACAAATCAGCCGTTGAGGCCGAGCACGCTCCAGAGCTTGCGGTAGGGGCCAGTCACGAGGCCGAGATCGACGCAGAGCTTCTTCACCTTGCCGAGGCTGGCGACGGTCTCGGCGTGATGGCGCGGGTTGTTCTTGTAGGCCTCGGCGACGACGTGCTTGGGAATCTTGTGACTGGCCACGATCTGCGGGCTTGGCTTGAGCATCATCTGCGCCATCGTCCCGAGGATCAGCGGTGCCTGGACGGCGAGCTGGGCCCGTCGTACCCGGCTGAGCGTCGGCACGGTCCGCTTCAGGTAGTGGCGAGCGAACGACAGGTGGCGCGCCTCCTCGGTGACGTGGATGCGCATGATGCGTTCGAGCAGCGGGTGCTTCTCGCGGTCGCTGCGCAGCTCCCGGCGCTGCACGTGGTCGATCGGGTCCTCACCGCCGAGGACGAACAGGAAGAACAGTGCCGGGAACCGGCGGCCGAGGCTGACGATCCGCCGCGCGCCGAACTCATCGATCTTCTTGAGTCCTTTCGCGTCGAGGCCGGAGCGGTTCACGAACTCCTGGAACATCAGCGAGTGATGCGCCTCCTCGATGACCTCGTGATAGGCGTAGCGGAACTCCGGCGAGTTGTTCGGCAGCGTCGCGGCGAACTCCAACAGTCCGCGCTTGAGGATGTTCTCGAAGACCAGGCCGATCTTCATCTTGCTCGCGACCAGGTCACACCCGAGGCGTGCGCGGTCGGCCTGCGGCAGGCTCTGATACCACTCAGTTCCGCCGAGCGGATCGGTCTCGGGGTCGAGCTCCCACCGCGGGTCGGTCGGGTCGAGCGCGAACTCCGGGTCGTCCCACGGGATGTCCGCGTAGGCGTCGAAGTGCTTGGTGACCGACAGGTCGTTGAGCCGGTCGAGCAGCGACAGCCACCGGGCGTCGGCATCGCTCACCGCGATCTCGCCGTCGATGGCGTCGTCGGTCAGGGCGCGACTCGCGAGCTCGGTCATGCTGTCTCCTCAGGGGTAGGCAGTGCGGCGGCGATGAGCATCTTGAAGACCTCGAGCAGCTGATCCGGATCGACCAACGGCGACCCCGGCATGAGCCGGCTCAGCGCGAGGCCGTCGAGGAACGTGTAGAGCGTGGCGACCGCGACCCGCGGCAGCTCCGGGTCCAGCCGGGTCTCCTCGGCGAACAGCTCGCGAAAGATCTCGAGACTCGCCTCGTGGAACTCGCGGTCGACCCGCTCCACGGCGACCGCCAGGTCAGGATCGGTGCGGGCCGCGACGCTGAGCTCGAGCCAGGCGGTGAACGTCTCGCCCTGGAACATCGTCCAGAGCACGTCGATGGCGGCTTCCTTGGTCCGGCCGCCAGGGGGGACGTTCGCCATTGACTTGCGGAACTCCGCGACCCGCTGGTCGAGTAGGTGGGCGACGGCGGCGGTCAGCAGATCGGCCTTCGCCGGGAAGTGGTGGAGCAGCGCGCCGTAGCTGACGCCGGCTCGCTTGGCGACGGCCTGCGTGGTGGTACGGCGGTGCCCGTCCTCGACGAGGGTGTCGATGGTCGCCTTCAGCAGCGCCGCACGGGTCGCGGCGGTGCGCTCCGCCTGCGTCCGCCGTACCTGCGCCATTCGGGCATCTTCCGCCACAACTTACAAACAGTCAAGACTGCTTGTAAGTGCCGAGGAGGCGAGTGAGGCGGCCGTCGCGTAGACGGTGTGCCGCAGGCGCACCCGGGATGAAAGGCTGAACGCGTGCGGCGACAGCGACTGGTGATGGGTGTCCTTGCGGCTGCTGTGCTCGGCGGCTCCGGCGCGGTGATCGCGTCGCCCGCCAGCGACGGCGTCATCGGGCCGAAGTCGCACACGCTGCCCGACGGCCGAGTGCTGCACCCCGCCGGACGGATCACCCCGGTCGGCAACTTTCCGACCGGCGGCGCGCTCACCTCAAACCGGCGCTTCTACTGGGCGGTCGACACCGGCCGCGGGCTCAATGACATCCGGATCGTCCGGGTGGGCGACGGCAAAGTCGTCCAGACGCTCCCGATGCCTGGCTCGTCGGGCGGCATCGCGATGGCGCGCAAGGGTCACCTCGCCTACGTCTCCGGCATCGCGGACTCGCCGTTCCTCGACCAGGACCGGCCGAAGCTGCCGGGCCGCTCCGGTGACGTGATCTGGGTCTACCGCTACAACGGCCACACCGGCCGCGCCCACATGAAGCGGCTGATTCCCGTTCCGCCGCCGTCGGGATCGCCGACGCCGCAGAACTTCCCGCCGACCAACACCGGCAAGCTGTCGTGGCCGGACCGGCTCGCGGTGTCGCCCAACGGCCACAAGCTCCTCGTGCCGCTGAACCTCGCTGACCGAGCGGCGGTGGTCAACGTCAAGCGGCACACCGTCACCTACTTGAGCAAGGTCGGCAAATACCCGTACGGCGCAGCCATCCTGCGCGGCGGCCGCACCGGCCTGGTCTCCAACGAGGCCGACGGCACCGTGTCGGTCATCGACATGCACAAGCCCGCGGTCACCAAGACGATCCGCGTCGGGCCGGTCCTCTCTCACCCCGAAGCGATCGCGGTCGACCCGAAGCGAGCCCGCGCCTACGTCAGCATCACCAACTCCGACCAGGTGGCGATCCTCGATACCAAGAAGCTCAAGCTCATCGGCACCGTGTCGGTGGACCACGGCTCCGGCCTCGGGGTGTCGCCGGTCGGGCTGTCGATGACGCCGGACGGCAAGCGCCTGTACGTCGCCGAGGAGGGTGCCGACGACCTTGCCGTCTTCCGCGCCAACCGTCACCACCGCGGGCTGCGTCTAATTGGCCGGATCCCGACCGGCGAGATGCCGACCGACGTCGCGACCACCAAAGACGAGGTCGTCTACCTGTCAGCGAAGAACCTCGGCGTCGGCCCGAACCCGAACGGCCCGGTTCCGACCAGCCCGAACGACAGCGACGACCACATCAACTCGTTCCGCTACCTGCCGGCGATCGTGTCGGGCACCGTCGGCGTACTCCGCCATCCCGGACACAAGAAGCTGCGCCACTACACGCGACAGGCCGACCACTCGCTGCGACCGGCCAACCACCAGAAGGCGCCGAAGGACACACCGCTACGACCCAACGGCCCGATCAAGCACGTCTTCTACATCGTCCGGGAGAACCGCACCTACGACCAGGTGCTCGGCGACGTCGGCCGCGGCGACGGTGATCCGAAGCTCGAGCTGTTCCCGTCGAAGGTCACCCCGAACATGCACGCCCTGGTCAGGCAGTACCCGCTCGTCGACCACGTGTACGCCGACAGCGAGGCCTCGATCGACGGGCACTTCTGGACCTCGGCCGGCTCGGTGTCGGACTACGTGCAGAAGAACTGGATGGCCAACTACGCCCACCGCGGCCGGCCGTATGACTTCGGCGTGTACTCGATCACGTGGCCGTCGACCGGCTTCCTGTTCGACCAGGCCGCGAGGCAGAAGATCGACTACTTCAACTACGGCGAGGCGATCGCCGGCGTCGTACCGTTCCCCGATAAGGACCGCACCCAGCCGATGACGGCGAAGGTGCTCGCGAAGTTCGCGCACTCCGACCTCGGCGCCGGCACCAAGGCGGCGTTCGGTGCCCAGCCAGGCGGCGAGTGCTACCCGAACGACGCCTACATCGGCAAGGACGACATCACCAAGCAGCCGGTGTACGACGGCACTCCGCCGGCCGGGGCCTCGCCGACCGCCGAGTCGCGGTACGACTGCTTCCAGCAGCGGTTCACCGACGAGGTCGCGACCGGCACGGTCCCGGCGTTCAACTACCTCGTGCTGTCCAACGACCACACGCGCGTGACGACGCCGGGCGCGCTGACGCCGCAGGCGATGGTTGCCGACAACGACTACGGCCTTGGGCAGGTCGTCGACCTGATCTCGCACTCGTCGATCTGGAAGTCCTCGGCGATCTTCGTCATCGAGGACGACTCGCAGGACGGCGCCGACCACGTGGACGCGCACCGCATCCCGGCCGCGGTCATCAGCCCGTACACGCGCAAAGGTGCCGTGATCCACACCCGCTACGACTTCCTCTCCGTGATCCGCTCGATGGAGCTGATCCTCGGGATGAAGCCGCTCGGCCTGTTCGACCGGCTGGCCACACCGATGTACGACGTGTTCACGCCGAAGCCCGGCAACCTCGCGCCGTACTCCGTCCGGGTGCCGAAGCAGAGCCGGACGGTCGTCAACACGTCATCGAGCCCTGGGGCGAAGCAGTCGGCGCACATGAACTTCTCGGTGCCCGATCAGATCCCGCAGCGGGTGATGGACCGCTACCTCTGGAAGTCCGTGTACGGCGCCGACGCCGAGCCCCCACCACCCGGCCCGAACGCGAGCAACCAGGACACCGCCCAGCGCGACGCGGACGGCTGAGCGCGGCGGCGTCACCCTCGCCGAGATTCAGAGGCGAGCGAGCAATTCAGCCTTCTTGCTTGAAAATTCCTCTTCGGTAAGAGCCTTCTGGTTGCGAAGGAGGGCGAGTTTGCCGATCTGTTCGGCAATGTCGATCTGGGAGCCGGAGGGTGCGCCGTTCGACTCGCTACCGGGCAGGGCGAGCGTGGCAGTCTGGCGGTCTCTGAGCACGAGAGCGAGGTGGGTGAATAGTTTGTCGGGCAGTCTGACGAGGGACTGTTTCCCGTCGGACCAGTCGATGCGGACGGTGCGCGGCGTCGGTGCGCCCGAACCAAGACTTGTGTTAATCGCAGCCACCGCGGCCTTTCCTACAAGCCCAGGCAACACCGAGCCCGCCACCGCCTTCGCGACGGCGCCCGATGCACTCACATCTCGAACTTCTTGGCCGCTGACTTCTTCCCACTCGGTGATGTCAGCCGACGTCAGCTTTCGCCGCCTAAAGCCTGTCTGAAGGACAAGGTCGCCCTTGTAGCCCAACGACACCGTCCCGTTTACGCCGTAGCCGCCGACGACCTTGCCATGCCGCATCAGTTCCTCGAACATGAGCGCACCATAGCGAGGGGTTACGGCCGGTTTCGCGTGTTTCCGGGATTCGCGAACGGCCGCATCCCTTGTGCGGGCGGTCGATCAGCCGAGAAGCAGGCGGGCGGCGAGCTCCGCGCGGCCGCGGGTGTTCGTCTTCGCGTAGACGTGCTTGAGGTGGTCCTGCACCGTGTACTCGCTGATAGCAAGCGTGCGGGCGATCGCCCGGTCGGACAGGCCGCGCAGCACCGCCTCGGTCACCTCTGTCTCCCGGGGCGTCAGATGCATCGCCGCAGCCAGCGACGGCAGCGCGTCGATCGGATGCGCGGGCTGGAGCAGCACCGCAACCGATCGGCCATCCGGTCCGTGCAGCACCGACGCGTGAACGCTGAGCCAACGCCTGTCCCGCGTGATCACCGCGACGGTCTGCGGGTCGCCGCTCGACAGCGCATGCACCGCAACGCTCATCAGGGCAATCGGAAGGCCGGCGTCGGCGGGACCGAGCGTCTCGAGCCACTGCGCAGCTGTGCCGCTCATCGACGTCACGACCAGTTCGTCGTCGAGTACGACGACCCCGGGTCCTGGTGTCGCATCGTCGCGCACTCCGGCGCCGGCCAGCGCCGTACGCCGGAACGCCGCGGCAAGGATCGGCGAGACCTCCCGCAGCGCCGCCGCGTCGTCCCCACTGAAAGCCGCCTCGCCGCCACCGCGGTGCAGACAGAGGAAGCCCCACGTCCGGCCACCGTCGCGACAGGCGACCCGCAGCTCGTCACCCCAGCCGAGTGGCTCGATCACCTCGCGCCATCGCCGGCTCATGTCCGGCGTGGAGTCCGTGGCATTCATCAGGCTGTCGACCGGGTCTCGTGACACCGCGAGCTCGCGGAACTTCACCACGTCCGGGGTGCCGGCCTCGAGTGCCATGAACTGCGCCGCCGCGGCGTCGGAGATCTCGCGCCGCGCGGCTCGGGTGAAATGGAGTGACAACGGGTCCGATGCGGCGGCGAAGACCGGCCCGCACCCGACGAGTTGCTGCACCGCGCTCGGGATCGCGCCGAGCAGGGCGTCCGTGTCGGGCGCGGCAACCGCCGCGCGCTCCACGGCGTACCTCGCTGCCCTCCCCATGCTTGGAACCGTAACGCTGGCGCCCGCTGTCCGCACCCCCGAGAATTCGGGATGGTCGCTTATCGGACGGCCGAAGCATGCTGCCGGCATGGCTGACGCAGCGGCATTCGCACCCGACCAGGACACCATCGCCTATGGGATGGAGGTCCTCCCGCAGCGGCTCATGACTCCCGGCATGGTGGGGACGCTCATCGGGCCGGGAAACGCCGGACCCGAGATGGCTGGTGCGCTGTCGCTGGTCTACGCGAGCTTTGCCGACGCCGAGCGCGCACAGCACGGCTTCCGGGCGTTCACCGACGCCCAGCGCTCGATGCTGGACGCGCCGGGATTCCTGCGGTGGATCACCTTCGCCGACGGTCCGCACGGCTTCGGCCTCGGCTGGTGGCGCAGCGCCGACGATGCGATCGCCTGGTCGAGAGGCGAGGCGCACCGCCGCTACGTCGCTGACCAGCGGGCGACCGGGTTCGAGCTGAGCCAGTACGCCGGCATCTTCACAACTCACACCGTGGGCGCGCGCCGCTACTACTGCCCGAGATGCGGCGAGAGCAGCGTCGCCGACGTGTCGGCATGCCCGTGCGGCGAGTCGCTCGACGACGGCTTCGCGCCCTCCCCCACCCCGAACGATGTGACGTCGTTACCGCTATAGCGATAGCAACGCCGCTTCGTCCGGGCAGACGCAGACCGCCAGGCGACCAATCACCTGGACGGTGTGAGCCACGCCTCGGGTGGTGGCGGAGACTCACCCGCCGCGAGGATCCACCCCTCAAGGGCCCGGATCATTGCACCGAAGGCCCTCGCACTCCGTGCCGCCGATCGACTGCTCGTGAAGAGCACACCGGGCAATCGCGGATCGGCGAGAAGAAGGGGACGGAAGTCGGCGACGTTCTCGGTCACGATGCGACGGCCGCGCTCGCGAGCCCACGCGAAGAGATCCGCGTCGCTCGATGCGCGGAGCGAAGGATCTTCGGCGACCGCAATCACGTCGTGCCCACGGCGCCGCAGCTCGTCGGCAATGACCGGCGAGAACATCTCATCGAAGAGCAACGAGACCGGCGGCTGCCGGCTCACGCGAGCAGTTGTTGGCGGGTCGTCCAGGCCGCTTCGGCTGTGCGTGCGGCCGCCTCGCGAGCTGCAATCTCCTCGTCGATCTCTTCGGGATAGCTGCCGTAGTAGTCCAGCGCCACGTTGACCTGCCACGCGGCTAGGTTCATTGCTTCACCAATTGCGGCGACCGCCTTCGTTCCGCGTTTGTCGATTCCACGAGCGACCGTCACGATCTCCCAGACGTCCGGCCCAAGGGCCAGAGCCGCCCGCCTGCCCGCCGGTCCGTCTTTGAAGACGATGCCAGGGTGGTCGTCCATTCGCAGGCCTTCGTCAACGAGTCGCTGCACCAGGCCTGACGGCGTCGCGCCGGGCGTCGTACGCGCCCGGCGTCGCAATCTTTCCAGGACCGACGGGTCGAACCGAATCGACAGCGGAGCTCCCATGTAGTGATTGTAGTGATTGCGCTACACGGCTCCCAAATGCGTTGTCGGAGGAGGAAGCGCCACTTGGCCGGCCACGGCTCACGTCGGCTGTTCTGACCCCCTCAATCGCGGAGCCCCCCAGCGAGCTCGGCGCTCCGCCGCCTGGCTGATACCTACTGCAGATAGCTCTCGACCTGGGAGGCTGGCCGTGCCTCGACCTCGTCGGGGTTCTTGCCGGCCTCGCGGGCGGCCTCTCGTCGCCGCAACAGGTCCCACGCCTGGTCGAGCGCCACCTCGATGTCGTGCAGACGAGTGCGTTGCTCGATGGTGTGGTCGGAGCTGCCGCGCAGCTGGTGCTCTTCGTCGACCAGCGCGTTGATCGTGGCGTGGATGTCGGCGTCGCTCATCAATGCTCTCCTCGGGAGGTCTTGCAGTGTCCCCTACCCCTCAGGCCCGCCGCAATCCGTGACGGCCGGAGTCAGAACGTGAAGCGGGTCAGGCCGCCGGGCTCGATGCCCAAGCAGCCGACCGCTGAGGTCGGCTCGATCCGGTAGACGTTCCATGGTGGCGGCCCCTGCAGCGGCGCGTTGAACGGCGCGGTGATCCCGGTACCGCTCTCATCGGGCTCGGCCGGCCAACCGTCGTCCGCCCACACCTTCGCGATCCGCGCGACCGTCGCCGGGTCGGTCACGTGCGACGCGCGACCTTCGACGACGACATCCGCATCGAGCACCGAGACCGCCACCGAGCAGCGCGGATCGCGCGCGACGTTGCGTGCCTTCACCGTGCCGGACCCGGTCTGGAACCAGAAGGCGCCGTCATGCCACATCGCGCCGACCGGAGTCGTGTGCGGGCTGCCGTCCTCGTTCAGCGTGGTCAGCCAGGTCGTGAACGCGTTGTGGGCTTTAGGGTCCGGACCCTTGCGTTCCTGCAGCCGTGACTCCATGTCGGCCCAGTCGATCGCGGGCATCCCCTCGGCGGCCCCCAGATTGACGATCTCCATGACGGTGGTCCTCCTCGGCTCTCAGTGACGTCCTGTCATGAGTACGACGAACCCGACGCGCCAAAGTCATCGCGCGTCAGTCCGACCCGACGGCCGCAGACAGCCGCGCGAGCCCCCGCAGCATGCGCGGCGACCGTTTGGCAACGGCAAGTACGGCTCGGTCGCTTCGCCGGAGCGACGCATCGGGCGAGGGCGTCGGCAACGAAATCAAGTGGGCTTCGTCGGAGCCTGGCTGGGCGCCGTGGGGGTCGACGGCGAGCAGATGCCACTGGCCGGGTACACCTTTGAGCTCGTGCTCCCCGCGATCGTGGAAGCCGATGCCCGACCCGACGACGAGGTCACGGATCGAGCTCGTCACCAGGATCTCGCTTGCCGCCGCTTTGGACAGCACTCGCGCCGCGATGTGCACGGCGATCCCGCCGATGTCGTCGCCGATCAGTTCACACTCGCCGGCGTGAACACCTGCCCGGATCTCGATGCCCAGCGCGGCGGCGCCCGTACGCAGCTCCTCCGCGCACGCCACCGCCTGGCTTGGCCGGTCGAATGTGGCCAGGTGCCCGTCGCCGGTGCTCTTCACCAGTCGCCCGCCCCACCGCTCGACCGCCTGGCCCGTCACCTCGCCGAACCGCTCGAGCAATGCGCGCCAGCGCTCGTCGCCCATTGCCGCGGCACGCTCGGTCGAGGCCACGATGTCGGTGAACAGCACCGAGCGCAGCGCCCGCTGACTCGGCCGGTTGTCACGATGCTCGCCCGTCACGAAGCCCTCGACGATGGTGGCGAAGCGTTCGGGGTTGCCGAACCACGGTGCGTGGTCCGATCCCGGCAGCTCGATCATCTGCGCGCCGGGGATGTGGTCGGCGAGATAGCGCCCGCCCTGCACGGGGACCGGATCGTCGACAGCATGCACGACGAGGGTCGGGACGGTCACCACCGGAAGCAAGGCACGCACGTCGATCCGGTACGCCGCCTCGAGCGTCGCGCGGGCCATGCCGGGGCTGGCGCTTGATCGCTCGACCATCCCGAGTAGCCGAACGGAGGAGATGGAGGGGAGGAGGATCCCGAGTGCCTCGCCCTGGCCCCAGCCGCCGCGCGTTGCGTTCACGAACTTCATCTGCCGCTCGACCTGCGCGGCGGTGAGGGCGTACCCGGCGTCGATCCGCTCGTTGATGAGGTCGGTCACCTCTTGGACGTCGCGGTCGAGCTCGTCCCAATTCACTCCGGTGAAGGAGAAGGTCCCCGTGAGGATCAGCTGCCGGACCCGGTCCGGGTGCGTCGCGGCGTACGCGATCGCCGCCGGCCCGCCCTCGCTGACACCGAGAATCACCGGTCGCTTGAAACCGGCGGCGTCGATCACGGCCTCGAGCTCGGCGGCACGATCGTCGATGGTTCGCACCTTCGGCACCGGGTCGGAGAGTCCGACCCCTGCCTTGTCGAAGATGAGGACACGGCAGAACGACCCGAGCCGATCGAAGAAGAACTTCGACTCCGGGATGGTCCAGAACATCTCGACGTGGCTGACGAAGGACCCCGCGAGTACCAGCTCGATGTCACCGGTCCCGAACACCTGGTAGGCCAGGCTCAGATCGCCGCAGGTCGCATATGCGGTGTCGGCCACCAGGTCAGCCTAGAGGCGATGGGACATTTCGCCCGCGACCTCGTGGCCGAAGGCAAGACGTCGCGGGGTGTGACCAGATCGGTTGTGGCCAACCCCTGCGGTCGCCGACAACGTGGTGCACACTGGAGGGGTCCCGAGGCATCCGCCGTCGACATCTGGCGAGACTCTGCAGCTCAGCTGAGGATCGCGCGACAGCCGGACAGTCTCTGATCCGGGTTCAGGCCCGCGGTTGCAGCGGTGGGGGAGCCGGCGGCGTCATCGCCGCGACTCGTTCGGCGTCGCGATTGCTGGACTCGGCTGAGGTATGAGGAGAGGCATTTGCCCCCACGGTCCCGCCGCCGTACGCGTGGCGGCGCTCCCGTGTCTACTGACGCGGCGGCCGAGAGCCAGGCGCGCCGGGATCGCGCCGCCGAGGAACGCCGCGACGCTGAGCGCCGGCGAGGGGCACAGCAGACCCGCCGTACGACGACACCGCAGCGCCGCCAGGACCAGGGTCCGCTCGCCATCCTCGCGATGGCCGCCGCCGACATCGAGCGTGCCGTCACCCGCGGGAGGGTCACCGCCGACACTCGCGCGACCTTCCAGGCGATCGCCCTGATGCTGCGCGAGCAGCGCGCCGAGGCGAAGACCGCGTCGATGCCCGAGGTGCAGCGCACCGCGCTGAACAAGCGCATCGAGGGCCTCGCTGCCACCCTTGCCCGCACGTCCGCCCGCGAGCCGTCGCTGTTCGCCCTGCTCGCCGACGACACGCAGCTGCTTCCGGGTACGGCGTCCGCGCTGCGCGAGCTCCGCGTCAAGGCCGGCCTGGCGGTCGAGGACGAGGAGACGCCCGTGGCGCCGCCCGTCCAAACGCAACCGGCCCGCGCCCAGCGCCAGGTCGTGCCGCAGTCCGCCGTCGCCCGCAGCCTCGCCAACCCGTTCCTCGCGCCGGACTACTCCGCCGCGCCGACGCCGCCGAAGCAACGGCCGCGGCTGCTGGTCGACTGGGAGCTGATCCAGCCGCTGCTGCGTTCGTTCGAGCAGTCGACCGCGGATGCGCCGTCCTGCATGACCCTTCCGGCGCCGAGCGACGCGCACATCTCCGCGGGCCTCGACCTGATGCCGCACCAGGCGCAGGTAGTCGCCGCGGCGAAGGACGGCCACCGCACCTTCCTGCTCGCCGACGAGCCTGGTCTCGGCAAGACGGCTCAGGCGCTGCTGGCCGCGCAGGCAACGGACGCCTACCCGCTGCTCGTCGTCGTACCGAACGTCGTCAAGACCAGCTGGGCCCGCGAGGCCGACATGTGGACGCCGAAGCATCCGGCCACGGTCATCCACGGCGACGGCGAAAACGTCGACGCGTTCTGCGACATCGTGATCGTCAACTACGACATCCTCGATCGCCACGTCGGCTGGCTCGGCCGGTTCGGCTTCCGCGGGATGGTCGTCGACGAGGCGCACTTCATCAAGAACAAGACCTCGCAGCGCTCACAGAACGTCCTCGAGCTGTCACGCAAGATCCGGGAGCGTACGACGCGGCCGCTGCTCATGGCTCTCACCGGTACACCGCTGATCAACGACATCGAGGACTTCCTCGCCATCTGGGAGTTCCTCGGCTGGGTTGGCGACGGCAAGGTCAGCAACGACCTGCTGCAGGCTCTCGAAGCCAACGGCATGACGCCGATCGACTTCGGTTTCTACCCGGCGGCGCGGCAAGCCGTCATCGAGATGGGCATCGTGCGTCGTCGCAAGGTCGACGTCGCCAAGGACATCCCGACCCGGCGGATCGCCGACGTACCGGTCGAGCTCGAAGGCGCCCTCGGCTCCTCCATCCGGGAGGCGGAGCGCAAGCTCGTCGCGCGCCTCGTCAAGCGCTACCGCAGCACGGTCGCCGCCCGCAAGGACGCGGACCAGATCGTCGGCGTGGATGCGGCGATCGTGCGACAGGTCTGCGAGCGCGAGCTGCGTAACGCCGACGAGAACAACGACGGCGAGAACGTGTTCGCGATGATGCGCCGGATCGGTACGGCGAAGGCTGAGCTTGCCGCCGACTACACCGCGCAGCTCTCTCGCAACGCCGGCAAGGTCGTGTTCTTCGCCAAGCACATCGACGTCATGGACGCCGCCGAGGCGGTGTTCGCGAAGCGCGGCATCGGTTACACATCGATCCGCGGCGACCAGTCAACGAAGGTGCGCACCAAGAACATCGACTCCTTCGTCAACGACCCCGATATGCACGTGATCGTCTGCTCGCTGAGCGCCGCCGGAGTCGGCATCAACCTTCAGGTGTCGTCCAACGTCGTGCTGGCCGAGCTCTCATGGACCGCCGCGGAGCAGACGCAGGCCATCGATCGCGTCCACCGCATCGGTCAGGACCAGCCGGTCACCGCGTGGCGGATCATCGCGACGCAGACGATCGATGCGCGCGTTGCTGAATTGATCGGGGCCAAAGAAGGCTTGGCCGCCCGGGCGCTCGATGGCGCGGACGTCGAGATCACCGACATCGACGTACGCCTCGAGACGATGGTCGGCATGCTGACCGACGCCCTCGGAAGCTAAAAACGCGATTCGAGGCAGCGACACCAGCGTGTCGTGCCCCAAACCGCGTTGTCAGCGTGCAGTGCAGCTACCAGTAACGGCGGCGTGAACCGCCGGCGCCGACCCACGGGCCTGGTGCGAAGTTCAGGACCAGGCCGAGGACCAGCACGATGGCACCGATCACGACCAGCGCGTGCAGCGTGAACAGGCCGATGATGAGAAGAAGCAGTCCGAGCATCACCATGATGTGTCTCCTTGATCACTGGGCGATGATCTTTCTTCTACCCAGTGCGGGGGATCCCACTCGGACTACCTGACATTTCACCCGTGTGGCCGGTGACCTGGCCTTCGCGACCTCGGGTGATGGTGCGCCCCTAGTCCTTTGTGACCGGATTGACTGTTGGCGCGCTTGACAGGCCAATTCGCGCCTTAGGTTCGGTTGGTCTCACTCGTCCGATGCTTCACGGGGGCACGTTCTATGACGCGCAGCATGTCCGTACGTCTCACCATCGCCGCAACGGCCGCCGCCACTGTCGTGGTCGGCCAGCCGGTTCTCGCCGCGACCTCCTCGCATCACGGCAAGTCGGTTGCCATCAAGGGAGTGTCAGCGCCGCGCCACGTCAAGGGTGTGCATCTCAAGGTCCCCGCCGGAGTCGCGCCGCACGCCACCGCGATCAACGGCCTGGGCAAGCTGCACGAGCACGGCGGCCCGATCACGGTCGCCCTCCAGCTCCCGGCAAAGCCGGCGATGACGGTGTGGCGCAAGGCCGCCCCCGGCACCCGCGCGCACGCCGCCCGCGCCCAGGCGGCGACCATCGCCGCGTCGCAGCACGCGGTCGTACGTCGTGCGAACCAGCTGTCCAGCCTGCACGTCCTGTACCGCGTCCAGAACCTGTACGACGGCGTCGTCGTACGGGTCAGCCAGCGCCAGGCCGCGTCGTTGCTGTCGATCCCCGGCGTCTCCGCCGTACAACGTGTGACCCCCGCACAACTCCACGACGCGTCGAGTGACGCGCTGGTCGGGGCCCCACAGGCGTGGCAGAGCAACGGCGGACTGACCGGCCAGGGCGAGACGATCGGCATCATCGACACCGGTGTCGACTACACCCACACCGACTTCGGTGGCGACGGCAACACCGCCGGCAACGACTCCAAAGTCGTGGGCGACAGCCCGGACTATCCCAGCGCGCAGGTCGTCGGCGGTTACGACTTCGCTGGTGATGCCTACGACGCGAGCACCACGGCGAAGGCGACACCGCAGCCTGACGCCGACCCCGTCGACTGCAACGGCCACGGCACCCATGTGGCAGGGATCGCGGCAGGTCAGGGTGAGAACGCCAACGGCACCACCTTCACCGGCCCCTACAACAGCAGCGTGCCGCTGCCCACGATGCGGGTTTCGCCCGGCATCGCGCCGCAGGCCACGCTCTACGCGCTCAAGATCTTCGGCTGCTCCGGCTCGACCGTCCTGGTCACTCAGGCGATCGACTGGGCGATGGACCCGAACAACGACGGCAACTTCGACGACCACCTTGACGTCGTCAACATCAGTGTCGGGTCCAACTGGGGATCGTCTTCCTCCCCTGACGCCATCGCCGCTTCCAACGCCGTCAAGGCGGGCGTGCAGGTCGTCACCTCCGCCGGCAACAGCGGTGACGTGTCGTACGTGTCGAGCACGCCGGGAAGCTCGGAGCGTGCGATCACCGTCGCCGCATCGGTGGACGCCGGTGAGCAGAGCGACAACATGACGTTCACGCCCACCGGCGGCAGTCCGACGAGGTACGGCGGCGCGTACAGCACGTCTTACTCGTGGACCACTCACCCTGCCGACATCACCGCGCCGGTGTACCACCCGACTACCGCCAACCGGACTGGGTGCGCGGCCTACACCGGGACCGACCTCGCCCTCGCGCCCGGAACCATCGTGGTGCTGGACTGGAATCCCACCAACGCGGCGACCGTCCCGTGCGGTTCCGTTACGCGGGTCACCAATGCGGCGGCGGCGGGAGCTGTCGGCGCCATCTTCGTCGAGTACGGGCCGACGCAGTCGGTGAACGTGACCGGCAGTTCCACGACGCAGTCGATCATCATCACCAACGCCGGCAACGCGATCGAGACTGCGGTGCCTGCCGGCACCGTCGGCGGAACCGCCAGCTTCAGCGCCAATGACGTCAAGGCGGGTCAGATCAATGACGCCGGCCGCACCGACACCGTTGCCAGCTACAGCTCGCGCGGCCCGACGGTCGCCACCAACAGCCTGAAGCCCGACCTCAGCGCGCCTGGCGACACCGTGTGGTCCGCCGCATTCGGGACCGGCACCAAGGGCATCTCGTACAACGGCACGTCGATGGCCGCGCCGCACGTCGCGGGCGCGATGGCATTGCTCGCCGAGCGGCACCCGTCGTGGTCGCCCGAGGAGCTCAAGGCGCTCGTCATGAACACTGCCGACGCTGAGCTCACCTACGGCCGGTCCGGCACCGGCGCACGGATCTCACCGGTCCGCCAGGGCAGCGGCCGGATGGACATCCCGAACGCGTTGCAGTCCGACGTCGTCGCCTACGACACCGATGTCCCTGGATCTGTGAGCCTCTCCTACGGGTCGGTCCAGGTCCTCGGCACGCAGACTGCGACCCGCACCCTGAAAGTCGTGAACAACGGCGACAGCGATGCGTCGTACCAGCTAGGGATCGACCAGACGACCCCCGTGCCCGGGGTGAGCTACAGCTTCCCGGACGGCAACCACATCATCGTGCCGGCGCACGGCTCGGTGACGGTCCCGGTGCTGCTGACCGCGGTCGGCTCGGCGATGACCAACGCCACGGACCCGAACCTCGACCTGAAGCAGACAGACAGCAACCTGTTCCGGCAGAAGCTCTCGGAGAGCGCCGGGCTGGTGACGCTCACGCCGGAGAACGGCACGTCCGGCGTGCCGCTGCACGTGGCCTACCTGGCGGTTGTCCGGCCCGCGTCGAACATGTCGACGCCCGCGACTCAGCTGGCGTTCCCGGACGCCAACCCGGGCGGGGGCGGAATTCTCCTGTCAGGCACCGGCGTGAACACGAGCGACGGTGAGCTGTCGAACGTCACGCCGCTGCAGCTGATGGACACCAGCCCGCGCGACCCGTCGGTGCCAGCCAACGTCGACCTTCGGGCGACCGGTCTGGCGGCGACGACCTCGCAAGTCATCTTTGGGATCAACACCTACGGCCAGCATGCGATGCCGGGGTATCAAGAGGCTGATCTCGAGGTCTACCTCGACCCGAACAACACCGGCATCTACAAATACATCCTGTTCAACACGCGGTATACCACTACGAGCTCCCTCCCGACCGACGTCTATGTAACGGGCTTGTACAACACAGGCACCGGCGTGGTGACCTACGCCAACTACCTCAACAACCGCGACGGCAGCGTTCCGACGGCGCTGTTCAACAGCGACGTCATGACCATGGGCACCACGCTGGCATCGATTGGTCTGACGGGTGCAACGAAGAATCTTCGCTACCAGACCGTCACGTGGCACGGGGGGACCAAGGGCGAGGAATCGCCGATTCACGTCGTCGACCTAGCGCACCCTGGCCTCGACTTCTCGAACGGCGCCAACAACACCCTGTATCGGGACCTCCCGGGCGACGGGGTCCCCGTTGCCTGGAACCCGTCGTACTACGCGGCGCAGCACGGCCTCGGCGTACTGCTCCTGCACCACTTCAACCAGAGCGGGTCGACCGCGCAGATCATCCCGGCCGGTCCGGCGGTGTCGTCGATCAGCGTCACGCCCGCCTCGCCGACGATCGTGAAGGGGACGTCGCAGCAGCTGACGGCGACGGCGACCTACACCGACGCCACGACGCAGGACGTGACGGGGCTGGCGCACTGGAGCTCCGACTCCTCGAACGCCACCGTCGGCAGCGACCTCGCGGACGCGGGCAAGGTCACGGGTGCCTCAGCAGGCGGCGCAACCATCACGGCGTCGCTTCGCGGTGTCGATGGCAGCACGCCGGTCACGGTCACCCACGGCACGCTGACCTCGATCTCGGTTACGCCGGCGAACGCCTCGGTTGCGAAGGGCACGACGCAGCAGTACACGGCGACCGGCAACTACTCGACCGGCGACACCGAGGATCTGACCTCTGCGGTCACGTGGAGCACCGACGACCTCGCCACGGCGACGATCGACTCGAGTGGCCTGCTCACCGGCGCCGGCGAGGGAAGCACCAACGTCGTCGCCTCCTACGGCGGCAAGACGGGTTCGACGGGCGTTACCGTCACGGCCGCGGCGCTCTCCAGCGTCACCGTGTCACCCTCGCCCGCGTCGATGGCGAAGGGGACGCAACAACAGTTCTCCGCTACCGGGCACTTCAGCGACGGTACGACGCAGGACGTCACGAGCTCGGCAACGTGGTCGTCGACAAACACCGATGCCGTGACGGTCGACACCACCGGGCTGGCAACTGCCGCCGGAGTCGGCACGTCGACAGTGTCGGCGGCGTACTCCGGCAAGTCCGGAGACGCTTCGGTCGAGGTCACCGCTGCCACGCTGCAGTCGATCGCAGTGACGCCACCGTTCGCGAAGCTGCCGGTCGGCCTCTCGCGGCAGTTCACCGCGACCGGCACGTTCAGCGACGCGTCGACCCAGGACCTCACCAACAACGTGACCTGGACGTCGAGCCGCCCGTCGTACGCCTCCGTCTCGAACGCGGCGGGCTCGGAAGGACTGGCCCAGGGCCTGGCCACGGGCGGCGCGAGAATCACCGCGACGCTCGGTTCGGTCAGTGGCTACACCCACCTGTCGGTGACCCCGGCAGTCCTGACCGGCCTGGTCGTCACCGACGGATCGCTGATCACCAACGGCGCCTCACCGCACTCGGTTGTGGCATCGCTTGCCAAGGGTGACCAGCGCCAGCTGATCGCGACCGGCACGTTCTCCGACGGCAGCATGTTGGACATGACCACCCAGGTCACGTGGTCGCCGTCGACCGGCAACCCGGCCGCGCTGATGTCGAACGCCTCAGGTAGCCAAGGCGTCGTGACCGGGATGCACTCGGGCGAGACGACCGTGCATGCCCGCAGCGGAAAGATCGACGGTACGCACACGGTCACCGTGAGCAACGCAGAACTGCGGTCGATCTCGCTCTCGCCCGCGAACCCGTCGATCGCCAAGGGCACCACGACTCGGGTGGTCGCCACTGGCACCTACTCCGACGGCCACACCGGGCCGCTGTGGAGCCAGGTGTCCTGGAGCTCCGCAGACCCGAGCACCGTGTCGGTGTCCGATGACTCGCCGAAGAAGGGCACCGTGACCGGGGTCGGCGTCGGCTCGACGACAGTGACCGCGACGGTCGGCGGTGTCCAGGGCAGCACCACGGTGACGGTGACGGCGGCGACGTTGAAGCGGCTGCGCGTCACACCGGCGAACTCCTCGACAGCCGCGGGCACCACCCGACACCTCAGGGCCACCGGCATCTTCACGGATGCCAGCACGCAGGACCTGACCAGCCAGGTTGTGTGGTCCTCGGACGCAGAGTCAGTCGCGAGCGTGTCGAACGCGAGTGGCGAGCAGGGCTTGCTCTACGCCGTCGCCCCGGGCACTGCGAACATCACTGCAGCGCTCGACAGCGTGACCGGCTCGACCGGCGCGACGGTGACCTGAGCGAGCCGCCTGACCGCGATCCGACGACGCCACGCCGTGGGGGATCGGCGTGGCGTCGTCAAATCGCGGAGACGGTCACGTGGGGTCGCTATCCCAGCGTGATGACTGCGCGGGCGCCGTCGATCTCGGGTGGTTCCCAGATGTACCAGGACGATCCGTCGGTGATCTCGCCGAGTTCAGGGTCCGTGGGCAAGACGATGACCCTGACGAGCTCCTCACGGTGCTGCTTCAGGTGAGTGCTCATAATCTGTCATCGGAGTGCCACTACGGAGAGTTACTACTCCCAGCGGGGGAGGACCGATCGGGCGCGGCCGTTCAAATCGGGCGCAATCGACCAGCGAATGGTGATGATGCGAGCCCAGCCGTAGTCAGAATCGACCAGGCCCGCACCATCCCCGAGGGTCAGCGGACGATGACGTTGCCTTCGAGCATGCAGCCGTCGAGGTTGCCCAGCGTGTTGGCGTCGTCGATGATTCCGTCGAAGTCCGCGAACGCGCCGCCCGGAATGACGGCGTGCACGGTGAGCGACCCACGCAAGTCGTCCGTGCTGAAGACCTCGAGCGGGCTGGTCACGTCATGCTGCGACGACCCGGTGCTCTCCGCGCCGTTGCCGGTGCTGATGGACGTGGATCGGATGGCGGAGCCGGTTGCGGCGTTCACGGTGAGGGTGGGCTCGCCGTCCTTGTCGCAGTCGAAGTCGAAGGTGAGAGCACCCACCTGAAAGGCGTCGGTGGTGACGCTGGTGTCCGCCGGAAGAAGTTTCCGGATGTTGACGACGCGGATGCCGTTGACCGTCGCTGCGTTCGGCACCTGCTTGAGGCTGCTCTCCTTGACCTGCTTGCCCGTCACCGTGTTGTTCTTCAGCCGGTTGCCGGACAACGAGTGCTTCTTGATCAGCTTGTTGCCGCTGTGGCCACCGCGGCTGGCGGCGGTCGCCGTACCGCCGATCGCGACCGCGATCGACAGACCCGCAATGACAATCGCCGCCGTGGGGCGGCGTCGAGAACTTCCCAGCATGAGGTTCCTTTCCGATCCGGGCGCACCCCGTCAAGTGCGCCTCGGGCCCGAACCTCTCACGACTTCGCTACCGAGTGAAGAGTTCGAGGCCGTCTGGGACTCCGAAGACGCCGCCGTCCACACCCGTGCGTGCGAGAGAGCGGTAGCGACGGTTGGTGAACCACCACTGGTTGTCCACCCGCACATACCGGTCCTGGTACAGCCCGTATGCCGTCGACCAGTCACCAGTCGCCGCCTCGCGACGGATCTCGCTCATGAAGATGCGCCCATTGGCCGAGTCGGCGCCGGTCACCTCGACCACGGTGTTGAGGATCACGAACTCGAAGTGGTCGAACCGGTCGGTTGCCGCGCTCACGAAGTCGACGAACTGGTCCGGCCCGATGAATCGCCGAAGGTCGGAGGTCATCGTGTCGAGCTCAATCGTCACGTCCGGCCGGAACACGGTGTTCAGATCGGGCCACGCGCGGCGCGTCACGATGTCGGCGTACGTCGCCTGCAGCCGCCACAGGGCGACCACGTCATCCGTCTCGCTCATCGCAGTGATGGTAGGTCTCCGATGATCTCGGGCACAGTTGAAGGATGTCCTCCTCCGCCCGGCGCACGTTGAGTGCGGTCATGGAGTTCGATGTCGCTGCGGCGACTCGCATCGTCGCGCAGGTGCGCCCCTCACTCACCGGTCACCAGGTCGAGGACGAGACGTTCGAGGTGCGGCTCGACGGCTCACCGCAGGCCAGCGTGGAGATTCTCGACGCGGAGTACGGCGGCCGGCTCGACGTCGTCGACTCCGCAACCGGCCAGCTGTCGATCCACTACCGCGCCACCGTCGCCGTGATCGACGATCCGCAGCCGTTGGTGCCGCGGCACGGCAGCCCTGCACTCGAGCGGCTCGAGCTGGCCAGGCCCAGCCGCTACTGCCCGTCGGACCATGTCGGCGGCATCGCGGCCGCGGAGTTCGGCGCCATCGACGGAGCCGGCGCGCAGGCCGCGGCGATCGCGTCCTGGATCCACGACCGGATCGGCTACGTCGCGGGCTCGACCGATGTGCACGACTCCGCTGAACACACGCTGCTGACCGGACAGGGCGTCTGTCGCGACTTCGCGCACCTCGGCATCCTGCTGTGCCGGGCGCTCGACATCCCGGCCCGGTTCGCCGCCGTCTTCGCCCCCGGTCTCGACCCGATGGACTTCCATGCTGTGTTCGAGGCGTGGCACGACGACGGCTGGTGGGTCTACGACGCGACCCGGCTCGCGCCGCGGCAGTCGCTCGTGCGGATCGCCACCGGTCGCGACGCCGCCGACACGTCCTTCGCGACCGTGATCGGCGGGCGGGCCACCCTCACCGAGATGTCCGTCATGGCGACCGTCGACGGCGAGCTGCCGACCGACGACCACGCCTCGCTGGTCGCTCTCGGGTAGGCCGGCTCGGCCTCGCGGCGCCCCCCGTCGCCGCGACGATTTATGCACTCCTCAACGCCGGCAGTGATGGGCCATGGCTGTCGGGCCGGACGCACCGGTGGGCCATGCGCCTCTTGAATCACGCACCGGTGGGCCATGCGCCTCCCAGAGCCTGCAGTGATGGGCCATGCGCTC
This sequence comes from Frankiaceae bacterium, assembly GCA_019239875.1. Lineage (GTDB taxonomy): Bacteria > Actinomycetota > Actinomycetes > JAFAQI01 > JAFAQI01 > JAFAZI01. Next base: position 24,648 of record JAFAZI010000105.1, read on the forward strand.
CGCAACGCCGGAAGGATGGGCCATGGCTGTCGGGCCGGACGCACCGGTGGGCCATGCGCCTCGTAAGGCCGGCAGTGATGGGCCATGGCTGTCGGGCCGGACGCACCGGTGGGCCATGC
>JAFAZI010000158.1 GCA_019239875.1 Frankiaceae bacterium
CCTGAGCCAACTGGTCGCCAGCACCGCCTACGACGCCGCCCGCGCCCTGGGCCTGTACAACTTCGTCGCCGCCGAGCTCTACCAGCCCAGCACCAGCATCCATCTGGGCGCCTTCACCTTCGGCCAACGCCTGGCCCGCTACGACCAGCGCCTCTTCCCCGCCCTAGCCGCCTACAACGCCGGCACCATCAGCGTCGACGGCTGGCTCCTGGCCGCCGGCCAAGCCGACATCGACACCTTCGCCGAAGCCATCCCCTTCACCGAAACCTACCCCTACGTCCAGCACATCTACGAAAACTATCGTCAGTACCTAGAACTGTATGGGACACAACCCAGTCAGTAAATACCCTGCCTGGTCGCACTTCGTATCGCGGCTTGTGAGTATTCTTCCATACTCGCACTTGAATATCAAACGCTTCTAAGGCGAGGCGCTTCTGTTCGCAGGTGAGGTGATCCAGGTTGGCGGCTACGCGTGCGCAGACCTCGGACCGCTCGGCCAGGCGGTCCTGTTGCACGCTCTGCTCGGCTGCCCTGTGCTCCAGCTGCGCTCGCTGCGGCTCGAGGGTGCGCCGTTGAGATTATGGTGCCTCCGCCATAGCACGGTCCAGAACCGTCGGCAGCAACCGGTCGAGCCACACGCCGGTCTCTGACTGGACAGCGAGCAGTTGTTGTATCCGCAGGTTCATCAAGTCTACATGTGAGAGAATCCGTTTTTGGACGTCTAGCGAAACACTCGGTACGGGCATTCCGAGCAGTTTCGGCTGCGAAATCTTCTTCATCGATGGATTAGTCCCCGCGGCAACGCTCTCGATGTACATCCGTGCCTCACGCGTTCGGAAGAACAACGCCAGAAAGTGAGGATTCATCGCGTCTGGGTCCATACGGGCGCGGATGAGCAGATCAGGCATCGCACAAGGCTCGGGCACGCCGACATACACCGCAGCTCGTCCAACGAGGTCCGGGGTATTACCACGACTTATGAGAAGATCGCCGCACTTCAGCCAATAGGGAGAGTGTGCCCCAAGCACGACATTCGCTAGCTTCGTTTCTGTCGGATCAAATTGACCAGTATTCACCGAACCAACTTTGGCAAACGTCGCGCCCGACCCTAAGGTAAACGAAGGCAGTGATAGGCCATTTAGCAAGGGTTCTTGCAAGAACAGCCGAAGTGGCGCGCGGGAAGGCGCCCATCGCCTGAGCAACTGTTCCACAAGTGCCGGCAACAGCGTGTCCACTTCTGCTATCGCAGCTTTGCGCAACGAACGCGCCTGTTCAACTCTCGCCATCACTTTCCGGACTCGCGAGACGATCTGCTGCTGCGCAAAGAGCTCTGGCGGAAGCTGGGGCTCGGGACCAGAATGGTCAGTCTCCACCCAGTCGAGGAACCGACCAACCAGTTGCTGCGTCTCCGGATCGGGCACCGGTACCTCGTGTCCGATAAAGTCGCTCCGCCGCAAGTGCATCATACCGATACCAACGACCTTTCGTTGCATTTCGTCAAAGACCGCCTCAATGGCGTGGCGAATGTACGCTCGGCCGTTCGGTGGATGCTCAGTGACCTTGAAGATGTGCTGGTTCAATACACCGGTGGGACCTTGCCAGATAGTTGACTTAAATGAAGCGGACCACGATACAAGAAGGTCACCTGGTCGAACTGTGGACTTAGGGTCGCTGATGTTGCTGATACGAATGATCGGCGTGCCATCGGTGGCCAGTTGACCGGGATCGTAGTTAGTCCCGTTTACGAAAACTGCCAATTGACCAAGTGACGCCTTCTGGCAGTGGGCGCCAAGGCCGCGTATCAAGATTTGACGGGCAGCAGTCAAAGTGGGAGACTTGTTCCACTCGCCGTTGTTCAGCAGCCGAAGAGTGCTCACAGCGCTGCCAAGAGAGCCTTGACTTCACTCATGATCTCTACGATGTGCCGCTCCTTCGCCAGGATGTCGTTCACAAGCTGCTCAGGCGGCATATGCTCGAAGTCCTGCTGTCCGCGCGGGTTCTTCACATCGAGGTTGCAGCCATTCGCGATGAGGTCGGCGGACGCCACCTTCCAGGCGCAGTCATTCTCCTGGCGATTGGCCCACCATGTGATGCAGTCGGCAAACTCCTCGAGCTGCATGGGCGCAGTTTTCGTGTAGTTCTTGCGGCCCTCGGGGGATGGTTGCTCGTAATACCAGACGTCTCGGGTGGGGCCCGAGCGGTCGAAGAAGAGGACATTCGTGGGGATGCTGGTGTAGGGCGCGAAGACACCGTTGGGGAGTCGCACGATGGTGTGAAGATTGAAGTCTTTGAGCAGCTCCTCTTTGATGCGGGCGGCCACGCCGCCGGCGAACAGTGTGCCGTTTGGGACGACGACGGCGGCGCGGCCGGGGTTGGGGTGGCGGCGGAGTTTGCGCATGATGAGCTGGAGGAATAGCAGGGCGGTCTCGGCGGTCTGCTTGTCCTCGGGGAAGTTGGACAGGATGCCGCGCTCCTCCTCGCCGCCGAAAGGCGGATTGGTGAGGATCACGTCGACGCGGTCGCGGTCGCCGATCTCGCGGAGGGGGAAGCGGAGGCTGTTGCCGGGGTCGATCTGGGGCGACTCGAGCCCATGCAGGAGCAGGTTCATCTGCGCCAGCAGGTAGGGCAACGGCTTGGCCTCGCTGCCGAAGATGCTGCGGCGTTGCAGCGTCTCGCGGTCCTGGACCGTGCGGGCTTGCGGCTCGAGGTGTTTGAACGACTCGACGAGGAAGCCGCCGGTGCCGCAGGCCGGGTCGAGGACCGTCTCCCCAAGACGGGGATCCAGCACTGTGACCATGAAGCGCACCACGGCGCGCGGGGTGTAGAACTCGCCTGAGTCGCCGGCGGCGTCGCGCATCTCCTTGAGCATGGACTCGTAGAGATTGCCCAGGACGTGGATCTCGGCGCTGCTGGTGAAGTGGATCTCGTTGACTTTGTTGATCACGTCGCGCAGCAGGTAGCCGTTGATCATGCGGTTGACCGTGCCCTTGAAGACCGTCGCCACGACGTCCCGGCGGTCGCCGCCGTCGGCGCCCTGGAGGCCACGCAAGTAAGCGAAGAGGCCGGCACCTTCGGTCCCGTCCGGCCGCCAGGCCCGCTCGTTGTTGATAAAGGCGATCAGCTCGTCGCCAGTGATGCCGTCTGGCCTCGCTGCCCAGTCCCGCCAGCGATAGGGTGGATCGATGGCTGGGTGGAACGACTCGCCGGCGATGACCGCCTCTTCCTCGCGGACCTGCTCCATGTCGTCCAGGAACTTGAGGAACATGATCCAGGTCAGCATCGGCAGCCGATCCAGGTCGCCGTTGAGACCCTTGTCCTTGCGCATGATGTCCCGCGCGGACTTGACGATGCTCGCCAGTCGCTGGGCCGTCGTGACCTGGGGCGCTGGCTTGCTCGTGCGCCGGCGCTTGGCCGGCGGGGCCGCCTCGTCGTCGAACAGGGGCAGGGTGGGATCGATCTTACGGACGGTGACCACGACTACGGGTGTACCTCAGTTTCCCAGAAGGCTTGGTATCGCTCGCGCACGGCGAGCACGAAGGGCCGCTTCTGCGCAACGAGCTCGTCGGGCGTCTTGCCTTCGACGTCCCAGAAGGTGCGATTGCACGCTTCGTTGCAGAAGCGACAGGCGGCGACGATGTAGGCGGGATCATCTCGGAGGGGATGGCGAGGCGGAAGGAGGTGATCCCATGAGAGATAGAGCCAGTTCGGCCAGACCGTCCCATCCAGCCCGCAGTAGCGGCAGACAAAGCCGTCGCGCCTGAGCACCTGGTGAGCGTAGCCCCGCGGTGAAAGCTGGCGCCATGCTCAGTCCGTCAGGCAGCGTACAACAGCGTCTGGAGCTGGTTGACGGCCTGCCGGAGCTGCTCGCCGCCGCCGAAGTAGGTGGCGATCTCGCGGACGTTGCCTCGCTCGGAGATCGGCGGCACCTTCAAGGCATCGGGCAGGATGAACTGGGCGGTCCCGTATTCGGTGTACTTGTCGAGCAAGTCGCTCAGGACTGCCTTGGCTTCCGGTCCGTATCGCTCGAAGAAGTCGGTCTGCTCCTTCCGCAGCCGGTCCGCCCGCTCGCGACGGGTGCGCAGTGGGGCGTTGAAGGCCACGTGACACAGCAGGTCGAACGGATCGGCCTCGGGGTGCCCGGCCGCGGCGGCGAGCTCATCGAAGCTGATACCGCGCTCTTCGAGGCTGGCGATGATGAGCTTCCGCTGCTCGGGGTCGGCCCATTGCGACCGCAGCCCGGCAGCGGACGGGAAGAGGGTCCGTACTCGCTCGGCGGTGTACTCGGTGAACTTGACGACTCGTAGCTGCTTCCCATCAGGATCGAGCTCATAGACGAGGTGCGCGACGATCTCGACCGAGCCCCTATCGAAGTAGAACTTGCGATGATCGCCTTCTGACTCGTCGCCGATGGTGGCGGTGCCGTTCTCAGGCACGTCCTCGTGCTGTTCGATCAGCGCTCGCCGGATGGTCTTGCCCTCCTCGTCGGTCTCCTCCTCCAAGACGACCACGGGGTCACCGTCGAACGTCGGATCGGCGAAGAGTGTGTTGGCCGAGCCGGTGTAGTCCAGGATGTTGAAGTACAACTTGCCATAGTCGTCGCGGACGCGCGTTCCGCGCCCGATGATCTGCTTGAACTCGA
>JAFAZI010000202.1 GCA_019239875.1 Frankiaceae bacterium
CCTCGTCGTCCGGCGCCGCACCTACCCACCGCCCGACGATGTCGGAGAGCACCTGGGTGACGAGGGTCGACTTCCCCGATCCGCTCACACCGGTGACAGCGGTGAGCACGCACAGGGGCAGGTCTACGTCGAGGTTGTGCAGGTTGTGCCGACTGACCCCGCGCAGTTTCAGCCAACCCTGCGGTTCCCGACGGCGGCATCGAATCTCCTCGGCGCGACCGAACAGGTAGCGGGAGGTGTCGGAGCGCACCACCTTTTCCAGGCCGGCCACCGGCCCGCTGTAGAGCACCTCCCCTCCCGACTCCCCCGCGCCAGGGCCGATGTCGACCACCCAGTCGGCGCGCCGGATGACGTCGAGGTCGTGCTCGACGACGAACAGCGAGTTGCCGCCTTCCTTGAGCCGCTCGAGGACGGCCAACAGCGGTACGGCGTCCGCGGGGTGCAGTCCAGCGGAAGGCTCATCGAGGACGTACACGACGCCGAAGAGTCCCGAGCGCAGCTGCGTGGCGATCCGTAGTCGTTGCGTCTCGCCCGGAGACAAAGTGGTCGTCGCGCGGCCGAGGCTGAGGTAGCTGAGGCCCAGATCCACCAGCACCTCCAGCCGCCCCACGATGTCGACCGCCAGGCGCGCCGCCACCTGTTCCGTGACCTCGCCGTCGGGGTCCGCTGCCGCGGCTGGACGGAGCACGTCGATGACCTTCCCGAGTGGCAGGGCGTTGACCTCCGCGATCGACCGGCCGGCAAACGTCACGGCCAGCGCCTCATGGCGCAGCCCTGACCCGCCGCACAGCGGGCAGGTCGTCGCCTCGACGAAGCGCAGCGCCCGGTCACGCATCTGCTGGCTCTTCGAGTCGGCGAGGACGTGCCTGATGTGCTTGCGAGCCGACCAGAACTTGCCGTAGTAGCCGTAGTCGACGCGATCCCGCTCAGGCTTGATGAGGACGGACGGCTGCTCGTCGGTCCACAACAACCAGTCCCGGTCCCGCTTCTTGAGCTTTCGCCAGGGGGTGTCCACATCGATGCCCAGGCCCGAGACGATGCTGCGCAGGTTCGCGCCCTGCCACGCCCCCGGCCACGCCGCGATGGCACCCTCGCGGATGCTCAGGGAGGGGTCCGGCACCATCAGCGCCTCGGTCACGTCGTGGACCTGGCCGAGGCCGTGGCACTCCGGGCACGCTCCGGCCACCGTGTTCGGCGAGAAGGCTTCCGCTTCGAGCCTGGGAGCTCCTGGTGGGTAGGTTCCGGCCCGCGAGTAGAGCATCCGCAGCAGGTTCGACACCGTCGTCAGCGTTCCGACGCTGGACCGGCTGGTCGGTGCGCTCCGCCGCTGCTGGAGGGCCACCGCCGGCGGTAGGCCCGCTATCTCCTCCACATGCGGCGCCCCCACCTGTTGCAGGAGGCGACGCGCGTACGGCGCGACTGACTCGAAGTACCGCCGCTGCGCCTCGGCGTAGATGGTTCCGAAGGCAAGCGAGGACTTTCCCGAACCGGATACGCCGGTGAAGACGACCAGCGCGTCGCGCGGGATGTCGACGTCGATCCGTTTGAGGTTGTTTTCGCTCGCGCCGCGGACTTGCACGAAGCCGAGGGTCACCGAGAGGGTCCTACCCCTGCGCGGGGTGGGTAAGACGCCGCGGACGGCCTACATCTCGCAGTGGCTCACGTGCTCACCAACACATTGGTCAGAGCCGTTGCCACCGTTGATCCGATCGTGGCCGTCACCGCCGTACAACGTGTCGTCTCCACGCAGTCCCTTGATCCGGTCGTCACCGCCCTGTCCATAGATCAGGTTGGGCCGCCTGCTACCCGTGATCACGTCGGCATATGGCGTTCCGTCGACCCCGGTGATGTTTTTGAGGGTGTCGTGGCCGGAGTACGCACTCACAGCCAGTCCGGTCCGGAGGTTGACAGTCGCGCCGGAGGCCTTCGCCGTCGCCCGTGGCCCCCAGTCGAAAACGATCGTGTCGAGCGACAGGCCGGCGGCGGTCGGCTCGCCTCCGACCAGCCGATCATGCCCCGGATCCACATAGAACTCATCGCCCGTGTCGTTGTTTCCGGCGACGCCCGAACGGTGCGCTCCTCCCCGCTCGATGTCACGGCCGCCCCGCCGAACAAGATGTCGTTGCTGGTGCCCCCGTCGAGTACGTCATTGCCTGCACCACCGTCGAGTCGGTCGTCCTTTCCGCCGCCCATGAGCCGGTCGTCGCCCCGTCCCCCGTAGATGGTCTGTACGGCGCTCGCGGTTCCCTCTGACTCGACGACACGATCGTCGCCACGGCCCGCGCAGATGAACGAACCCGCGCCATGGATGTAGTCGTTACCGCCGCGCGCAACCACGACCTGCTCGCCGCTCGCCAAGATGTTGTCGCGGTGCTTCGTCCCGACGATGTCGGCGGGATGCCCGTGGCACATCGGGACGTGCTTACCCGAATGGATGGATGGCCCTGCGGCCGGGTGGGCGGCAGCTGATGTCGCGCCGATCACCAGACTTGACACCCAAAGCACCGCAATCGCGGCGCGCGTTCCTCGTCGACCCATCGGAGTACCTCCTCAGAAGGCTCGACGCGCCACGAAGGCGATTGGTTGACGCAAATGTGCCGTTTGTTCAGCTGGCGGCGTCGTCGTCGGCGAGGTAGCCGGTGCGCGGGTCGATCCCACGGAGGAAGCTACGGAGTGTCTCTCTGTGGTCGTCCTCGTTCTGGGCGGGCGGGCCTGACCAGCCAAAGCCATAGCCGGGGTTCGGGCCGGTCAGCCATTCGTAGTTCCAGCCGCCTGGGGCGTACTGGTAGGCAGCGAACCGCTCGCCGTCTACATCGATGGTGAACCTGAGCACGCCCTTGTCGTCTCCTGCTGGGTCAACGCCCGGCGAGGCGGACGACCACGGCTCCCCGTGTGGGAGACCAGCCGCCCAGCTGGGGAAGGGCGGATCGAAGGCGGCGGGGAGATCCGAGCTCACCTTGCCGGTGAAGGCCGGTGGCCGCTTGTCGAGGAATGACGTAACGCCCTCGATCGCGTCCGGCGTCTTCCCCGTGAGCCAGATGGCTCGCGAGTCGACGATGTGTGACTGGTACGGCGTCGGATACGTCAATCCACGCCACATCATCTGGCGCGCGAGAGCCACGCTGATGGCAGAGGTGTTGTCTGCGATCTCGCGCGCCACTGCCATCGCAGCACCCATCAAGTCCTCCGATGGATGAACGCTACGGACCAGTCCCCCCGCCAACGCCTCATCCGCCCGAAACACGCGGCCGGAGTAGAACCACTCTGCGGCCTGGCTGATCCCCACCACCCGAGGCAGGAACCACGACGAGGCAGCTTCAGGGACGATGCCGCGACGCGTGAACACGAAGCCGAACTTGGCGGTGTCGGCTGCAATGCGGAGGTCCATCGGCAACGTCATCGTGATGCCCACCCCGACGGCCGGACCGTTGATGACAGCGATCACCGGCTTCGGGCACTCGTATACGGCGAGGCTGATCAGGCCGCCGCCGTCGCGCCCGGCCTCTTCGACCTGACCGCGCTTGGCGTAGTCGAAGGTGCCACCGCCGCTCGACAGGTCGGCGCCCGCACAGAACGCCCGACCGGCTCCGGTCACCAGAACGACCCGTACGTCGTCGTCCTCACCGGCGCGACCGAGAGCATCCACCAGCTCAACGCACATCGTCGGCGTCAGCGCGTTCAGCGCGTCGGGCCGGTTGAGCGTGATGGTCAAGACGCCAGCGGCGACGTCGTACAAGAGCTCTTCGTAGGCACGCATCGACCCAGCATCGCAGCGGCCGGTGGTGAGTAGCTAGCGCCGCGGGAACGGTACGCGCGACCCACAAACCGTCGACGGTGCCTCGGCGGGTTGTGGTCACTGAGTGAGTGGAGGTGCCGGGAATCGAACCCGGGTCCTTCGGTGTGTCATCACGACTTCTCCGGGCGCAGCCTGCTGCAGTTTTCTCGGCCCCAGCGATGGCACAGGCACCTCGCTGCAGGCTCAGTCACTGTTTAGTTTCCCTCGGGGTCCCGTGACCGGACCCGTCGGTTGAGCCTCCTATCGATGCCAGGTCCTAGAGCGGAGGCGCCCCTAGGCTGACAGCTTCGCTACTTAATCAAGCAGCGAGAGCGAGCCGGTTGTTATCGGCATTTATCTTTTTGCCGCGGTGGATTAATGAGTTCACGCGACATCCTCAGCCCGCTTCTCATGAATCGACATCCGAAGTCGAAACCGTTCACCCCCTGGTTGGGTTGGTTTGGTGTTGCCCTTCCACGCTACCCGCTCGACTAGGTGACCTTCACCGTCAATTTCTTGCTGGCCTTGACCCCGGTGTTGTCGATCGCGGTGACCTTCACCGTGTACGTGCCCTTGTGGGCGAAGGCGTGCTTCACCTTCGGTCCGCTGGCCCCTGAGCCGTCGCCGAACTTCCACTTGAACTTCGCGATCGACCCGCCGGTGTTGGGGTCGCTGCCCGAGGCCTTGAACTTGCCCTTCTGCTTGACGTTGAGCGACGACGGTCCGTGGGCTGTCACCGACGGCTTCTCACCGACGGTGATCGACGTCGCTGCACCGGTGGTGCGGCCGTAGCCGTCGAGCACCAGCACCGAGACGGTGTAGGTACCGGCTTTCGCGTACGCGTGGCTGGGAGACTTGCCTGACGATGTTGCCGATCCGTCGCCCCACTTCCAGCTGTACGACGAGGTCGACTCGCCGCCCAGGGAGCTCGCGAACTTCGTGGTGAACTTCGCGGGTTGGTGCAGCGCGATGGTCGAGGGCTTCGTGATCGTCACCTTGGGGTGAATCGCGGTGAGGGCCGTCACGCCATTGGGGACGCCTACACCGGTTGGGCCGTCATAACCCGTTGTCGCGTTGCACTCCTTGTTGTTGGCCCGTACGGTGCCGTCGATGCTGGGGTACGGCGCGAACGAGCAGTCCACGGTCTTGTAGACCGAGCCGTTCGGGTTGGCGCTGCCGCCCGCCTCCCCGTGTAGAGGTCCGTTCGCCGCGCAGTTCGCCGGCGCGTCTCCGCCGCAGTACGAGTTACCGCCGGAGGTCACGTCGTAGAAGTTCGAGCTGCTCGACGCGAACCGGTCATAAAGGGTGGTCGCCGGGTACAGGCTGCCGCCTGGGCCGCCGGCAAGCGCCCACATGGCGGCGACGACCGGTGTCGCGAGCGACGTACCACCGATCTTCAGCCAGCCGCCGTAGCCGTAGGTGTCGTAGATGTCGTAACCCAGGTACGGATCTGCGATCGCCGAGACGTCGGCCGCAAGGCGCTTGGTGCCGCAGCCGGTTGCGCCCCAGCCCGTGACCGATGTCTGCCAAGGAGCGGCGGAGTACAGCCGGCTGCAGCCGCCGCCACCGGCGCCAGCCGCCGAGAAGTTGTTCCAGCCCGTTGTGTCGTCAAGCCCGTTGCGGTTCCACACGGTCTCGCTCGTGCGCTGGTTGCTCGCGTCGAGCGACAGTGTGGTTCCACCGACAGCGATCGAGCCCGGCAACGACGACGGCAGCTGAGGCCCGTCACTCGCGTAGCTCCAGGAGGCCGGGTTGATGTGGTCGAAGTCCCGCCACCCGTCGTCACCCGTCGATACCAGGACAGCGGTGCCGGGGTGGCTGAACAGCGAGTTGAACGCTGCGGCGTCAGAAGCTGAGGTCGTCGCCACCTCACGGCCGCCGTAGGAGTTGCTGACGATGTCGGCGCCGAGGTCGATGGCGGTCTGCACGCCGGCCGCGAGGTTCGCGAACGAGTTCGTGTTGGTCTCTACGAGGATGATCTTGCACTGGTGACACAGGCCACGGACGGCGTCGAGGTCGAGTGAGATCTCCAAGCCCCATCCACTGTCACCTGCCGGCAGCGGCGACGTCGCGCCGTTCTGGTTGACGATCTGCAGCGAGCTCGCCGTCTCGGCGGGAAGGCCGTAGTGGGAATCAAAGGCGTTGAGGTTCGCCAGCGCGTTCGGGTTGTCGTAGGCGTCGACGATGCCTACCGTCTGCGTGCCGCCGACGGTCGAGTCAGCATTGACGTTGTACGCCGTGGCGAGCGCGCCAGGCGTGTAGCCGCCGGCTGGGCCGGCCGTGAACGCGGCACCTACGTGGTAGGCCCGGGCACCGTCGGTCGAGGCCGAAGCCGGCTTCGCGATGATCGCGTCGCATGCCGCATGTCCTGCCGTTGCGGCATCACAGGCCCTGGTCGGCACGGCGTAATGAATGCCGACCGTCGCCCGATGCGGCGTGACTCCGGCGCGGGCACCGGCCGTCGTTGGCGCCAGCGCTCCCGCGCCGATCGACGCGCCGATCGCAGTGATCATCGCCACCCGCAGCGTGGTGCGACCTCTGGTCATCACAGTGCCCTCCTACCTCGGTGGGCGCATGCTTGCTGCCCACCGATCAGTCCTCGATCAAGTGGTTCCGGTCTGACCCTAAAGCGAGCGGTAGGCGCTGTCTGGCGAACGAGAAATCATCGAGTAATACCCACGGGGGGTATCCTGGCAGGATGGATCAGGTGTGGGACAGCCTCGGCGAGGCGTTCTTCATGTTCTGGCAGACGCTCTGGGCACTGATCCTCGGGTTCACCCTGGCAGGAGCGGTGCAGGCGTTCGTGTCCCGCCGACAGATGCAGCGGGTGATGGGGAATCATCGGGCGGCGACGATCGTGCGCACCTCGCTCCTCGGCGCCGCCAGCTCGTCCTGCTCGTACGCCGCGAGCGCACTGGCACGGTCGCTGTTCAACCGCGGCGCAGACTTCACCGCCGCGACGGTCTTCATGGTTGCCTCGACGAACCTCGTCGTCGAGCTCGGCCTCGTGCTCTGGCTGCTCATCGGCTGGCAGTTCGCGGCAGCGGAGTTCGTCGGCGGGGCGATCATGATCGCATTGCTCGCCGTGCTGCTCCCCCGCGTCCTGCCGGACCACATCGTGTCGGCGGTCCGCGACGAGGAGACGACCAGCGCGGACGATGACGGGACCACCATCCGAGAGCGCCTCCGTGACCGCGCTCGATGGAACGCTGCGGCCGGCTACACGATCGCGGACCTGAAGATGCTGCGCCGCGAGATCGTGATCGGCTTCGTGGTCGCCGGCTTCCTCGCCGTGGCGGTCAGCACAGACGTCTGGAACGCGGTCTTCATCCACGGCCACGGCGGACTGACGACGGTCGAGAACGCGATCGTCGGTCCGGCCGTCGCCATCGTCAGCTTCGTCTGTTCGATCGGCAACGTGCCACTCGCCGCCGCCTTGTGGCAGCACGGCGTCAGCTTCGGAGGGGTTGTCGCGTTCGTCTTCGCCGACCTGATCTCGGCTCCGCTGCTCGTGATCTATCGAAAGATGTACGGCGGCCGCATCACCGCACGCCTGCTCGCGGTCTTCTGGTTTTCGATGTCGGTCGCCGGACTGCTCACCGAGCTGATCTTCCGTGCGGTCGGTGGTGTCCCGGCCGATCGTCCGACGGTGATCGCCGAGCAGCGGATCGCGTGGGACCACACGACGTATCTCAACATCGCGTTCCTTCTGCTGTTCGTCGTGCTCCTCTGGGTGCACCAGCAGGCCACGAGCGATGCCCATGCCATCGACCCGGTGTGCGGCATGCAGGTCGAGCGCGCCAATCCAGGCGCAGTGCTGGGCGATGTCCCCGACCGCGTGTACTTCTGCTCGCCGCACTGTCGCGACCGTTTCCAGGCAAGGAGTACGACGTGAGTGCCACACCGGGCTACAGCGATGACAAGGGCGCCTACCAGCGAAGGCTGAGGCGGATCGAGGGACAGGTGCGCGGCATCGCGCGAATGGTCGACGAGGACGCCTACTGCATCGACGTCCTCACTCAGGTCGCTGCGGCGACGAAGGCCCTCCAGGCGGTCGCGCTCGGCCTGCTCGAGGACCACCTGGGCCACTGTGTCCGGGACGCGCTGGCGGGCGGCGGGAGCGACGCGGAGGCCAAGCTGCGGGAAGCTCACGAGGCGATCGCGCGACTCGTCAGGTCGTGACGCCGAACAGTTGTGCCGCGTTGTGCCAGAGAACGTCGCGCAGCCACGCATCGCCGAGGTCGAGTCGCGCGAGGGCCTCGACCTGATGGGCGACCGGGTGCGGGATCGTAGGGAAATCCGTTCCGAGCAGGATCTTGCCCTGGAGCGCAACCAGCCGCGGACCGAGTTCGGCCAGCGGGAACTCGTGGTCGATGAAGTCCGTGAAGCACATCGTCGTGTCGAGTCGCACGTTGTCGTATCGCTCGGCGAAGCCGATGAACTCGGCGTACTCCGGCATGCCCATGTGCGCGGCGATCATCGCCAGTGAGGGGTGTCTCGCCAGCACCTCGCCGATCGGTCCGGGGCCGGTGAAAGCGCCAGGAGTCGGACCGCTACCGGCATGCACGACCACCGGAGTCGACGTATCGGCGAGCAGCCCCCACGCCGGGTCAAGCAGCGGGTCGCGCGGGTCGAAGCCGCCCACCTGGACGTGGACCTTGAAGATCCGCGCGCCGGCGTCGATCGCGGCCTCGACGTATCGCGCGACGCCGGGTTCCGGAAACATTGTCGCGGTCTGGATCACGTCCGGATTGGCAGCGGCAAAGTCGCGCGCCCATTCGTTGAGCCACGACGCCATCCCGGGCTTGTGTGCGTAGAGCAACGAGGGGAACGCACGGACGCCGAAGCCCCTGAGCCGGTCGAGCCGCTCGGCTTCGCTGAGCCGGTAGTGGACCGGCCAGTCCTTGCCGGTGAGCTGACCCACCCGGTCGAAGTACGCCCAGACCTTCTGCTGCACACGGTCGGGCATGAAGTGCACGTGGACATCGATCAGGCCGGGGAGCCCGAGGCGCTGCCAGAACGCCGGCAGCTCGTCGTCGTTCACTCGCGACCTTTGGCTCGGCGGCCGGCCGAGCGTTCGATCTCCCTTGCGGCGTCCCGCGCGGCGAGCGTCTGCCGCTTGTCGTAGCTCCGCTTGCCTCGGGCGAGCGCGATCTCGACCTTGGCCTTGCCGTCCTTGAAGTACAGCGACAGCGGTACGAGGGTGAGGCCGCTCTCCTTGGTCTTGCCGATCAGGCGGTTGATCTCCTTGCGATGAAGCAGCAGCTTGCGGGTCCGCCGCGGTTCGTGGTTGGTCCAGGTGCCTTGCGTGTACTCCGGGATGTGCAGCCCCTCGAGCCAGATCTCGCCATCGCGCACCCTGCCGTAGGCGTCGGTGAGCGAGGCGCGACCCTCGCGCAGCGACTTGACCTCGGTGCCGAGCAGCACGAGGCCCGCCTCGACCACGTCGTCGATCGCGTAGTCGTGTCGAGCCTTCTTGTTCTGCGCGATCAGCTTGCGGCCGGTCTCCTTAACCACGGCCGGCCGTTCCCGCATCGGCCGTCATGCCGGACAGCACCTCGAGGGCGCGATCGTCGAGCACCGCGTCCGAGGACCCGGCCGGGACCAGGACGTCGGGCTTGATGCCGACGCCGTCGAGGGACCGCCCGGACGGCGTGAGGTAGTGCCCCACGGTCAGCTCGATCGCCGACCCGTCAGAGAGCTGGCTCGGCGCCTGCACGCTGCCCTTGCCGAAGGTCGTTGACCCGACGATAACCGCCCGCCCGCGGTCCTGCAGCGCGCCGGCGACGATCTCGGCGGCACTCGCCGTGCCGCCGTCTACCAGCACTACAAGGGGAATGCGCGTGTTGCCGTCACCCAGTGCAGCGAGCGTGTGCGGCGCGCTGCCACGCTGCTGGTAGGCCACGACCGGCCCGCCGCCGAGGAACGCCGACGCCGTCTCGACCGCCTCGTCCAGGAGACCGCCAGGGTCGCCGCGAAGGTCCAGCACGAGCCCCTGCAGCCCGCGACGCTGGGCGTTGTGCACCTGACTGCGGGTCCAACGACCGACGCCGTGAGTGAAGGCCTGGACCCGCAGCATCTCGATCGTGGGGGTCAACATCGTCACGTTGACGTCGTCGTCGTGGATCGTGGTACGACGCAGGGTGACGGTCAGCGTCGCGGCACCGCGGTGCACGTCGAGCGCCACCTCGGAGCCCGGTTTCCCGCGCAGGTCGGCGACCACGGCAGCGACGCTGCGGCCGGCAACCGGCTGGCCCCCGACCGCCGACAGGACATCGCCGACCTCGAGGCCGGCCAGCGCCGCAGGCGATCCCGCCTGCACGCTCGTCACTCGCATCCCGCCACCCGCGGCACGGCGGACCCAGACGCCGACGCCGGTGTACACGCCGGACAGGACCTGCTGGAAGTGGGCGTAGTCGGTCGGCGCGTAGTACGCCGACCACTGGTCGCCGAGCGCCTTCAACATGCCCTGCACGGCGGCGCGTTCGAGGTCCGTCCTCGACACCGGCTTGACCGCCCGGCTCTCGATGGTCGTCTCCGCCTGGTCGATGACGCTCGTGCCGGTCGGTCGTGCCGGTGGCCTGGACGAGTGCGAGAGGCTGCCGGTCGCCACCCCTGCGGCGTACGCCACGAGCACGACGGCGCCGACGGCGACCATCCGAGTCCGCAGCGACACGGCAGCTACCTCAGACCCGCATGTGGCGCTGCAACGTGACGAACGATGCGATCGCCGGCAGTAGGACGCCGAGCAGGATCATCGGAACCAGGGCGTGAGTGAAGTTCGACACTGCACCGAAGGGCGCGAGGAGCTGGGCCTTGGACAGCGAGCCGACGATCAGCAGCCGGCCGAGGCCTAGGCCGAGGATGGCGAGGGCGGTGCCGACGACACCGATCACCGTCCCCTCGAGGATGAACGGCGCCTGGATGTAGAAGTCGGAGGCCCCGACCAGCCGCATGATCCCGGTCTCGCGCCGCCGGCTGAACGCGGCTACCAGCATCGCGTTGTAGATCAACAGCAACGCAGCGACGAGCGCGAACAACATGACGACGAGGACCGCGATCTGGAGCACATGGAAGAAGTGGAACAACGCGTCGAACAGGTGTTGTGCGTTCGTCACCTCGTCGACGCCGTTCGCTTGACTTACCGCGCTCTGGATGACCGGGAACTGTCTGGGGTCCTTCAGCTTGACCGCGAAGGAGGACGGCAGCGCCGCGCACGGTGCAGCCTTGATCAGATCCGGGTTGTCCGGGTACTCCTCCTTGAACCGGGCGCACGCCTGGTCCTGGGAGATGTAGGTGATCTTCTCGACCTGGGGCAGGCCTTGCAGGATCTTCTGGACGTTTGCCTGATCGGCCGGCGTCGAGCAGTTGGCCGTCGCGTTGGACGAGCCACATGGCAACGTGAAGTAGACCGACACCTCGATCTGGTTCAGCACGTCCTGCTGGAGGCGGTGCGTGCCGGATCGAAGTGTGAGTGTGAAGCCGAGCAGGCCGACCGAGATCATGATCGTGACGACCGCGGCGATCGTCATGGTCACGTTGCGTCGAAGTCCGATGGCAAGCTCGGACATGACGAACTGTGTGCGCATGAATCAGTCTCCGGCCGTCAGTGGGAGTAGCCGTAGACGCCACGGCTCTGGTCGCGCGTGACCCGACCGCCCTCGAGCTCCACGACGCGCCGGCGCATCGAGTCGACGATGTTGGAGTCGTGGGTGGCCATCAGGACGGTGGTTCCGGTGCGATTGATCCGGTCGAGCAGCTTCATGATGCCGACGCTCGTGGTCGGGTCGAGGTTCCCGGTCGGCTCGTCGGCGATCAGGATCCGCGGTCGGTTGACGAACGCGCGTGCGATCGCGACGCGCTGCTGCTCACCGCCGGACAGCTCGTCCGGGCGACGTTGCTCCTTGCCGTCGAGACCGACGAGGCTGAGCACCTCGGGGACGACCTTTGCGATCGTGTGCTGCGGCTTTCCGATCACCTCGAGGGCGAAGGCGACGTTTTCGGCAACGGTCTTGTTGGGCAGCAGGCGGAAGTCCTGGAAGACGGTGCCGATCTCCCGCCGCAGGGCCGGCACCTTGCGCCGTGACAGCTTGCCGACGTCCTTGCCGGCGACCCAGATGTGCCCCTTTGTCGCCTGCTCCTCCTTGAGGATCAGGCGGAGGAAGGTCGACTTGCCGGAGCCCGACTGCCCGACCAGGAATACGAACTCACCCTTGTCGACCTCGACGTCGACGCCCTCGAGAGCTGGGCGGGTGCTGGTCGGGTAGACCTTGGTCACACCCTGGAAGCGGATCACGGGGTCCGATTCTACTGGGGTCAGTGACCGTCAGCCTGGGTACGACGCCACCGGACCTCGGCTTCGATGAAGGCGTCGATGTCGCCGTCGAGCACGGCGCCCGTGTTTCCCACCTCGACCTCGGTCCGAGCGTCCTTGACCAGCTGGTAGGGGTGCAGCACGTAGTCGCGCACCTTGTTCTCCCCGGCACCGAAGCTCATCGCCTGCTTCGTGCCGCGGAGCTTGTCCATCTCCTCAGCCTCCTGCTGGCGGCGTACCTCCAGCAGCTTGGCCTGCAGCACCTCCATCGCTCGAGCGCGGTTCTGGATCTGGCTGCGCTCGTTCTGGCAGGTGACGACGATCCCGGTCGGGTGGTGGGTGATCCGTACGGCGGAGTCCGTCGTGTTGACCCCCTGGCCGCCGGGACCCGACGAGCGGTAGACATCGACGCGGATGTCCTCGTCGGGGATCTCGACGTGGTCGGTCTGCTCGACCACCGGGGTGACATCGACGTCAGCGAACGAGGTCTGGCGCCGGGCCTGGTTGTCGAACGGCGAGATCCGGACCAGCCGATGCCGACCGTGCTCCCCCGCGAGCGTCCCGTAGGCGAATGGCGCCTTGACGACGAAGGTCGCCGACTTGATGCCGGCCTCCTCGGCGTACGACGTGTCGTAGACCTCGGTCGGGTACTCGTGTCGCTCGGCCCAGCGGACGTACATCCGGAGGAGCATCTCGGCCCAGTCAGCGGCGTCGGTGCCACCGGTGCCGGAGTTGATGGTGATCAGGGCGTCGCGCTCGTCGTAGTCGCCGGAGAGCAGGGTGCGGATCTCGAGCTGCTCGATGTCGGAGCGAAGCTCCGGAAGGGAGCTCTCAGCCTCGGCAAGGAGATCTGCGTCCTCGAGCTCGATCGCCGCTGAGAGGTCGTCGAGCCGGCTGTGCAGCGCGTCAAGGCGCCCGAGGTCGGCGCGCAGCGAGGCCATCTTCCGCGTCACCTGCTGGGCACGCTCCTGGTCGTTCCAGAGGTCCGGATCGGCCGCTTGGGCTTCGAGCGTGTCGAGCTGACGGCGCATGTCATCCGGGCCGAGCACCGCTTCGATCGACTCGAGCGTGGTGGTGAGGCCTTTGACCTCTTCACCGATCTCCGCGCTGGACACGCTGTGCGAGGTTACCGGCCCGACCGCCAAGACCACGATCTACGGTGAGGCCAACGACTCCAAGGAGACCTTTGTCATGACGCTGTTCTCGTCATCTCGCTACGCCAACGTCACCGCGACGGTGGCACTCGCCGTCGCTCTGGGCGGGACCGGGTATGCCGCGGGCGCGATGCCCCACGGCAAGTCGCACAAGCCCGCCGACAAGACGGCGCCGACCGCAGTGTTCCAAGCCAGCGCGGACGGCCACCTCGTGAGCCAGACCCACATCGCGCCCGCGAAGCGGAAGCCGAAGATCAAGCGAGTGTCCGAGGGCACCTACACGGTGAGCTTCCGCGGGTTCAAGTTCTACAGCGCGGTCGACGTGGCGACGTGCAGCGAGGCCAACTACGTCGCCGGGTCGAGCACCGTCGACGGCTCGGGCCGCGCCGCACTACTCGTCCACACCTTCGACGCGGCCGGCAACGCAGCCGACACGTACTTCAACTGCTCGGTGTGGAACCTCGACGGGAAGTAGCGGCGTCAGCAAGCACCGATCACGGGTGAGCGGGCGCTGGCGGACTCCCGCAGCCGGACCGTCGTACCGAACGGCAGCCGGACGCGTCCGGTCACATCCACGGTGACCGTGCCACCGCGAATCGAGGTGACCGGCGGCCCGATTGCGACGAACGTGTGCCG
Source organism: Frankiaceae bacterium (assembly GCA_019239875.1). GTDB lineage: Bacteria > Actinomycetota > Actinomycetes > JAFAQI01 > JAFAQI01 > JAFAZI01. The sequence goes on from JAFAZI010000202.1 coordinate 13,880, forward strand.
CAAGCTCGGCCGAGCCCGATCGACAGCGACCCCGGCGCGCCGCGCCGCGTCGGACCTGGACAACGGCAACGGCCGGCCGCACGGCACACCGTGCCCGCCGTAGATCGCACCGCGGTCGAGGCCTTCGGTCGCGGCAAGGGCGGCGGAGTCAGCCGTCGCCGAAAGAGCTCGCCGGGCGAGGAAGACCTTCGAGACCTGCACCCCAACCACGATCAGCGTCGCGGCGATCGCGGTGCACCCGATGATCAGCAGCATGACGGAGCCGTCGTCCCGGGACCGGGTCAGCACGAGGCGTCCGCTTCGCCGGTTCCGGAGTAACAGCTCAATGCCTCGGTGTGGCGCGCCGTGACCGGGATGCCCGCGGCACAGGTCTTGCCGCACATCCATCTCGGCACGAACGGCAGCCGCACCCGGGTGTGAAGGCTGACAGTGAACGTCGATCCCGGCCGGTAGGCACAAGGCCCGCACGAGACCACTCGGCCGCTCGGGCGCCAGTCGACGCCCTGATCCCGGAGCGCGAGCCTGACCGCCGCCTCAGCCCGCCGCTCGCCGAGCCGGTCGGATCCGGCGGTGGCGTAGGCGCGACCGGCGTCACGAGTGGCCTCGGTGAGACCGAACGCGGATCGTTGGATGGACACGGCGGTCAGTACGACGTACACCAGCGGCACCATGAGGAGCACCGCGAGCCAGACGAACTCGACCAGCGCGCTACCCCTGTCGGCCGGGCGACTCACCGGCGTGGCTCCATGAGAGCCTCGCCCTTCGCGTGCAACGTCGGCCCGGCCGGAAGGAACCAGGCGAGCAACGGCAACCGCACGGTGGCGCTGATCGTGACGACCTGGGCACCGCCGACGGTCAGTTGCCGATCAGGAACGACGGCGTGCGCGTACGCGGGACCGAGCGCGCGCCGAAGCTCCTGATTGGCTCGAGCGGCGCCTGCCCGGGGGCTTGCGACGTCGGCGTTGGCGCCGTACCGCGCCCCATCGGCGAGGCAAGCGACCACCACGTTGCGGACGTAGAAGTCGATGCCCAGCTGCAGCAGCGCCAGGAACATGAAGGTGACAAGCGTGCCGACCATGACGAACTCGACCGGAGCCGAGCCGCGGTCACCGATTCGGGTCACCGGTGATGTGCAGGGCGTGATGCAGCAGCGAACGAAGCTCGGGCTCGGCGACCACCCACAGCGCCATGACGATTCCTGCGGTCATCAACGTCACGAGCACCCAGCCGGGAACGTCACCACGGTCCTGACCAGCATCACCGACACGCGAGCGCAGCCGGGTCCAGAGCATCGCGATACGAGCGGACATTCTTACCTCCAGTGATCGACACGTGACCGACACGACTCACGGGACCGCGAGCCGCAGGCTGAAAAAGCCTGGAAACAATGCGAAGACGACGGTGACCGGCAGCACCATGAAGACGACGGGGACAAGCATCGCGATCTCCTTGCGACCGCCCGCTGCCATCAGGGCGCGCCGACCTTCCTCGCGCGCATCGGTGGCTTGGGCGCGCATGACCGCTGCGAGCGGCGTGCCGCGCTCGACGGCGATCGCCATGCCATCGACGAATCGCGCAAGCGCCGGCACCGTGGTGCGGGCGGCCATCTGCTCGAGGGCCGCGACGATCGAGCTGCCTGACCTCGCGTCGGCGAGAGCGCGCCCCAGCTCGCGGGCGAGCTCGCCGTGAGACAGCGCGACCACCCGCTCGAGTGCGCCCACCGGACCCTCACCAGCACCGATCGCCAGCGCGAGGAGCTCGGCGATCGTGGGGAACTCGGCGGCCAGCCGTGCGTCCCGCCGTACCACCTCCGCGGTCAACACCCGGTCCCGCAGCAAGATGCCGGCGATCAGCAGGACGAAGGCCAGGATCAAGAACGCGATCGGACTCGTACTCGAGCCACGCATCGCGGTGATCGCGGCAAGTAGCAGGCCGAACGCCAACCCGGCGGCGCCCCAGAGGACCTGCTCCATCCGGAACTCCTCGAGAGTCATCCGGCGGCCGGCTTGGTCAAGCCGGCGGCGGACCGAGCTCGCGCCACCCACCACGTCGTCGATCCGGTGCGCAAGATCGCGAAGCACCGGGCCGAGCAGTCGCTCGAGCGTCGGGAACGGAGTGACCGGTGGCGGCTCGGCCAACAACCGGGACGGCCGCTGCACGTCTCGCAGGTATGGCGCGAGCCGGTCGTCGAGCCGGATCCGGCGCATCGGCGGGCTGGTCGCGATCGCAGTCAGCGCGCCGGTCGCCGCGAGGAGACCGAGCCCCGCGCCGGTGATCGTGCCGCTCATCGCAGGACTCGAGCCTCGAGTGGCAACGCCGCGATCCGCACCATCAGCCGGTAGGCGACGAACGATGCCGTGGCTCCGCCCGCAAGCACGATGATCCCGATCGGAGTGTTGTAGGCCGCGACAGTGTCGGGTCGGAAGGCAAGCATCGCGAGCACGAGCCATGGCGCCGCGAGTGCAAGCCGGGCTGCGGCAATCGTCCAGCCCTGACGGGCCTCGATCTCGGCTCGAGTCCGCAGGTCGTCGCGAAGGAACTGGGAGAGGGTTCGCAGCAGCCGACCCAGATCTGTTCCGCCGACCTCACGCGCCACTCGCATCGACTCGACGACCCGATCCCCGATCGGGTCCGCGAGCCGTTCCTTCAGCCGATCGAGGCAGTCGGCGAACTTGCCGGTGGCGCGATAGTCCGCCGCGAAGGCCTGGAAGGCAGGGCGCAGCTGCACCGGGCCGCGGGCCGCCACCTGCGCCAGCGCCTCCGGTAGCGCCAACCCGGCCCGCACAGCGGACGCGAGGTTGTCGACGACATCCGGCCAGACGTCGCGCAGCTCAGTGGTCCGCTGGCGGTGCCGATACCGCACGAGCGCGAACGGCGAGTACGCCGCGAAGCCGGCGAACGAGACCGCGATCGACGGGCTTCGGCTGATGCCGAGCACCAGGACGAGCACCAGCAGTCCGCAGCCCGCGCAGACGGCGTACAGCTGCGCAGGTCGGATCGACAGGTAGCCCGCTTGCGTGAGCAGCTCGTCGACGCGCTGGCCGATCGACGGCCCCGAGCGCGACCGTCGCTGTGGCGCCCGCGGACCACTTCGCCAGACCAGCAGGAGACCGAACCCGAGGACCAGGCCGAGCAGGGCTCCCATCAGACCGCGAGCAGCTCGGCGAGGTCGTAGCCCGCCTGCGGATAGCGATCGGTGTGGGGCGGCCAGCCATCCGCCCGGACCAGTCGATCTCCCGCGGTCACGAAGATCTCGGCGGTTTCGACGACGTCACCCTCCACCCGCCCGGGCACGGCGACGATCTCGCGCACTCGTCGATGCCCGGTCGCATCGCGACCGACATGGACGACCAGGTCGATGCTCGCGGCGACGGTGGGGACGACGAAGTTGTGGCTGACGTTCTCGCCGGCAAGCAATGGCAGGGTGCAGAGCTTCGTGATCGCCTCGCGCGCCGAGTTCGCGTGGATGGTGCACATGCCCGGCAGGCCGCTGTTCAAGGCGATCAACAGATCCAGGCACTCCTCTTGCCGGACCTCGCCGACGAGGATCCGATCCGGGCGCATCCGCAGCGCTTCCTTGACGAGGCGGCGCAGGCGCACCTCACCACTGCCTTCGAGGTTTGCCTGACGGGTCTGCATCGCCACCACGTCCGGCAGCGGGATCCGCAGTTCGAAGACCTCTTCGCAGGTGATGACGCGCTCGCGGACCGGGATCGCCGCGGCGAGACAGTTGAGCATCGTTGTCTTGCCGGCCTGCGTCCCACCCGCGACGATCACGTTGAGACCGGACGCGACCGATGCCTCGAGAAACGTTGCCGCGTCCTGGGTGATGGTGCCGAGCCCGACGAGCTCGTCGAGCGAGTCGGCGCTGATGATGAACTTCCGAATGTTCACGGCCCAGTCCCGTCGGGTGATGTCAGGGATCACGACATGCAGGCGCTCGCCGCCGGGGAGCATCGCGTCGACGAACGGCGTCGACAGGTCCACGCGGCGCCCCGAGGACTTGAGCATCCGCTCGACGAGGTCGCGCACCTCGTCGGGTCGCAGGATCGTCGTCGTCAGCTCGCTGCGACCCCGCCGTGCGATGAACACCCGGCCGGGGGCTATAGTTGGTTAGCAGTTGCCAAATTGGAGCGGTCATGTCGACACCAGCAGCCATATACGTCCGTATCTCTAAGGATTCTGAGAAATCTGGCCTCGGCGTCGAGCGACAGCGAAAGGACTGCCGCGCGCTGGCCAAGCGGCTCGGCTGGACGGTGGCGGAGGTATACGAAGACAACGACGTTTCCGCCAGCGACGGGAAGCCGCGCCCATCGTTCGAGCGGATGCGTACTGCGGTCGAGGTCGGTCAGGTCAAGGCGATCGCCGTGTGGGACGTCGACCGTTTGACCCGGACGCCGCGAGAGCTTGAGGACGTAATCGAGTGGGCCGACCGGCATGGCCTAGCCCTGGCCTCGGTGGGCGGCGAGATTGACCTAGCGACCCCGCAAGGTCGGCTCACTGCACGCATCAAAGGGTCCGTAGCGCGCCACGAGGTAGAGCAGGCATCACGCCGCATTCGGGCCAAACACGCGGAACTCGCGATGGACGGCAGGCACAACGGCCCGCGCCCGTACGGCTGGGACATCGTGGGTCGGCAGGCAGAAGCGCGACTCGTCATCAACGCGGGCGAGGCAGCGGTGCTGCGCGAATGCGTTCAGCGGGTGCTTGCCGGCGACGCCATCTGGAAGATCGTCAAGGACCTCAACTCGCGCGACATCAGGACCTCGACCGGCAAGCCGTGGGTGACACAGGTGCTTCGACGGGTGCTGCTCCGGTGGCGGAATTGTGGCGTGCGAACCCATCTCGGCAAAGAAGTCGGGCTTGGCCAATGGCAGCCGATCATCGACCGCGAAACGCATGAACGTGTCGTTGCCCTGCTGACCAACCCCGCCCGCAAGACGAACAACCGTGGCACCGCGCCGAAGTACCTGCTCACATCCGTGGCGTACTGCGGCGAGTGTGGCGGGTACGTGGTCGGCACTGCCGAGTTCAACTACCGGCTGAAGAACGGGCGCATGCGTCACTACCCGCACTCATACAAGTGCGCGG
>JAFAZI010000160.1 GCA_019239875.1 Frankiaceae bacterium
GCACCCGGAGAATCCACGTGCGCATCTCGAAACGGCGGTGACCGACCATGGCTGACGGCTTCATCCCCGACATCCACGACGAGGACGCCCCCGTCTTCGTGATCTCGGTCGCGGCCACGCTGGCCGGGATGCATCCGCAGACGTTGCGGCAGTACGACCGGATCGGCCTGGTGTCGCCGGGCCGCACGAGCGGTCGCGGTCGTCGGTACTCGGCGCGCGACATCGCGATGCTCCGTGAAGTCCAGCGACTGTCGCAGGACGAGGGGATCAACCTCGCCGGCGTGAAGCGCATCCTCGAGCTCGAGCTCCAGGTCGAGGCGCTGCAGCAGCGCGTCCGCGAGCTGCAGGCCGAGCTGGAGAACTTTGCCCGCGACGCGACGCTCCGCGAGCGCGCGCTGCACAAGTCCTACCGCCGCGACCTGGTGCCGATCGATCAAGGCGCCGTCGTCGTGTGGCAAGCGGGCCACAACACCCCGACCACCCCCCGATGATCACGGGGTTTGCGTCACCGACACCCGCGTGTCGTGACGTCAAGCCCGTGATCGTCTGAAGAGAGAACGATTCAGATGGACACTTACCAACTCACGACGCGCAGCCAAGAGGCGCTGTCGGCCGCCGTCCAAGCGGCCGCTGCCGCCGGGCATCCTCACGTCGAGCCGGTCCACGTGCTCGTCGCCCTGCTTGCGCCGACCGACGGCGTGCCGCGTCCGCTCATCGACGCGGCCGGCGGCGACGCGGCCGCGGTTGCTCGTGAGGCGAAGGCTGCCCTCGACCGACTGCCGGCCGCGACCGGCGCCACGGTCGCTGCGCCAGGACTCTCCCGGCCCGCGATCGCCGTCGTGAACGCTGCCGCAGACCTCGCGAAGACCATGGGCGACGAGTACGTCTCGACCGAGCACCTGCTGGTCGGCCTGGCCAAGGAGGGTGGCTCCCCGGTCAGCAACCTGCTGCCGTCGCCGCAGGCGCTGCAAGAGGCGTTCGCCGCCGTGCGCGGCTCGGCGCGCGTCACCTCGCCCGAGCCGGAGGGGACCTACCAGACGCTCGAGAAGTACGGCGTGGACCTCACTGCCGCCGCGAAGGACGGCAAGCTCGACCCGGTCATCGGCCGTGACACCGAGATCCGTCGCGTGGTGCAGGTGCTGTCCCGCCGTACCAAGAACAACCCTGTGCTGATCGGCGAACCCGGTGTCGGCAAGACCGCCGTCGTCGAGGGCCTCGCCCAGCGCATCGTCGCCGGCGACGTGCCGGAATCGTTGCGCGGCAAGCGGTTGGTGTCGCTGGACCTGGCGGCGATGGTCGCCGGCGCGAAGTATCGCGGCGAGTTCGAGGAGCGGTTGAAGGCCGTCCTCAACGAGATCAAGGAGAGTGACGGCGAGGTCGTCACGTTCATCGACGAGCTGCACACGATCGTCGGCGCCGGCGCCACCGGTGAGGGCGCCATGGACGCCGGCAACATGCTCAAGCCGATGCTCGCCCGCGGTGAGCTGCGGCTGATCGGCGCCACAACGCTCGACGAGTACCGGACCTCGATCGAAAAGGATCCGGCGCTCGAGCGGCGCTTCGCACCCGTGATGGTGGGCGAGCCGAGTGTCGAGGACACCGTTGCGATCCTGCGCGGCCTCAAGGGCCGTTACGAGGCCCACCACAAGGTGGAGATCACCGACGCGGCACTCGTCGCGGCCGCTGCGCTGTCCGACCGCTACATCACCTCACGATTCCTGCCCGACAAGGCGATCGACCTCATCGACGAGGCCGCCTCCCGCCTGCGGATGGAGATCGACTCACGGCCGGTGGAGATCGACGAGCTGCAGCGCGCCGTGGACCGGCTGAAGATGGAGGAGCTCGCGCTCGAGCGCGAGAACGATCCGGCGTCGAAGGACCGGCTCGAGCGGCTGCGTGCCGAGCTGGCCGACAAGTCCGAGCAGCTCGCCGCGCTGAACGCCCGCTGGGAGCGGGAGAAGAGCGGGCTGAATCGAGTCGGCGAGCTCAAGCAGCGACTCGACGACCTGCACACGCAGATGGAACGCGCCCAGCGAAACGGCGACCTCGAGACCGCGTCACGGTTGCAGTACGCCGACATCCCCGCCGCGGAGCGTGAGCTCGCCGAGGCGAACGCCGCCGCGTCGGTCGAGGAGACGGCGCCGATGGTCAAGGAAGAGGTCGGCGCCGATGACATCGCCGAGGTCGTGGCGTCCTGGACCGGCATCCCGGCCGGCCGCCTGCTCGAGGGCGAGACGGCGAAGCTGCTCCGGATGGAGGACGCGCTGACCGAGCGCGTCGTCGGCCAGTCCGACGCCGTCCGGGCGGTCTCGGACGCGGTGCGCCGGGCGCGCTCGGGCATCTCCGACCCTGATCGGCCGACCGCGTCATTCCTGTTCCTGGGACCGACCGGTGTCGGCAAGACGGAGCTCGCCAAGGCGCTTGCGGGGTATCTCTTCGACGACGAGCGGGCGATGGTCCGCATCGACATGAGCGAGTACGGCGAGAAGCACTCCGTGTCGCGGCTCGTCGGTGCGCCACCCGGCTACGTCGGGTACGACGAGGGCGGCCAGCTCACCGAGGCGGTACGGCGGCGGCCCTACACCGTCGTCCTCCTCGACGAGGTGGAGAAGGCTCACCCCGATGTCTTCGACGTGTTGCTCCAGGTGCTCGACGACGGCCGGCTCACCGACGGCCAGGGCCGCACGGTCGACTTCCGCAACTCGATCCTGCTCATGACCTCCAACCTCGGGTCGATGTTCATCAACGACCCGGCACTGGACGACGAGAAGAAGACCGAGGCTGCACTGGGTGCAGCGCGGGCGCACTTCAAGCCGGAGTTCCTCAACCGGCTCGACGACATCGTGGTCTTCCGCTCACTCGGCAGCGAGCAGCTCGCCTCGATCGTCGACATCCAGATCGACCGGCTCGCTTCACGGCTCGCCGACCGCCGGCTCACCCTCGACGTCACCCCCGCCGCGCGGGAGTGGTTGTCGATCACCGGCTTCGACCCGGTGTACGGCGCGCGTCCGCTGCGGCGGCTCGTGCAGACCGCGATCGGCGACCCGCTTGCCAAGGCGCTGCTCGCCGGGGAGATCAAGGACGGCGCGACGGTCACCGTCGACGTCAACGACGACCGCTCGGCCCTCATCGTCGCCTAGCGTGCCGGGTCCCGCACGACGGGTTGGGACCGATCCTGCCCGGTTCGGCGAACCGCCGCGCCGGATAGGTTGACGCGCGTGAGTGACCGGGACGACCTGCTCGAGCTGATCAAGTCCGACGCCGTCGTGCACGGCAAGGTGACGCTTTCCTCCGGGCGCGAGGCCGACTACTACGTCGACCTCCGGCGGGTGACACTGTCCGCGTCGGCCGCCCCCCTGGTCGGCCGGGTGATGCTGGAGACAACCGCGGACCTGGAGTACGACGCCGTCGGCGGGCTGACGTTGGGTGCCGACCCGGTCGCGACCGCGATGCTGCACGCCGCTGCCGCAGCCGGCCGCAAGCTGGACGCGTTCGTCGTCCGCAAGGAAGGCAAGGCGCACGGTCTGCAGCGCCGGATCGAAGGTCCTGATGTGGCTGGCCGCCGTGTTCTCGCGGTCGAGGACACGAGCACCACGGGTGGCTCCGTCCTGACCGCTGTCGAGGCACTTCGGGAGGCCGGCGCCGAGCTCGTCGGAGTCGCGGTCATCGTCGAGCGGGGGGCTGCTGATGCAGTCGCAGCGGCCGGATTGGACTACCGGTCGGCGTACTCGACGTCGGACCTCGGCCTGTCCTGAGGCGCGACCTCTTGGTGTCAACGCGGCGACACCGGCCGCGCTGACAGGGAAGGTCAGGACACCGAGGCGATCGGCAGCTTGGTGAGCAAGGCACGAACCTCGTCGCAGCGTGCGGGGTCGGTGCTGATCGTCAGGATCTCCTGGCCGGCGCGATGCGCGACCGCGACGTCCTTGCGGTCGGCGGCGATTCGCAGCGCGACCAGCAGGGCTGACTCGAGCGTCCCGGGACTGCCGCTACGACGGCCCGAGAGCACAGCGTCGCTCGCCGTGTCCGCGGCGGCGTCGAGCCGGCGGGCGTGATGTTCGACGGTGGCTTGGGCGACCTGGGCGACACTGCAGTGGACGAACAGGTTGTCGCGAGCGAAGGTGGCGGCGGCCGCGGCGTACCCCGCCACTGCGGCATCGATATTGCCGGCGAGCTCTTCGACCTCAGCCAGGTTGTAGCGCAACACGCCCTCGTTGAGAACGTCCATCGCGTCGGTCGCCATGCGCAGTGCCTTCTCGTAGGCCTGCCGCGCGCCAGGCAGGTTGCGTTGCATCGTGAGCTCGGCGCCGATCCGTGTGGTGACGATCAGCTCGAGATCGGTGCGCTCGCTCGTGGTCACGGTCTCGAGCAGCTCGCGGGCCTCGGCGAGCATCTCGCCGCCCGACGTCGTTGGTGTGTCATCCACCAGCCGGGGGTGCAGCACCTCGGACAGGATCAAGCATCGGATCAGGTTGCTGACCGACCGCGATCGGCGAGCATCCGCGACGGCAACGGCGAGCCGCTTTGGCGCTGACGGGTCGCCGTTGAAGTACGCCGTCTGCGCCATCGCCGTGAGGACGTCGTTGCGCTGCTGCGGCGTGAGCTCCTCGCTGGCCAGCAGCCGTTCCCCCTGCGCCATCGCCAACCCGGGTGATCGGACACCAATCCGCAGGACGCGGCTTGCCAAGAGAGCCGCGCAGTCCGCGTCGGACAGACCGATGCGGTCGGATCGGTCCAACACCAACAGCGTTTCCGGGATCAGGATCTCCTCAGCGGCGCGGATCGCGCCGAGACCTTGCGCGGTCACCGTGGCGGTCAGGTCGAGGACCCACTGCGCATGACGCAGCAAGGCGTCCTTGGCCTCGCCGGCCTGTTCCAGGCGGCGGGCGGCAGCGCGTCGCAATGTCATGAGCAGGTCGTACCGGGTGGTGGTATCGCCGGTCTTGGCGACGACGAGCTGCTTGTCGACGAGCGCAGCCAACGCATCCATGACTTCGTAGCGCTCGAGCAGCCCACCGCTGCAGACCGCGACGACTGCCTCGGGGACGGCCGGTCCGGCGAAGGCGCTGAGGCGTCGGAAGACGGCGCGCTGGGTGTCGGTGCACGACGCGAGGCTCCAGTCGAGTACGGCGTCGAGCGAGGTGTGGCGCGGCGAGCGGCGACGACCGGCAGCCAGCGGCAGGGTGCCCACGGCGCGTAGCCGCTCGAGCATCTCGGCGGCGGACATGTATCGAGTCGCCGCGCCCGCGAGCTCGAGTGCGAGCGGCAAGCCGTCGAGCTCGCGGCACACCTCGGCGTACTGCTCGGCATTGTCCGCTGTGACCTCGAAGCTTGGGTTGACCCGCCGGGCGTGGATCGTGAGCAACCGGATCGACTCGCAAGATGCGACCTCGCGGTGGTCACTGCCCGGGGCGGGGACCGACAGCGGTGAAACCGCAATGATCCGTTCGGCCGCTGTGCCGAGCGGCTCGCGACTGGTCGCGAGGATCCGGGCGTCCGGACAGTGGCTGAGGATGTCGTCGACGACGTCGGTCGCGGCGTCGAGCAGATGCTCGCAGTTGTCGATGATCAGTACGACGCTGCGGCTCGAGAGGCGAGCGAGGACTGCCTCTCGGGAGTCGCTCGGCACACCGAGCAGCTGTGCGAGGGCGCTGACGATCCGGTCAGCCGCCGGGCGACCGCTGCCGTCGCGCTCGATGGCGGCGAGCTCGAGCATCCAGGCTGCCTCGCCTCGCCGGGCGAGATGGAGCGCGCTGTCGGCGGCGAGTCGGGTCTTGCCGACACCACCCGGCCCCGTGAGGGTCACGAGCCGCGACGTCTCGAGCGCATGGCGAACCGCGTCGATCTCGGCGTCGCGGCCGACCAGATCGGTCTGGGCCGCCGGGATGTTGGTGAGGTCGGCACGCAGCACGCGCAGCGGCGGGAACTCGATGACGTCGTGCCCGGTCGCTGACAGCTGGTACAGGCGGGTGGCGTCGGCGAAGTCACGGAGCCAGAACGCACCGAGCAGCGTCGCCTGCGCGTCGTACTCCGACGGGTCACCGGCAGTCTCGAGCACCTGATCGGTGCAGATGATCTGCCCGCCGTGGGGCCCGGCCATCAGCCGGGCTGCCTGGTGCAGTGCCATCGAGACGTACTCGGTGTCGGAGATCGCGAGGGCCAACCCGCGGTGTAACGCCATCCGCACCTTCGGGGCGGCGCCACCCGGCCAGTCCGCAGCACCGAGATCTGCCTGAGCGGTGATCGCCGCGCTGATCGCGGGCCCGGAGTCCGGGCATGCGAAGAGCAGGCCGTCACCCTCCTCGCCGATCAGCACGCCGCGGTCGCCGACGGCGGCCATGACGATCCGGTGGTGCGCGGTGCGGAGCTCGCCGAAGGTCTGAGGCCCGAGCGACGCGAGCAGGGAGGTGCTGCCCTCGATGTCCGTGAGCAGGAACGTCACAGGTCGCGCCGGCACCGAGGGCTCGCGCGACGTCACGCCGCCCTCATGGCATCAGAGTGCCAGTAACGAACTCCCTCGGCCAGACCGCGACAGCTGCCGATAGCGTTCGCGACCATGAGACTGCGCTATTCCTCTGCCCTTGTGACCGGCGCCTCGAGTGGCATCGGCTTGGAGTTCGCTCGCGTGCTGGCCGACCGCGGCTGCGATCTCGTGCTCGTCGCGCGCCGTACCGATCGCCTCGAGGCGCTCGCGAAGGAGCTCTCCACGGTGAAGGTGGAGGTGTTGGCGGCCGATCTGGGCTCCGAAGCAGGAGTTGCCGCCGTCGAGCAGCGGCTTGCGGACTCGCCCGTCGAGCTGTTGGTCAACAACGCGGGGATCGCGAGCGGCGGCCCGTTCACCGAGACCGACCTCGACTACGAGGACCAGATGGTGAAGGTCAACGTGCTCGCCGTCATGCGGCTGTGTCGGGCGGCGGTGGGGCCGATGGTCGCGGCGGGACACGGCGGCATCATCAACGTGTCGTCGATCGCCGGCGAGCAGCCGCTGCGGGGTTATGCGACGTACAGCGCATCGAAGGCCTATGTCACGACCTTCACCGAAGCCCTCGCCGCAGAGGTCCGGGCCAACGGGGTCCACGTGACCCTGTTGAAGCCCGGCTACGTCTGGACGGAGATGAACCCGGACGGCCCGGCCCGCGACTCGATGCAGGGCCGGATCTGGCTCGAGGCCGATGCCGTCGCACGGCACGCCGTCGATGCGGTCGAGAAGGGAAAGCTGATGTCCGTGCCGGGCGTCCAGTGGCGTGCCGCGAGTGGTCTCATCCAGGCCCTCCCTCGCCAGTTGGTCCGCGGGCTCACCTCGAGGTTCGACGCCTCGACCTGAGCCGCCCCCTTTTTTGCCGAACCGTCTCGAATCGTTGGTTTGAGACGTCCGAAACCAACGATTCGAGACGGTTGGGCGAGACCCAGCGCGGGTTGGGGGGCGCGCGGGAAATCGTCCTTCAGGTGGATGCGACCCCCCGGGCTGCTCGCTAGCCTCAACAGTCCGGTTTCGTGCGGCTCCGTCCAGGCGGCGTGCGGCTGAGTTCAGGAGGAACGAGTGCCCGTCGTCGACTCGGCGGTGTCGGCCGTCAACGTTCTCGATGCGCAGTCCCTGCTGGCGTCGTTCGGCACGATCGGCATCGCGGTCGTGCTGTTCGCCGAGACCGGGTTGCTCATCGGACTCGTGCTGCCCGGCGACAGCCTGCTGTTCACGGCAGGTCTGCTCTCGGCGACATCGACCGACTCCTCGATCCACCTCCACATCGGATGGGTGCTGCTCGCGGCCGCTGCCGGTGCGCTGATCGGTGCCCAGGTCGGTTACTACATCGGTCATCGCAGCGGGCCGCGCCTGCTCGAAGGCAAAGATCGCCCGCGGCTCACCGAGGGGACTCGCCGTACCAAGGAGTTCCTGGATCGGTACGGCGTGCCCAAGGCCATCGTGCTCGCGCGATTCGTGCCCGTGGCACGCACTCTCATCAACCCGCTCGCGGGCATCGTCCAGGTCCCGGCGCGGGTCTTCACGCTCTGGCAGGTCGTGGGTGGCCTCGTGTGGTCACTCGGCGTGACGATTGCGGGGTGGCAGCTCGGCTCCCACATTCACAACGTCGACCACTACCTGCTGCCGATCATCGCGGTGATCGTCGCCATCTCCCTGACGCCGATCCTGCTGGAGGTCCGCCGGGACCGGAGGGCACGCTCCGCGTCGAGTTAGGCCAAGGTGGTGCTGCACGTGCGGCGAATTGCTGCTATGAGTGGGTGCAGGATCGTGACACCGAGGAGAAGACGAGATGCCGGTAGCCAACCCTGAGGTCTACAACGAGATGCTCGACCGGGCGAAGTCCGGCGGCTTCGCGTATCCGGCCATCAACGTCACGTCGTCGAGCACGATCAACGCTGCCCTTCGCGGCTTCGCCGAGGCGGAGAGCGACGGCATCCTCCAGGTCTCATGGGGCGGTGCCGAGTTCGCATCCGGGCAGACGATCAAGAACATGGTCACAGGCGCGGTCGCGCTGGCGGAGTTCGCCAAGGTGGTCGCCGCGAACTACCCCATCAACGTCGCGCTGCACACCGACCACTGCCCGCCCGAGAAGCTCGCCGGCTACATGCGGCCGCTGCTCGAGCTGTCGATCGAGCGGGTGAAGAACGGCAAGGACCCGATCTTCGGCTCCCACATGTGGGATGGCTCCGGCATCGACCTCGAGGACAACCTCAAGACCGCCGACGAGCTGTTCGCGATGTCGATCGAGGCCAAGACGATCATGGAGCTCGAGATCGGCGTCGTCGGCGGCGAGGAGGACGGCATCTCGAATGAGATGAACGAGAAGCTCTACACCTCACCCAAGGACATGGAGCGGGTGGTCGAGGTTCTTGGGGCGCCGGGCGAGCGCGGCCGCTACCTGCTGGCGGCGGTCTTTGGCAACGTGCACGGCGTCTACAAGCCGGGTGCGGTCAAGCTGCGGCCGGAGATCCTCAAAGAAGGCCAGGAGCACGTCGGCAAGAAGCTCGGTGTCGACCGGCCCTTCGACCTCGTGTTCCACGGTGGCTCGGGGTCGATCCTGGACGAGATCCGCGAGACGTTGACCTACGGCGTCATCAAGATGAACGTCGACACCGACACCCAGTACGCCTATACGCGGCCGGTCGCCGACCACATGTTCACCAACTACAGCGGGGTGTTGAAGGTGGACGGCGAGGTCGGCAACAAGAAGGTCTACGACCCGCGTTCGTGGAGCAAGGCAGCTGAGACCGGCATGGCAGAGCGCGTCACGCAGGCCTGCGAGGATCTGAAGAGCACCGGCACGCGCATGAGCTAGCCGTTCGTTGTGTGAGCAATTTTCCCGATCCGCACGTATCGTGGATGGCGGTTTCAGCCCTGAAGGTGCCCGGGTCGACGGGCGCGTGTCGTTAAGGATCTTTCATGTCGTCGTCGCTACGGGCCGTCGCGGTCGCTAGCTGCACAGCACTTGTCGTCACCGGCGCGATCAGCGTCGCAGGCTCCGCAGGCGCCGCCGCCACCGCGGCGTTCAAGGTCAAGCCGTCATTCGGTGTCGCCGGCGAGACGGTGACGTTGTCAGGCACTCACTTCGACAACGGTGCGAGCGTGACGTTCAACGGCACGCCGGCCACATCGGTCACCAAGGAGAACGGCCACACGCTCTCCGTCGTCGTACCCGATGGCGTCACCACGGGTGAGGTCGACGTCCATGAGGGCCTGACCACCCTGACCGGGCCGAAGTTCACGGTGCAGCAGGTCACGGCAACGACCTCGTCCGCGTCGAAGACCGCGCTCGTGTACGGCCACAAGCTGCTCGTGAAGGCCCACGAGCGCGTCGCGTCCTCCGGCGATCCGGTCGTTGGCGCGGTCGCTGCCTTGCAGCACCGATCTGGTGCCGGTCACACGTGGAAGCATGCGAAGGGCATCAAGGCGAAGAAGACCGGCTCGGCCGGGCGCGCGCAGTGGCATTTCAAGCCGAAGCTGGGCGGTCAGTACCGCGTGTACTTCCGCCAGTCCCACAAGTACACCGGCGCCGCGAGCACCAGCCACGCGCTGAACCTTCGGCCGCGGATCCACCTGCGGTCGCTGCACACGGTTGAGCAGTTCGCCAGCACCCAGATCAAGGGCTCGGTCCATCCACACCTCGGTGGCACCGTCTACCTGCAGAAGGTCGTGAACGGCCAGTGGCACCGGGTCCGTCACACGACGCCGACCGACGGGCACTTCGAGTTCACGATCTCGCCGAACGCCCTCGGCCACCTCAAGTACCGCGTCGTGCGTCGTCACGACAAGCGACACGGACTGGGGGTCAGCCACCCGCTCAAGCTTCAGGTTGTCCGCCGCAGTCTTCGACTCGGTGACTCGGGCAAGGACGTCCTCGCGCTCTACAAGCGGCTCCACCACCTGCACTACGACGTCGGCCCGAAGACCCGCTCCTACGGGTACGACCTGCTGCACGCGGTCACCGCGTTCGAGAAGGTGAACGGTCTCAGCAAGGACGGCTCGGCCGGCCCGAAGGTCTGGAACAAGCTCAACCACCCGAAGCACGCGCACCTGCGCTACCCCTCGGCGAGCTCGGGCCTGGCGGTCGAGGTCAACAAGAACAAGCAGGTCCTGCTGATCTCCAAGGGCGGCAAGATCTGGCGGATCCTCGACACGTCCACCGGCGGCGGCTACACCTACACGGGCTCGGACGGCACCTCGCAGCAGGCGATCACCCCGAACGGCCACTTCTCGATTCAGTACAAGCTCACCGGCTGGCACAAGTCGAAGCTCGGCGAGCTGTACTACCCGTCGTACTTCACGAACACGGGCTACGCGATCCACGGCGAGGGCAACGGCAACTCGAGCGGCGAGGTTCCGCCGTACCCGAACAGTCACGGCTGCGTCCGGATCACGAACAACGCGGTGCTGCGGTACTTCGACGACCTGGCGGTCGGTACGTCGGTGTGGATCTACGGCTGATCTAGCCCTCGGGCTAACCTCCGTCGCTATGACGCACCAGCACCACAACCTGCTCGGCGAGCCGCCGGCGACGTTGCTGCCGGATGTCGCCGACGCCCGCGAGGCGCTCGAGCGCGGCGAGGACGCGGTAGGCGTCGCCGCGAAGTTCCCGTCGTACCCGGCGGCCTGGGCGGTGCTCGCGGATCGCGCGTACGGCGCCGGTTCCGTTATCGAGTCCTATGCCTATGCCCGCACCGGTTATCACCGCGGCCTTGACGCGCTGCGTCGCGCCGGTTGGAAGGGCCACGGGCCGGTGCCTTGGTCACACGAGCCGAACCGCGGCTTCCTCAGGTCCGTCTTCGCGCTGGGGCGGGCGGCTGAGTCGATCGGCGAGGCCGACGAGGCCGCGCGCTGCCAGCAGCTGCTGCACGACAGCGACCCCGACGTCCCCCTGCGCTAGTCCGCGGTCGGGAGACCCGCTCACTCGTCGATCGCGTTGTGGACGAAGTCGCTCAGCTCGTACTTGTGCATCCCCTTGGCGTACGCCCACAGGTCATCGGTGTTGTCGAAGCGGTAGTGCACCTGGGGCCGCATCGGCTTGGCCGCGAGGGTGCCGCACGTCGCCGAGTGCCGCATCGGGCCGGTCCCGAACGTCGTCGGCGGTGAGGTCGGGCTGGCGCCCACCGAGCTGCCGGTCACCGAGCTGCTGGTCACCAGGTGGTGTCGGCCGTGGTGCACCCGATGGGCCTTGCCGGCCGCACACGTGATCGACCCACCACCCGACGCGCCGCCGTTGCTGATCGTCGTCGGGGGGTCGCCCGGCGCGGGTGTCGCGGTCGCGACGGGCGCCGTACCCACTCCGTCGCGCACCACGGTGATCGTCACCGCTGGACGGTTCTCGGGCGTCGTGACCATGATCGACTCGGCTTCGCTCACCGTGGCGGTGTTGGTCCCGTCGTCGCGCATGGTCGAGCTCTCGACGCTGCTCATCCCGTAGCGCTTCTTCACCGTCCAACCAACCGGGAAGGTCAGCTTGTGTCCGAGGACCGTGGCGGTCGGCCCGGTGGATCCCGAGCCGACCTGGACGGTCTGCGAACCGCCGTGGCCGGGAAGAGCGATGGCCGCGGTCACCGAGCCGGCGGTGACCACCGCGACGCCCAGGGGAGCGCCGACGGCCACGAGACGTCGTTGGTGCGCGTGCCGCCGACGTACCTCGCTCAGCAGCGACGGGCTGACGGTCAGGTTCGACAGGGCGGGGTCAAGGCGCGAGTGAAAGGCATCGCGGATCTCGTCGTCAGTGGACATCGTCGGCTCCGATCGCTGTGGCCAGCTGGGGGATCTGAATCGCCGCACGAAGGTGGGCGAGGGCTTTGCTCGTCGTGGACTTCACGGTTCCTTCGGTGCAGCCGAGGATGGCGGCGGTCTCCGCGACCGACAGGTCCTCCCAGAAGCGGAGTACGACGGTGGCGCGCTGCCGCTCCGGAAGATCACGCAAGGCTTGGACCAGATCGTCGTGGTCGTCGTTGCTTGCATCGCCGACGGGGACGTCCGGGACGCTGCCGAGCTGTACCGGGCGTCGCCGCCGCCGCCGGGAGTGGTCGCAGGCGAGGTTGACCATGACGCGACGCACATACGCGTCGGGGTTCTCGACCGCCCGCGACCAGTGGCGCGCCAGGCGCAGCAGCGCCGTCTGCAGGAGGTCCTCGGCCTCATGCCGGTCTCCGACGAGAAGCGCCGCGGTGCGCAGCAGCGCGGGGGAGCGACCGAGCACGAAGTCGTCGAAGTCGGCGTCCAGCCGTCGCATCCTCACACTGTCTCAACTCCGACGCGTTCGGGCAGCTTGCCTCCCGACCTCCGGACGTTCGGAGCGGAAAGCGAGTAAAATCTCCCCGCAAGAGGCTCCGGTCGATTGCGACCGGAGTTTTCTCGTTTCAAAGGAGCGGCTGAGATGCCGGCAATTGCGCTGCTTGGCGCCCAGTGGGGCGATGAGGGCAAGGGCAAAGCGACCGACCTGCTCGGCGAGCGCGTCGACTACGTCGTCAAGTTCAACGGCGGCAACAACGCCGGGCACACGGTCGTCGTCGGCGACCAGAAGTACGCCCTGCACCTGCTGCCGTCCGGCATCCTGACGCCCGGCGTCGTCCCGGTGATCGGCAACGGGGTGGTCGTCGACCTCTCGGTGCTGTTCCGCGAGATCGACGAGATGGAGGCCCGCGGCATCGACTGCTCGCGCCTCGTCGTCTCCGCCAACGCACACGTCATCACGCCGTACCACGTCCAGATGGACAAGGTCGGCGAGCGCTTCCTCGGCAAGCAGAAGATCGGTACGACGGGCCGCGGCATCGGTCCGGCGTACGCCGACAAGATGTCTCGCCTCGGCGTCCGGGTCCAGGACCTGTTCGACGAGAAGATCCTGCGCCAGAAGGTCGAGGGTGCGCTCGAGACCAAGAACCAGCTGCTGGTCAAGGGATACAACCGCAAGGCGATCGCGGTCGATGACGTCGTGACGGAGATCCTCACCTACGCCGAGCGGCTCAAGCCGATGGTGCATGACACCTCGCTGTTGTTGCAGCGGGCGCTCGATGACGGCAAGGTCGTCCTGCTCGAAGCCGGCCAGGCGACGATGCTCGACGTCGACCACGGCACCTATCCCTTCGTCACGTCCTCGAACCCGACGGCCGGCGGCGCCTGCACGGGATCCGGCATCCCGCCGACCCGGATCGATCGGGTGGTGGCCGTGGCGAAGGCGTACTCGACGCGGGTGGGCGAGGGCCCGATGCCGACCGAGCTGCTCGACGCCGACGGCGACCGGCTGCGCGATGTCGGTGCCGAGTTCGGTGTGACGACCGGCCGGCCGCGCCGGTGCGGCTGGTACGACGCGGTCGTTGCGCGATACGCCGCGCGGGTCAACGGTGTCACCGACTTCGTGCTCACCAAGCTCGACGTCCTGACCGGCCTCGAGCAGATCCCGGTCTGCGTCGCATACGACGTCGACGGAACGCGGCACGACGAGATGCCGATGACGCAGACGGAGTTCCATCACGCGACGCCGGTGTACGAGCTGTTGCCGGGGTGGGACGAGGACATCAGCGGTGCCCGGGCGATGGAGGATCTCCCGAAGGCTGCTCGCGCGTACGTCGAGTCGCTCGAAGCGATGAGCGGCGCTCCGATCTCGGTGGTCGGCGTCGGTGCCGACCGGGACGCGACGATCGCCGTGCGACCGTTGATCTGATGTTCGACCGCGCGGGGGTCGCCAGTGAACCCGACGGCCGAGCGCTGGTCGGTCGCACGATCCGGCTGGACCAGGCTCAGGACGCCGATGGCGACGCTCTGTTCGAGGCGCTCGATCACGACGAGGTCTGGGCGATGGGGTACGCCGCGAACCGGCCGCGGCCGATGTCCGGCGACGCCTGGCGCCAGGGCATTGCGGCGGCGCTGACCGAGAACCGGATGATGTACGTCGTCCGCGCGATCGCGCCAGACAACCCGGATGACGGCCGCATCATCGGCACGTCCAGCCTTGGCGACATCGACCTTCACAACGAGAAGTGCCACCTCGGGTGGACGGCGTACACGCCCTCGGTATGGGGCACCTCCGTCAACCCCGAGTGCAAGCTGCTCATGCTGGGGCACGCCTTCGAGCACTGCCGGTTCGGTCGGGTGAAGATCCAGACCGACTCGATCAACACCAGGTCACAGGCGGCGATCGCGAAGCTCGGCGCCGTTCGTGAGGGCGTGACCCGGCGTGACATCAAGCGCACCGACGGCAGCTGGCGCGACAGCGTCGTGTACTCGGTCATCATCGACGACTGGCCGGCGGTCAAGGCCGGCCTCGAGCAGCGGCTGGCGGCACTCGGCGCATAGCCACGCCAGCTCCCCCGATCCTGAACACAACCGTCGCCGATTCGCGCTATCCGCGACGGCGCCGAGCGTGTGCCACCGCAGCAATCGCTCGGTTGACTCGAGAATGTCCGCAGGTTGGGCAGGGTGAGTTGACCGCGTGGTGCGGGTCGATCAGCTGCGCGTTTAGGCGGCGTCGAGGGTGACGGTGTGTCCGAGGGCTTCGAGTTGTGCGACGAGCGTCCGGGTCCGTCGGGC
>JAFAZI010000187.1 GCA_019239875.1 Frankiaceae bacterium
GTACGGCAATAGCGCGGTCTTCGATGGCGGGGGTCAGGTAGACCAGCGGCAGCTTCGACAGCGGCGCCCGCCGGGACGCGGTTCGCAGGTCGCCGCCGGATCGTGCGGAGAATCCGATCTCGAGTCGGGTGACGCTGGTGATGCTGACCAGGCCGCGATCGATCCGGTCCGCCCACTCGGTCGCGTCCTTGCTATCTGCGAGTCGAACGATGGCGGACTTGTCGATCAGCCAGCCGCTTACCGCCACGCCTGGTCCATGACGGCGGGATCGGCCAGGTCGGCAAAGGCTTCCGCGAAGTGAGTGAGGTCGGTGACCTCGACCTTGCCTTCCGCGACCGCGGCGTCTTGAGCTAGCCGACGTCTCAGGTACTCGGTTCGGGACAGTCCTAGGCGGTTCGCTCGCAAATCGATTGCGGCCAGTACGGCCTCCGGGACGTCACGGATTAGCAGGTCACTAATGCCGCTACGATATCACTCGATATCACAGGTTCGGTGCCACCAAGAATTCGTCTGAATGTCCCCACTTAGCACGCGAGATCGCGTCGCGCCGAGTGACCGCGATCAACGCCGATGGCGCGCGAAGGACCGTCGGATAGCGTTGGTTCGCCGCAAGCCGATGATCACGGCCTTGGAGGCAGACTCGCCGGCGTGTCGTGCCCTAGACCGCATTCTCAACGGTCGCGCGGCGCGACATCAAAAAGTGCCCCCGGCAGGATTCGAACCTGCGCTCCCGCCTCCGGAGTGCATCCGGAAACCTGCCGCATCCAGCGTGAATGCTTGGTCACTATGGCCTTGACCTGCGGTTTTACTGCCACGGCGTCACCTGCAGTGACCTCGTGTACCCCGCAGTTTCAGGCCTGTCCGTGGTCAAAATGTGGTCAAGATCAACTTCTTGGCCCGCTGCTGGCAGGAGTGATCGAGCATGGGAAGTCTGCGTCAACGCGCCGGTGGATGGGACCTGCGCTACCGCGACCTCGACGGGCGACAGCGCACCGAACGGTTCATCGGGGAGCCGGGCCGCAAGCGGCCGCCGGAGGCGGCGGTCGAGCGCAAGGCCGAGGTGGAACGCGAGCTGCGCCGCGGCACATATCTGACCCGGGAGGAGCGGCAGGTCACCTTCGGGGAGTACTACGAGAAGTGGTGGGCCGCCCGGCGGGTCGCGGCGACCCGGCAGTACACCGACGAGCAGCGGATGAACAAGCATGTGCTGCCGCACTGGAAGCGATGGCGGCTCGCGGACATCCGCCCCTCCGATGTCGATGACTGGGTGGCCAAGCTCGCGACGACGATGGGCCCGGACTCGGTGCGGCACTGCTACACGCTGCTGCGCGGCCCGGTCCGCCGCGCGGTGAAAGACGGGATCATCACCGACCCGCTGATCGACATCATGCTGCCGCCGAAACGGAAGATCGCCTAGAGCTTCGACGACGTCCTCACACGCGGCGAAGTCAAAGCGTTCGTCGAGGCCATGGTCGACCCGGAACCGCGCTACGCCGGGCTGCGCACCAATCACCGGTACCAAACGATGATCCTCGCCGGCTGCTGGCTCGGCCCCAGGTGGAACGAAGCGCTTGGGGTACGGGTGTGTGACGTGAACCCGCTGCGGCAGGAGATCGTGTTCGGCCGGGTCGTGGTGAACGGGAACAAGACGACGTTCGTTGAAGAAGGGAACAAGACCGACGAGCATCGGACTGTTCCAGTACCGGCCCCGGTCATGGACGCGCTCGTCGATCACATCGCGACCTATTGCCCGCCTGGCGACCGGGAAGCGTTCCTGTTCCTCACCGCCCGCGGAACGCATCCGAAGCGCAGCAACTTCAGCCGCGACGCGATGCGGCCCGCGCTGAAACGGGCCGGGCTGGGGGACCGGAGCATCACCTGGCTGTCATTGCGCCATACCGCCGCCTCCCTGATGTTCGACGCCGGCCTGACCATCTTCGACGTCCAACAACGACTCGACCACCACTCACCCGTGCTCACCCAGGAGATCTACACCCACCTGATGCGCGAACGCTACGACGAAGGCCGCAAGGTCATGGAAGACTACATCCGCCGCATCATGGACTAAGGCCTGACTTTGGGCGATCACGATTGAGCCCATGGCACCGGAGGACTTCGCGGTCTGTTTCGCCCGAGAGGACGAGCCGCGGCCCAACGAGGCGACCCGCTGGCGGTGTCTGAGGCGGCGGACATGCTCGCCAACCCGCCGGTGATAAATGCGGCGGATCGGGCCGACGCCCGCGCACGATGTCGGTGAGAATCACGAGCATGAACTGGCGCCGCGCCGCAACGATCGGCTGCGCCGTTCTGCTCAGCCTGGCGGCGCTGGTCTCAGCGGCCTCGTCTGGAGCTGTGTCTCGCGATCGCGGCAACGCGCGACATTCCCCGCGTGGTTGGGCGGTCGGTAGCCGGCTGAAGGTACCTCGTAGCACCTATGTTGCGACCGTTGGCTGCGCGCGGGCGCGGAACTGTGTTGGCAGTGCAGACTTGCAGTTTCCCTTTCGCACGCGGATCTTCTCGGTCATGCACGGCCACATCCGTCGCGTGCTGACGCGCTCCTTTCACCTGAATTTCTTGGGCACTGATTGCCTCGATCGGACTCGATGCCTTCTCGTCGGGAACCACGTCGTTCACGCCGCAGTGCTCCCATGGCACAACGGACGATTCGGCGCCCTGATCACCACCTTTGCGCTCGACGGTCTGCTCGGGATTGACTGCCCCACCAGCTCCGGCTGTATCGCGGTCGGCACCAACGCCGGATACGGCGGCATCGCGATGCTCGACCCGACCGGCAAAATCGTCGCCACCACCGACACCAGGCCCTACCCGGCCGAGTTCGACGGCGTCGCGTGCTGGACCCCACGGCGATGCCTCGCCGTCGGCGACGCTTTCCACGGCAACACCATCGCGACACTGCTTATCAACGGCAAACCGCAAACGCCCGTTCGGGTCAAACGGCACAGCCAACTCGACAAGATCGCCTGCGGCGGCCATGGCCTGTGCATCGCCTCCGGCGACACGTACAAAGGGAGAGGGATCGTCGCTGAGTTCCGGCGAGGCCAGCTACGGCGCGTGCGGACCATCAAACAGTTCTTGTACGGCGCGGCTTGCCCGACACCGTCAACATGCATCCTGGGCGGCGCAACATCGCCGGCACGCGGCGCCACCGGAATCTTCCGAGTCGTGAAACGCGGCCGTCTGAAAAAGCCGATCGCGGTGCTTCACACCAACGGCGTAGGGGACACCTCATGTCCCACCCCGACACGGTGCGTGTCATCGAGCGGTACCGGCAAACGCGGAGAGATCCTCACCCTCGCCCACCACTGAACCGCGTCGCGCGACCACCGATCCACGCCAAGCCAAGCCGACCCTCAAGGTGCCGGGTGCGGACCGCTTTGACCGTTGAACTCGGCATGACCTACCGGGTCGCGGCATGTTCGGTCGCGGGTCGTCCTGCTCCGTACTTGTTCACGGCCCGTACCTTGATCATGTAGCGGGATCGCGGTCTCAGGTGTCGAAGCTTCACGTGGCTCCGGGATGTCCGAGTCGTTCGCGGCGGGCTGCAGCCGCGCCCGGTGTGGCAGCGTGCGGTGAGGATTCGGTAGCTGGTGATCGCGGCTCCGCCGTTGTTGTCGGGCTTGGACCAGGCGAGCGAGATGGTGTGCGCCGTGGTCGCGGCAGCCAGGTTCACCGGAGGAGCTGGCGCGCCGCGCGGCTCGGCGGTCTTGAATCCTGCGAGTGGTGACTCGCCGGTGGCGTTGATCGCCTGTACAGCGAATATGTAGATCACTCCGTCCTGTAGTCGGCCGAGGTTCACATGCGTGCGGGTGTAGAACTCGCCGGGGGAGAGGTCGGAGGCGCAGATCGGAGCGGAGTCAAACAACTCGGCCGCGCACACCTGGTAGTAGAACAGCCCGCCGCCGGAGTCTCGAGGTGGATCCCATCTCAGCCGCACTGAATGGCGACGGATGTCGGGGTGCACGTGGGTGGGTGGGCTGGGTGGTTCGGCCGGCACGAAGATGCCGGCGCTGCCTTCGGCGGCGCCGGTCACGACGCGCTGCGGGGCGTAGTTGCCGTATCCCTTCCCGCCGAAGACCAGAACGTCCCCGCCGCTGTTGGCCACGATCACGTTGCCCACGGCGTCGACGGAGACCCCGTCCGGCTGGTCAATGAGCGTTCGGGATCCACCGATCGAGTCATCTGGTGGCTCATCCACGCTGCCGTTGACCCAGCCGTCGTAGCGAAGGATCGCGTTCGCGCTGCGGTCGGCCACCTCGACGTTGAGGTCTGAGTCGACGGCGATCGCGGCGGGATCTTCCATCTCGGTGTGCTTGCCCGCGATCCGGTAGGTCGGCGCGACGTTGCCGGCCTCGTCGGCGTAACCGGTAAGGCTGGGGCGTCCGCTGCTGGGGCGGTTCAGCGCCCAGATCCCGAACCCGTCCTGAGAGGCCGCGATCTGCACCGGGTTATCGAGCCGGGTCCGCTCTCCAGCGATCGTCTGCGCGGGCAGAATGTCGCCCGAGCTCCCGATGGTGAACGCCAGCAGGAGATTCGCGCCGGGGTCGCTGACCCACACATGGTCGTCAAGGACAGCGATCGAGCTCGGTGCCGCGATGCCGGTACGGCTGCCGGAGATCGTCGCGACGGGCGCAGCGTCGCCGCTCGCCCCTGGCGCGTACTCGGTGATCGAGTCGCTGCCCGCGTTGACCGCGAACACGTCGCCTTGGTGGTCAACCGTGACGCCGGCAGGGTCAGACAGGCCGGTCGCCGGACCGCTGATCGTGACCGATGGCATCGACGCCCCGGAGGCCGAGGCGCCGTACTCGACGAGGCTGTTCTGCGCGGCTCTCGCGACCCACAGCGACCCGTAATCGGGAACAGTCACCGCCGTCGATGCCGGCTCGGCGGCGACCACGTCCGGTGTCGCCGCCGCGGCGCACGCTGCGGTCGCCAACCACGCCACCCATCTGCGCCGAATCCTGCTCATAACGGTTGGACGATCTCACCGCGCACCCGGCTGGTCAGCCGAACGCGATCCAGCCGGGCACCTGAGTGAGGTGGCGACCAGAACGGCTCAGGAGTTTGGGCGTCATGCTGCGGCATCACGACCGGAATCGACTTACGTGAGTTGCCAGCCCGGGGTAGGTTGCGCGGCGTGAGGTCACGGGGGCGGGGCGCGATACGGCGGCTGAGCTTGGCGGCCGTCTTGATTCCGTCGCTGGCCCCCGTGTGCGCCTTGGCGTCGCCGTCCGTCACGCCCCCGGTGCATTCTGTGCTTCGCGGACAGCCGGTCGTGACTGCGGGCATCCCGGTTCTGCGGCGGCGGCTGCCGTTGTCGCCGGAAGCGAGCCTGATCGCTGCGGGCCACCTGGGCGGTCGCTCGCGGCGGACCGTGATTGACGCCCGATCGGTGATCACGCCTGGTCACTACCGGCAAGGCCTGACCGCACGCGACGCGCGAACCGGCCGGCCACTCTGGCATCGCGTTCTTTCCCCAGGCGGCGAGACCGTCCTACCGGAACCGGTCGGATCGAAGGGCGAGCCGGGCCTCGTGCTGACCTCGGAGTCGCTGAGCGGGTCACAGCATCGGACCACCTTCGTCGACCGGGTTCGTGCGCTGCGCGGCGACACGGGCGCCACGCTGTGGACCCGGTCGTTCAGCGGCTACATCACATTCCACCACCGCCGCGAGGCACAGCACGGCCAGCCCGCCATTTTCGGGCTCGTGCACGACCGCCGTGGTCGACAGGACGAGATCCTGGTGACCCTCACCTCCGGGCGGACCAACCACAACGGCACCGTGACGCCGTACCTGATCTCCACCCGGGACGGCTCGGTGATCTCGCCCGGCGGGACGATCCACGGCCACGGCGACCCGCCGGAAGTCCTACCGGCTCCGGACGAAACTGGTGACGGCCTCGGCGATCTGCTAGTGGTCAAGCCCGGCGATCCCGGCTACGTCCGGCTGGTGCACGGCAACACCGCCAAGCCGGTGTGGACGACCCAAGGAAACGGCGTGTACGACGGCACGGGGATTCAGGCAGTGGGCGAGATCAGCGGTGGCAGCGTCCCCGACCTTGCGGTTACCGACCTCAAGCGGCCCCCGCCCGACGGCTTGACGGACCGCGTCTCCCTGCTGCGCGGATCCGACGGGACAGTTCTGTGGACGCGGCCGGCGACCTTCGTTGAGTCGCTCGGTATCGCCGGAGCCAATGGCACGCCGGCAGTGGGTTTGCTGACCCTGCTGTACGGCGACCTGCGCCACGGCCACGACTCCTACAAGTACGCCGCCATCGACGCCACCGGCAACCCGGTGTACTCCCGGCGGTTCAGCCTGTCGCTCCGGTCCGGTGATCCGATCAGCGGCTCGGGAATCACCGAGTTCGGTGACGTCCAGCCAGACGGATCACAAGACCTTGAGTTCCAAGAGTTCGGACCGCACCAGGAGCAGGCGGACGCGGTGCTCAGCGGTCGCGACGCCAGCGTCCGCCGCTTCAGATTTGACGCGGTCGCAGACGGCAGCCTGCAGCACGGAACCGGAACCGATCTGCTGCGCTACAGCACCACCAAGACCGGAATCACGCTGCAGGGACTCGACGGTGCCACCGGAGCCGAGCTGTACCGTCGCGCCGTGCCATCCTCGGTGCGCGCGAAAGCGATAAGGATGCAGGGCCTACGCATAACCGGCCACGCGTGCAGCGACCTCGCGCTTGCGACCGCCAACCGCAAACATGACTCCATCGCTCTGCTTAACGCGCGCGGGCGGCGCCTGTGGACCGTCACGTTTTCGGCATCCGATCCGACCGGCGGCGTACTCCACCGCTATCCGGCGCCTCAGCACGACTGCGTCGCCTAACGCCCGTCGCGCCACACGCTGCTCCGCGTCGTGCTGATCGAGTCCGCTGTGGTGTCACCACTGCCCGCGATACTCGACTAGTGGCGCAGGAGCCGATCGGCACGGGGCTGGCAGTCTTTGACCGACTCGCTCGGGTCTATCACTGGGTCGCCCGGCGCCTGCGGCCCGACCACCATGCGATTGGCGCACTTACATCGCGCGCTGACCGCACGCCCGCCTTCTATCTGCTCGTGGCCGCGGCGCCGGCTCGCTGGCCTCGCCGAACGCCGAACGGAGAGTTCATCGAGGCGGCCCGAGCGCTGCTCGGCGTACGGCTGCTTCACGGCGTCTGCGATGTCCCCACCCACTATGACGGGACAATCGCCCGCTTCCGCGAAGCTGGCGCGGACGAGGCATACGCACGCCAGGTCACCGTCCGCGATTCCGGGTACCTGGAACTGTTCTGGCGGCTCGAAGCACTGGAGACATTATCGGGGCTTCACCTCTCTGTCGACGAGATGGCGCAGGTTCTGCTTGGGTTCGGCCGGCTCCTGCAGTCGGACGCGTATCGCCGCCTGATCCGCGGCCGGTTCGTCGCACGGCGCAAGCTCGATATCCGAGTCTTCGTCACTGGCTACGTCATAGACCCGACTGGCAGGAATCTCGAGTGGGCAGGACTCTCAACCTGCGTCGGTGACGACCCAGCACGGGCATCATCTCAGAGCATGCCCACGATCCCGCTCGGTGGCTATGCCCGCCAGCCCCTGACCTCGTGGCCGCGACGACGTCAAGTGTCGGACTTCGCAGAAACTGTCCTGCACGATCTCTACAAGCAGAATGGCTACCTCCACTCTGCAGAACTGGTCGACGCGATCGTCTCCAACGCGGAGGACGCGGCGAGATGACGGCTCGTTGCAAGGGCTGGGATGTATGGGTCGACGTAAAGCCTTGATCGACTGACGAGCGAACGACGCCGGGTGACCGCTACCACTCGGATGGCCTTTCGGCGGACGCCTTCGGAGCGTCCGCGAGCGGGTACCGCCGCGAGCGCCTTCGCGTTAGTCATTGGCTCTACCAAACCTACGCACCCCCCACTCACGAAGTGCTGCGGGAGATCGCTCACCTCGAGCGGGTCGCTGACCTGCACGTTCGCACCGAGGAGCATCGCCTCAGCGACGTTCGGCGAGACTTCAGGGCCGCGGTTCTTGGTCAAAGTGTGGTCAAGATCAACTTGTTAGTGATCTTGACGGCGCACCGAAAACGGCCCCTGACCTGCGGTTTCACGAAGTGCCCCCGGGGGGAGCCGGACCAGTCCTCCGCAAGTTTGTGAGGCTGAAGCGTCACATCAGGCTTCCATGGGGCCTGCCCGAGCCTGCGGCTGCGCCTTGCCCA
>JAFAZI010000041.1 GCA_019239875.1 Frankiaceae bacterium
CGCAGCACCATGGTTGCACGATGCGATCGACCTCGAGGACGGCCAGGGATCCTCGATCGCCGAAAGTGCCATCACTGCCGGAGGAGATGCACAGTCGGCGGTCATCGCTGACGGCGGGCACGTGACGATCAGCCACAGCCGCCTCACCGGCTCCGGCGACTACGCGGTCACCACGAACTTCCCGCCCACCCAACTATCAATGAGCTGCGACGTCATCGAGGGAAACCACGGCGGTGTCGCAGCGACCACCGACGCGACCATCACGGCCAGCGACATCGACCACAATGCCGTTCCGATCGCTCAGCCCCCTCCGCCCAGCCAGTACGATCTCGCCGTCTCCGCCGGCGGTGGGGCACAGTCAGCATCGGCGCTCGGAAACTGGTGGGGACAACCCGCGGGGCCCGAACAAGACCAGGTCAACGGACCCGCAGACACGTCCGCGAGCCTTCCCGCGGCATCACCATGTTCAGCCGACGCGCCGTTGCCCTCCCGGACCGCGGTGACCGATCTGACTGCCACTCCTGGCGACGAAGACGTTCACCTGGCATGGTCCATCCCGACCGGTCTGAACATCGACCACGTCGTGGTCAAATACGCCCCAGGACCCGAAGCGCCGACCACCGCCAACGCCGGAACCACGATCTACACCGGGAGTGGCAACGCGACAATTGCCGACCAGCTGATCCCTGGCCAGACCTACTCGTTCGCGGTGTTCACGATCAACGACGACGGCGAACTCTCAGGCATTTCCGAGGTATCGGCAACCGCCGGCACGCCGAGCCCCCCACCGAACTTCACCGCTCAATCAGGATTCACCAGTGCGGCCATGACATGGGATCTGCCTGAGGATGCCGCGACAACCATCGTCGTGCGCATCGCTCAGGGCGACAACGCTCCACCCTCACCAACCGCCGGAACCGCAGTCCCCAACCACGGTGCTACCTCAGCAACAGCCAGCGGCCTCGCACCCGGAACCGACTACGCTGTCAGCGGCTTCGGCACAGACGATCAGGGCTACAGCAGCGATCCGGTATCGATTCAGCTTTACGGAACCACTCTGACCGCCGACCCGCCCTCGCCGCTCGTCCTCACCGTCGGAGAACGCACAACGCTCGCCGCGTCCCTTACCGAATCTACGAGTGGCGATGCTGTCGGCGACGTTCCCATCGAGATCGTCGAACACACAAGCAAGGGAACCGACGTCGCGGTCGACACGGCCAACCTCGCCGACGGCTCGATGTCGCTTCCGCTGTACCCGTCCGTGAATACCAAGTACTACGTCTACTTCGTCGGTCAAGCCATGGACCTCGGAAGCATCAGCCACGCGGTCACGGTGCTCGTGCACCCTCGCGTCACGATCGTTCCTCTTAAGAAGAAAGTTCGGTCAGGTCACCGGGTCACGCTCGCCGGCCTGCTGGCGCCGAACCAAACCCATCGCAAGCTGCGCCTCCAGAAGCAGACGAGCACGGGGTGGACCACAATCGACCACCACCGCACGCTCGCACACGGCAAGTTCGACTTCACCCCCAAGCTGACAGGCCGAGGAGGCGTGCGATTGCGCGTCGTGGCCCCGGCCACCGCCGACTACCTTCGCGGCCACAGCGCACCAGTCGAGGTCCACGTGCGGAGCGCCTGACATGATCGTCGAATCTGCACGTCGGAAGCGCATGTGGGGGGCCATGGGGGGTCTATCAACCCATACGACCCCCAGATAGGCCCAAGAGTCCCGAGTTCAAGTCCCCTTCGTCACGAGCTTTTCTTAAGTACATCTCGATCAGCGCCGGATCGGCCCCCTACCGCGACGTTTCTGAACACATCCGCCACCTGCCCGCCGTCGCGCACGCTTGCGTAGCGCTCGAGGAGGCCGGCGAGGCGCCCGTTGTGTTCAGAAGCGTCAGGGGACGAGGGGTTCGGAGACGAGTGGTCGGTCTCGTTCGCGCCGGCCCGTGGCGTTCCGCCAAGTGCCCAGACCCAGGATGGCGATCGTCCAGCCCAGGACAAGCCCGGCGAAGACGTCCGACGGGTAGTGGACGCCCAGCAGCACTCGCGTCGCTCCGACAACGAGCGCGATCGTCACCGCAAGCGGGATGAGGACGCGCCTGGCCATCGGACGGCCGCGGGATGCCACCAGGGCGATCGACAGGTAGGCCGCCGCCGCCCCGAGGGCGTGTCCTGACGGGAACGAGTGCCCAGCGGCGTGCGCGAGAGGCTGCGCGAAGGCCGGGCGGGGGCGCGCAACGATGAGCTTGATGGTGGTGTCCAGGATGACCGCGCACAGTCGTACGACGAGCAAATACACGGCCTCGGTACGGCGGTGCACCAGCCAACACCCGAGTGCCGCAGCCGCGGCGAGCGTGGTGACCACCAGCGGGTCGCCGAGGTGGGTGACCGCGCGCACCCACGCCAGTGCTGTCGCATGCCGATTCATCAGGCGGTGCGCCCGATCGTCGGCACCGGCATCGGCGTCCACCAACGGGTCCCATCCGATGCGGACGAGCACTCCGAGCACCAGGACGATGACAGCGACAGCGGCCGCGAGCAGCACCCGGCGACGGGTCACGGCTGGGCCGGCCGGTAGACCACCAATCGCCGGTCGGCCACCGTGAGCGTGAGCTCGTGCGGAGACTGCGACCACTCACCGTCTCGCGCCAGGCGCGGACTCGCCTCGTCGACGAAGCGCAGCCGCGTCAACTTTGTGGTGTGCTCGCTGTAGACCCGGCATCGGCCGAGCCGCCCGGTCAGTACTGCCGCGACGAGGCGGGTCCGCGCCCAGGGATGCGCTGCGTCCACGATACGAAGATCCAGGACTCCTTCGTCGAGGCGCTTCCGCCACGACGGCGCGAAACCGTCGGGGTGGTAGCGGCCGTTTCCGCCGAACAACAACCACACGTCGCGGCGTTCGCCGTCGAGCTCGATCGTCGTCGGAGCGGCGCGACCGAGCACCTCGGTGAGCGCCACGGCCAGCGCCGGCCACTTGCCGACCGTCCGCTCGCGCGCCTCGCGCCGGCGTACCAGGTCCGGATATACGCCGATCGAGAAGGTGTTGAGGAACGCGAGCCCCGGTCCAGCCGTCGCGACGTCGACCTCGACCGCGTCGCCCGCCTGCAGGGCGCGGATCGTGTCGTTGACGTCGTCGACACCGAGATCCGCGGCGAAGTGGTTCAGCGTGCCGGTCGGGAAGACCGCCAATGGGAGCTTGCGCTGCAGTGCCACGCCGGCTGCCGCATTGATCATGCCGTCACCGCCGGCCGCGCCGAGCACCGTTGCTCGGCTCGCGGCGTCTTCCAGGACCGCGGCGACATCCTCACCTTCTGCGCACACGATCACCTCTGCCTCGGGCAGCTCGCGCAGCAGCTGTTCGCGGATCTCGGCGGCGTCATCCGTTGGGCCGGACGCCGCGTTGACCACCACGATCAGCCCCCGGCCGGCTGGCAGTTCCGGTACGTGCGCTTCGGGAGCGGCCGCCGCTGCCCGCTTCGGCCTGGTCGGCCAGGATCGGCGCACCGCCAGCGCGCACCCGGCGCCGAGCAGAACGCCGGCGGCGACATCGCTCGGGTAGTGCACGCCGGTGTGGACCCGCCCGTAGGCGACACCGCATGCGAGCAGCACTACCGGCAGCGCGGCGTGCGGGGACTCCATGGCGACCCCGGTGGCGAAAGCGGCAGCGGACGCGGAGTGCCCGCTGGGGAACGAGGTCGTGGTCGGCTGGTTGACGAGTTGGCGGATCGTGGGCACCGCGTCAAGTGCCGGCCGAGGGCGGCGTACGGACCACTTCAGCGGTCCGTTGGCGACGACGCTCGCTACACCGAGTGACACCAATCCGCGCAAGGCTGCGCGGCGCTCACGCTCCCCACCGACGACTGCGAGGGTCGCGGCAACACCCATCCACAGCTTGCCGTGGTCAGCCGCACGAGTGACCCGCGGAACAACTGCATCGATTCCGCGCGGCTGCCAGCGTGCGGCGGCGTCGAAGAGCTGCCGGTCGACGGCCTGTAGCGGGCTACTCCCCCATCCCCGTACGGCGTCAGCCGCGACTCGCGCCGGTGTCCTCACCCTGGCACGACTTACGCGGCGGGCGATCCGGCGGTTGTGGCGCTTCAACGTTCCCTCGCAAACTTGATCCCCTCGGGATCAGCCGCAGATCAGCGCGAACCCGGCCGTCGCCACATGATCCCTCGGATCGGCGGCGGTCGTTGCGCGGGGCTCACGATGGGGCCTTGCCGAGTCGGGCGATGCGGACTTGGTGTCGCAGAGGGAAGTCATTTCAGGCGATCTGTGACACCAGGTTCACATTGCTCGCGGATTGCGCCGGTCCGTGCGGCCGCACGCGGCTGAAAGTTCGCGATTCTCCTGCGTAACCCATCGACGCGCTCATAGGGTCGCCGCAGTTCGAACATCTATCCACGGGGGATACATGAGTGCTCGTCGCCGCCTGCGCGCGATCGTCGTTGTTGTTGCCACCGTCATGTCGGGGATCGCCGTACCGGCCGTCTTTCAGGATCGGGCCGCAGCCGTCACGTCGACCTGGGATCTGCAGACCGACTGGCGCGTGTCGCCGAATCAGACCAACAAGGCGACGGACCGCTGGCAGTACCTGCGATCGAACGGTTCGCTGCACGATCCGCACAAGTATGTCCTCCTCGGCCAGCACGACAACGCGTTGTTCGGCAGCGCCGGCGTCGAGGCCTGGGCGGCTGCAACGCCAGGCCCGTGCGGCGACAACAGCTGGTTGCCGATGGTGACCAAGAACACGACCGCTGCCTCGATCACGCCCTGTCCGGGCTTCGCCCCCGTGGACTACCCGGCTGGCGCTGTCATCGCGCACCCAGGTCCGGCCGAAGGTGTCATCGTCGGCTGGCGAAGTCCGATCGACGGCTACGTGTCCGTCACCGGCGGCCTGAAGGACATAGACGCGGGTAACGGCAACGGCGTCGCCTGGACCATCGATCGCTACCGCAACTCGGTTCCCGCGGCCAACACCCATCTCGACGGCGGCGACACCACCATCGCCAGCGGCACGATCCACAACGGTGATGCGCAGGCCTTCGCCGCTGGCAGCTCGGGCGGATCGCTGGATGTCGTGCGAGTGACGCCGGGCACGATGCTCTACCTCACGATCGACCCCAAGAACAACGACTTCGACAGCGACTCGACGTCGATCGCGATGACGATCAAGCCGGTCACCGCACCCCCGGCGCAGATTCGCGCCTACGGCACAGACTTCTCCACCGGCATCACTACGTCCAACGCGTCGTGGAGCACCACGGCCACGACGACCTCGCCGAACGGCAAGAGCACCTACCTCGGCGACTTCGGAAACGACCCGGCAGCCGCCGCAGGCGCAAAGCTGACTCTCAACAACCTGCCGACCCACTCCGCGCTGCTGATCAGCTACCGCATCCACGTCATCAACACGATGGACGGCGACTGCGTGGTCCCAGATTCGTGGTCTGTCGAGGCCGACGGCGACACCAATGTGTCGTGGACCACGTCGTTTGCGAACTTTGAAGCTGGCTGCGCGGCCTATCCGAACGCCCAGGGCTTCGACTCCGACCGCTACATCCCCGGCACGGGCGCCGTCGCCGCGAACTCGCTCGGCGAACCGTCACCTGGAGCCGGTGAGCAGAACACCACTTACCAGCGCACCCTGCTGCTTCCTCACACCGGCACCACCGCCGGCATCATCTTCGCCGGTCACGATCTCCAGGAGCTGGCGGACGAGAGCTGGGGGCTGGACGACGTGACAGTCGACGTCGTGACGGCCGCCAATGACGTGAGGGCGCCGGCGGGTGTCGCCATCTGCACCTTCCCGTCGGGTCGCACCTCTGGACAATCGATCCCGCTGACCATCACCGGCAAGAACCTGACCGGCCTTGCGTCCGCGAGCTGGTTCAACGGGAGCACGACCAAATCGTCAACCGACATCGTGACCCTGACCTCCGGCACCAAGTACAAGATCAACGGTGCGTCGGTCGGAGACAACGTCAACGATGTCCGGCTTCAGTTCCTCAACGGTGCGACCGCACTGACGCACTGCACGGACACGTTGCACGCAACGCCGTACATCACATCCGTCTCGGCGCAGCCAGGAAGCGGCGGCCTGGTTCTCCTTCAGGGGTTCAATTTCCAGGCCAATGGTTCCGGCCTGACGTCGGCTGCGTTCGGCGGGGCGCCGGTCAACTTGGGCAATGCGACGTACGGCGGTGGCGGCACGTGCACGACGAGCACGTGCGTCATCGTCAAGGCGCCGACCGCACCGGCCGGCAAACGGCTCGTGCACGTCACGGTCGCGAACGCGTGGGGTCCGTCGAGCGAGTGGGCCAACGACCTGTTCGACTACCCGCACGTCGACTCGCTGTCGATCGTGAAGCACTCCGACAACACCTACTGGTTGCGGGTTCGTGGCCACCAGCTCAGGTTCGCGACGAACTCGTACTTCCGGGTGCGGCACCCCAACAACAGCCTCACCGCGGTGTCCGGTGTCGTCTCCGCGCCCGCCACCTACAGCGACGGCACGGAGAGCATCGACACCGCCGTGCCGAAGCTCCAGGCGGGTGACAACCTGCAGTCGATCCGGGTAGGGCTGCAGACGCCGTTCGGTGACACCGACAACATCTCATCGAGCTGCACCGCCTCGGTGGACTGCTTGCAGTTCCAGCCTGGCCAGAGCGACCCCACCGGACAGGGCCTGCGGGCCGCCACCGGCCACACCTTGAAGCTGACCCGATTCCGCAACGTGTCCTCCGGCGCCATCGTGTCGAGCGCGGTGCGGTCGACGCCCGTCAAGGCGCTCGGCGCCGGCTTCGACTCGGGCAGTGACGTGCGGCTCTACTTCGTGTCCAGCTCGGCGGTGACCGGGCAGCCGGCGTCGTACGACCTGAACAACTGTCCCGCCGACACGTGCGGTTACATCCGGCTGCTGCCCTCGCAGTACACGGACTCGCAGCTCACGGTCCCCCTCCCCCAGACGGCACCGGTCGGCACCGACTACGTATACGTCTGGACCGCGACCGGCACCGCCGTGATGACGGGGTCTACCAACAACCCGGTCACCTTCAACGTGCAGGCCAACCCCGACGAGATCATCGGGTTCGTCGGCTCGGACGGGACGATCCTCCCGCCGCAGGACCTGCAGCCCCTCGTCAGCATTCAGACCGCACTGAGTACACCAGTAGCCGCCGACGGCGCGACCACTGCGAACTTCGTCAACTACGGCCACGATGTGATGTTCGCGCTCACCCGCGACGGCCGGTGCATCTCCGTCGGCGGCGGCAACGTGATCTCGTCGGGTGGCGGCAACGTGATCTCCTCCGGCGGTGGCAACATCGTGCCGGCGGCCTACCAGTTCTTGGCCGCCCCGGGCGCGCTGACGCTCGGCACCATCGGTGACGTGAACGGCGCGGTGCACGCCTTCCTCGGGGCGCGGGACCTTGGCCAGATCGGCGGCGTGATCTCCTCGGGTGGCGGCAACTTCCAGCTCGGCACGATCAAGGACCTGGCGAACTGGGCGTTCGCGACGAGCACCGTGTCGCTCTCGTCGCTGTCTCTCGGCGGGCTGATCGGTCATGCCGGAGGAAACGTCATCTCCTCCGGCGGTGGCAACGTCATCTCGTCCGGCGGCGGCAACGTGATCGCGTCCGGCGGTGGGAACTTCAACAACTACTTCGCGTTCGGCCTGATCGGTCAGGCCGGTGGGAACGTCATCTCCTCCGGCGGCGGCAACGTGATCGCGTCCGGCGGCGGCAATCTGATCGCGCCGGGGAAGGCGTACTTCCTGCAGGCCGCCGACCTGGCGCTGGGGCTGAATGCGATGTCCTCGACGCAGTACCAGCAGTTCAGGACGGAGGTCGGTCAGTAGGCGCGACGTCAGAACGGAAGTCGTGGGCCGGTCTCGCGGTAGGGCCCGGGCACAGCGGGTAGGCACCGAAGACCAACGCTATGGAGCCCGAGATGTCAGACACCCACCCACCCGTCGAACCGAACCGCAGCGACGTGGACGCTCCCGGCGACGCGCAGTCCGTGCCGGTGCCGCACGACGATGCCCAGGAGAACAGCAGCGAGACCTTCGCGGCGGTCGATGGAGTTCGGCAGTTCCCGGAGTCGGAGCCCGATCCGAGTTAGCCGCCAGTAGTCCGGTTCAGGCAGCTGGCGGCCAGGGAGAACGGAACACCCGGTAGGTGTCGACGCCGTCCGGGAAGGTGAAGTGGTCGAGGACCGCTCCCGAGGCGGCGAACTCCGAGAATGACGGCACTGTTCCCCAGCCGATGACGACACGGCCATTCGGCAGCGTCTGCATGTTGCCCTCGGCGAGCGTGATCTGATGGTCGGGCTGGTCGTAGGACCGGATCAGAGTCGCGGTCTTGGTCGTCCGGTTGATCTGGACCACGACGCCCCTCGAGTTCGGATACAGCGACGGCTGGCCGGCGATCCCCTCGTTGTCGAAAAAGGAGTACCTGTCTCCACCGAGGGCCCTCGCGTCGTGCTGCCACGCGAAGATCTCCCCAGCGTCGTCCAAGTGCTGTCCGGCCGCCGCGTCGAGTTGATACGTGCTGTTGTTGCCCCCGAGCGTCCAAAGCACGTTGCCCGTCGTGCTGTTGATCGCGTATGCCGCCCAGGTCTTGCGCCCGGAGACCAGAAAGTTCCCGTTCTTCATGACGTCGACCGAGTTGAGGTGAAACCAGTCCCACTTGGTCGCCGCGGACGCCGGCAGCGGGGTGTGACTCTGGCTGAACGGCACGTGATCTGCGCTGTTCCAGCTGAAGAGCACCTGTCCGGTCGAGACGTCGATCTCTTCGATGACACAGTTCATGACCGCTTGGTTGCTCGGACCACCGATCGACGTCAAGTCGGCGGTGGCGAATTGGTGCTCGGTGATCAGTGCCTTGTCACCATCGTCGAAGAGAACGAAGTCGTGGCCCTCGTTCGGGTATAGACCGCTGCCGTTGACGGTCGCGATCGTGTTGCCGGCCGCATCGGCAATCACGCCGATGCCATCTGGCGATCCCTGCGTCGCGTGGCCTTGCCACCACGTGAGCACCTGCTGCCCGTGGTAGGTCTGAACGCGCAGGTTCTTGGCGACATCTGGCGCTGGGATGTCCTTGAACCAGACCAGCTTTCCGCCTCCGGTGACGATCTCGGGGCCGTTCGCGTACGTCGCATGCTGGCCTTGCGGCGCCAGGAAGAAATCCCCTTCCTTCGCTCCGATGGTGTGCACCACGGCCGTGATCGGCGGCGGAAGAGTGGTCGCCGCGACCGCTGCGGTCCCGCGGCTGTCGACGGCGGGCGCGGCGAGCATCGCCAGGGTCGTGCTCGCCAGGAGCATGGCGCGTTTGTGCATCCCCCTGCGTACCACGAACTGCACGAACTTCCAGCCGCCGATCGGGCGTCGTGACCGCGCTAGTGTGTTGAGTCATTAGTTCGCTGTCAGTCTGGATTAGGCTTAGTGAGTGCCGGATCCGTATGCAGCAGTGGTGGTTTTGACAGAGGACGAGCGGGCCCAACTTGAGGCCTGGTCGCGACGTCCGAAGAGTGCTCAGTCGTTG
>JAFAZI010000162.1 GCA_019239875.1 Frankiaceae bacterium
TCTGCAGCACCTGCTGAGTGCGGACCGCGAGCCGAGCCGCTTTCTCGGTCGGAAGGGCGATCGCCTCGTCGTAGGAGTTCGTGTGCAGCGACTGCGTCCCACCGAACAGCGCACCGAGCGCTTGTGCGGTGACCCGGATCAGGTTGACCTCGGGTTGCTGTGCCGTGAGCTGTACCCCGGCGGTCTGCGTGTGGAACCGCAGCATCAGGGAGCGAGGGTCCTTGGCGCCGAACTCCTCGCGCATCACGCGTGCCCAGATCCGCCGCGCGGCGCGGAACTTTGCCACCTCCTCGAGCAGGGTTGTGCGGGCGACGAAGAAGAACGCCAGGCGCGGGGCGAACTCATCGACTTCCTGGCCCGACGCGATCGCCGCGCGGACGTACTCGATGCCATCCGCGATCGTGAATGCGATCTCTTGCGCGGGCGTCGCCCCGGCCTCCGCCATGTGGTAGCCGGAGATGGAGATGGTGTTCCACTTCGGGATGTTCTGGCGGCAGTAGCTGAAGATGTCGGTGATCAGTCGAAGCGACGGCTTCGGCGGGAAGATGTAGGTGCCCCGGGCGATGTACTCCTTGAGCACATCGTTCTGAATCGTTCCGGTGAGGGCGGCCGGCGCGACCCCCTGCTCCTCGCCGACGAGTTGATAGAGCAGCAGGAGAAGCGACGCGGGCGCATTGATCGTCATCGACGTCGACACCTGGTCCAGCGGGATGCCGTCGAAGAGCACCCGCATGTCGTCGATCGAGTCGATCGCCACGCCGACCTTGCCGACCTCGCCGTGCGCGATCGCGTCGTCGGAGTCGTACCCCATCTGGGTTGGCAGGTCGAAGGCGACCGACAGCCCGGTGGAACCGTTGGCGACCAGCTGGTGGTACCGATGGTTGGATTCCCGTGCGGTGCCGAAACCGGCGTACTGCCGGATCGTCCACGGCCGGCCGGTGTACATCGACGGGTAGACGCCGCGCGTGTACGGATATTCGCCAGGTTCGCCCAGCTTGTCCCCGGCGTCCCAACCGTCCAGTGACTTCGGTGTGTAGACGGGCTCGATCTCAAATCCGCTTTCGCTGTGCACCGCCGAACGGTAGTCGATCAAGTCACGGGTTTGCCTTGCCGACTCCCAATCGGGGAGCCCACCCTGCCTTTGGCCTGCGAGGAACCATGACCCGCGAAGATCTCGAGGAGCTGCACGCGCTTGCCGCGAGCATCTCTGCCGAGCATCGCGGCTGGCGTGCCCATCGCCGAGCTCGCGCCGACGAAGCGGCCCGCCGCCGGGCGGAGGCTGAAGCACTCGCACCGATCAAGCGCCGCCGGCGGCACCGGTGGGTGGCGTTCGTCGCGGTGGCGCTGATCGCTGCGGTGGGCGGCGTACTGATCGTCATGCACCTGCCGGGCAAGCCGGCTCCCAAGCCGAAACGCACGGTGGTGCACGTCCACCATCTGCCGAGCTCGACGCGCGTGGGTCAGTACGCAGCGACCCGCCTTGCCCAGCAGGGCGTGCCGCCCAACGTCTTCGCGTGCCAGGGGCTCTACGAGAGCGAGCAGATGGCGACCGTCCCGGGGCAACAGGGGGCGCAGTGGCGTGCGGACTATCTTCAGGCCTGCCTCAACAGCTCACAATCGGCGGCTTTGCGCTGAGGTCAACCGGACAGACTTAGACAAACCTCGGAATCACGGCGATTCGTCTAGTCATTCATGACTAGTGAAGATGGTCATTTGTTAGTCCCCAGCGGGGGTCCACGAGCGCCGATATTCACCGTGACATGTCTGAGGATCTGGCACGCCGGCTTCGCGACCGCTGGGCACGCGTCCGCGGCGGTGATGACGCGCGCGACTCCGGTCTGACCCTCGTCGAGATCGTCGTCGCGATGGCGATGATCACGGTCGGTGTCCTCGGATTGCTCGCCGAACTCGCCGCCGACATCAAGCAGCAGTCGACCGAGCGTGCGCAGACCAACGCGCTGCACCTCGCGACCAGCGATCTCGAGCAAGCCAAGACCAACTCCTGGGCGAACCTGCAGTCGTTGGCGACGGCGGGCTCGGTGACGGACACCAAGACGGTGCAGGGCGTGACCTTCACCCGAGTCACGACAGTTCAGGTCTGCTCCGCTACGGACGCGCCGTCGACATGTACGACGCCTGCGGCCGGCGCCGCCGCGACCGCGCGGGCGACCGCGGTGGTGAGCTGGATGACCGGCGGCTCGTCTCATTCGGTGCACATGGCGCGCAACATCGCGGACAGCTCGAGGACGACCCTGACCGGATCGACGAATCCGCTCGGCAGCTGTGGCGGTAGTGGCACCACGCTGGTCACCGGCTCGCTTGCGCTTTCACCGAGCAGCGTGACCGTCGACTCCTCGGGTCACCCGACCCAGGACGTCACCGTGACCCTGACGCAGACCGGCCTGTTGAACGCCACCTGCGTGCCGCTGACGTGGAGTGATGACAGTGGTGCGCACCAGCTTTCGATGTCGAAGAGCGGGTCGTCGTACACCGTGTCGATCCCGAAGGCTTCGATCACCAAGACCGTGTCGACAAGCGGCGGCACCGTGAGTTTCAAGGCGACGGTGCCCGGGAGCCAGGCGGTGCCGACCGCGTCCCTGACGATCGTCGGTCAACCGTCGTTCGGCACCTGCTCGGTGTCCGTCGCCGGGCTCGGGCTGAACACCATTTCGCTGAACCCGATCACCCGCAAGTCACTGTTGTCATCGACGGTCACCTGCACCGCGACCAACCTCTCGTCGACCGACAGCGTGAAGGTCACCTTCCAGAGCGGCGGTGCCGGCACCAACTCGACGGTGTCGCTCGCCAGCACGAACGGCACCACGTGGACGGCGACGCTCGCGGCAGGTACACAGCTCGCCAGCACTGGTACGTCGGAGGCGTTCAACTTCTCGTTGAAGCGGAACTCCGACAACGCGACGGCCACCACGGCGATCACGGTGGCCCTGACATGAGGCGCTTCCACCGGCCGGCCGGCGACGGCGGGTTCTCCCTGACCGAGCTGACCGTCGTGATCACCTTGATGGCGGTGGTCGGGGGCGTGGTGGCGACCGCGGCGACGACCGGGCTGAAGAAGCAGACGCAGGTGCAGGACCGCACCGACACGCTGGCTCAGGAACGAACGGCGCTCCAGCGCATCGGCCGGGACATCCGCTCAGCCGCGACCGTGCAGTACGCACTCGACAACGAGCTGATCCTCGAAGAGGTCCAGACGAGCACGTCGTGGACGGTCGACTACAAGCTGGTTGCCGACGGGTCCAAGTACGACCTGACGGCGGTGCGGACCGACAAGGCGACCGGCAACTCCACCACGACGATCCTGCTGCGCAACGTGGTCATGACTGCGGGCAAGCCGCTGTTCAGCTATCTGAAGAACCCGTCCACGACATCCTCGGTCACCACGACGGACTGCTCGATCGCTGGATCGACACCGACGCGGCACGCGCAGGACTGCATCGGGACCATCACGGTCGACGTCCAGGTGCAACCCACCTCGCTGGCGCGGCCGATCGAGATGGTGGACAACGGCACAGAGTTGAGGAACGCACCATGATGATCCGTCGCCGCATCTCGGCCGATGACAGCGACCGCGGCAGCATCGTGCTCGCGATGCTCGGTGTGCTGATCATGACGAGCGTCGTGACGGTCGGGTTCGCGAGTGTCGTGATGGGCCAGCACCAGACCCGGCACCAGCAGGCGTTCGCGCAAGCGCTGACCGGCGCGGAGAGCGGTCTCGACTCGATGATCGCGCAGGTGAAGCTGAACCCGAGCCAGTCTTCGTTCAGCCCGATCACCGCCAGCAACAGCACGACCGGCGTCAGCTACACGGCTTCCGCTAGTGGCTCGAACGGGACCTGGCTCGTCTCATCCACCGGCACGGCCACCTATGCGGGGCACACCGTTACGCGCACGGTGCAGGAGAACGTGACGCTGTCCGGCATCTACGGGGTGCCGCTGTTCGGGAAGACCGCGCTGACCGTGCGAGCGGGTTCCGGTGTCAACGAGTACGACTCCGGTACCAACGGCACAGCGACGAACTCCACATGCAGCGTGTTGCCCAACACCGGGGTGCTGGGTAGCGGCTTGGCTGCCACGACCATGTGCACGCCAACCATCTCTGGGACCGGGCCGGCCGCCACGGACGGCGCGCTGACGATGGCGGGCAGCGATCTCAACAACTTCAGCGAGATCGACGTCGACAACGTTGCATCAGGTGGCTACGCGAACCCGGATGCAACGGGCCAGTGCGTCGGGGACAGCACGGCCTGCGCGTCGAGCAAGGTGAAGACCTCCACGTCATCCCTCGACTACCCCGACAGCACGGTGTGCTCGAACGGCATCGGCATCGACGCATCAGCCATCTCGGGGTCCAACTATCTCGCGGCGGGCGCGGTCTACCGGGTGACCGGTGACTTGACCCTCAACTCCGCCGTCGTTGCGAACCTCAACAACCTGGCGAGCTCCGG
The DNA here is from genome assembly GCA_019239875.1 of Frankiaceae bacterium. Lineage (GTDB taxonomy): Bacteria > Actinomycetota > Actinomycetes > JAFAQI01 > JAFAQI01 > JAFAZI01. The sequence goes on from JAFAZI010000162.1 coordinate 4,467, forward strand.
GATCACGTTGTGCTTCAACGGGAACCTGACCGTTCCGTCGCTCGGTGCGGCCGGCATCACCGTGCCGTGGAACTCAACCGTCAACTCCGCCGTACCGCTCACCTACGCGCCCCGCCCGCCGGCCACGTTGACGCTGATCGACACCTCGACCTCGGCGGATTCGACGATCACGCTCGGTGACGGCCTTAACCCCGAGACCGCGCTGTCGGCCGTCATCTACGCGCCCCACGCGACCTGCACGACGAACGGACACGTCGACCTGTACGGCGCGATCGTCTGCGGCAGCGTGACTGCATCCAGCGGCATCAACGTCCACTACGACCAGCAGCTGCAGAACTCGACCGCCGAGCAGACCGTGACCGTCGCGAACTGGCGCGAGGTGCACTGACCGCGGGTCAGGCCTGCGCGGTCGCCTCCGCGGCTGCGGCGGTACGCGACAGGAACGCTTCCTTGAGCTTCGGGCGCCGCTCCAGCAATGGCCCGAACTCCGACGCATCGATGTGCAGCAGATCGAGCGGCGTCGTCGAGTAGACGCTGGCGTTCCGCAGCTTGTGGCCGGCGAGACCGGCCTCGCCGACGACGGCGCCGCTCGTGATCTCGGCGACCTGCTCGCCCTTGACCATCACTTTGGCGTCCCCGGACAGGATCACGTAACAAGCGTCGGCGGGTGTGTCCTGGTTGATCAAGGGCCAGTTCGCCGGGATGCTCGTGTGGTTGGAGTGGTTGGCCAGGTCCGTAAGGTCGGCATCACTGCAGTCCTTGAACACGGGCTGGGCTTTGAGCGCCTTAACAATCGCGCGGGCGTCCGAGCGCGTCATGGGTATCGATCCTCCTGTTGGCTTGCAGCGAGATCTTGTCCGAATTGGGCGGGAACGACAACCGACCTCGCCGTAGTCGGCGGAGTTTTGTGGTGCACCGGTCGGATATCCGACAGATGCGCGACGATGCGGGGGTGACCACGAACGCTCGCCCGGTCTCCTGCGCCTGGTGTGGAGCGATGGTCGACGAGGTCCCGGTCACCTGGACCATCCAGGCCAGCGATCGGGGGATCGAGTACCTGTGCGAGACCTGCACCCGCGACAACGTCCGAAAGATCGAAGGTTCGTTACCGACCGAATACTGGTAGGCCAGAGTCTGAACTCGACAAGACTGAGGGCGGTGAGATGACTTCCGACGAGCTCGACGCTGTCGTCGACCTGTTGAACTATCCGATGTTCGTCGTCACGACGCGGCACGGTGACGAGCGGTCGGGCTGCCTGGTTGGCTTTGCGAGCCAGGTCAGCATCAATCCCCGTCGCTTCCTCGTGGGGTTGTCGAACAAGAACCACACCTACCGCGTCGCGCGGGAGGCGGAGCGCCTCGCCGTCCACGTTCTCGACCGCGATGATCGGTCGCTCGCCGAGCTCTTCGGCACGCAGACCGGCGACGAGGTCGACAAGTTCGCGGCGTGTGACTGGACGGATGGGCCGGAGGGCGTGCCGGTGTTGAGCGCGGCACCCGCGTGGTTCAGCGGCCGGATCCTCGGTCACGATCGGCTGGGTGACCACGAGGGCTTCCTGATCGAGCCGGATTCGGCCTACGTCGCAGACGGCGACCTGTCGTTGCTGACCTTCGCCGAGGTCAGCGACCTGGAGCCGGGACACGAGGCCTGAGCCGCCTACTGGCCGCTCGCCGCGTCCTCGTCCGGGTCGGCCAAGCCGGGCATCCACCTGCGCACCTCGGCTCCGTACGGGATGTCCGCGTCCAGCTGGCAGAGCACGCCGATGCTGCCCGCACCCACGCGGTGCATGAGCAGGTAGTCCGGCGGGAGGTTCAGCTGCCGGCCCAGCTGCGTGGCAGGTGACCGCGGATCCGCGATGCGGGCGGCCTCGCGGCGCAGCCATTTGCGGTTGAAGTGGAAGGTCGGTTCGCGGATCGGCGCCAGCATCGGCTGGACATAGTCGAGAACTTCCTGCGGATCGACCTCCAAGCCCTCCGGGACGAAACCTTCGGCACGCAGGCCATCCAGCACCGCGTCGGCGTCGCCTGCCAGGACCAGGCGGCCAAGGGGGCCGATCGACGCCGGCAGCCCGTTCGGCAGGCGGTTGACGGCGCCGTAGTCCAACACGGCGAGCCGGCCGTCCGCGGTCATCCGGAAGTTGCCCGGGTGCGGATCGGCGTGAAGCAGGCCGGCGCGGGCAGGTCCCGAGAGCAGAAACCGTGCGAAGAGCAACCCGGCCTTATTGCGCTCCTCCGCAGTGCCCTCGCGGATGATCACCGAGAGCGGCTTTCCGTCGATCCATTCCGTGACGATCACGTTGCCGGCGTGAGCGATGACCTTCGGGATCAGGATGTCGGGGTCGCCGTCGTACGCTGCCGCGAACGCAGCCTGCGACTCGGACTCCTGCTCGTAGTCGAGCTCCTCTGCAACCCGAGCCTTGAGCTCCCGGATCAACGGCTTGATGTCGAGGCCGGGGTTCAGCACCGCGAACAGGCGGGCGAGCCGGGCCAGCTGGTTCAAGTCGGAGAGCAACGCCGGGCCGGCGCCGGGGTACTGGAGCTTGACCGCGACCTCCCGCCCGTCCTGCCAGACCGCCTTGTGCACCTGGCCGATCGAGGCAGCGGCGGCCGGACTGTCGGTCCACTCCTGGAAGTTCTCCCGCCAGTTCTCGCCGAACGCGGACACGAGCACCTTGTGGACGGCGGCCGCGGGCATCGGCGGGGCGGCGTCCTGCAGCTTCGTCAGAGCCGCGCGGTACGGACCGGCCACCTCCTCGGGCACGGCGGCCTCGAAGACCGACAGCGCCTGCCCGAACTTCATGGCGCCGCCCTTGAGCTCGCCGAGCACCTTGAACAGCTGCTCAGCGGTCCGCTGCTGCACCTCGTGGGCGACGATCTCGGCCGGCCGACCGCCGATTCGCTTGCCGACGCCGAGCGCCGTCCGCCCGGCCACACCCATCGGCAGGCTCGCCAGCTTCATGCTCCGGGAGATCGCCCACTTCGGGATGTCGCTCACCCCTCTATTCTCATTGATCACACCCACCGGGTGTCGCACGGGTGCACGTCGAGGGAGAAAACTCACATGGCTGACTACGAACTCACCTACCCGGGCGGAGTTCTGCCCCTCGATGCCGTCGACGGCTCAGAGGCGCCCCATGGCATGCATGTGGGCAAGCTGCTCGGCACCACCGGGCGCGTCACCTACGACCCCGGTTTCGGCAACACGGCGTCGTGCTCCTCGGCGATCACGTTCATCGACGGCGACGAGGGGATCCTGCGCTACCGCGGGTACCCGATCGAGCAGCTCGCGGAGAAGTCGACCTTTCTTGAGACGGCGTACCTGCTGATCTGCGGCGAGCTCCCGACCGCTCAGCAGCTCCAAGGGTTCAGTGACGACATCCTGCGCCACACGATGCTGCACGAAGACCTGACGGGGTTCTTCTCGGGCTTCCCGCGCGACGCCCACCCGATGCCCGTGCTCTCCTCGGCGGTGAGCGCGCTGTCGACCTTCTACCAGGACACGCTCGACCCGTTCGACGCCGCGCACGTCGAGGAGTCCACGATCCGGCTGCTCGCGAAGCTGCCGACGATCGCGGCGTACGCGCACAAGAAGGCGGTGGGCCAGCCGTTCCTGTACCCGGACAACTCACTGGGGTACGTCGAGAACTTCCTGCGGATGACGTTCGGCGTTCCCGCCGAGGACTACCTGGTCGACCCGACGATGGCGCGGGTCCTCGACATGCTGTTCATCCTGCACGCCGACCACGAGCAGAACTGCTCGACGTCGACGGTTCGAATGGTCGGGTCGGCGCACGCGAACCTCTTCGTGTCGGTGGCGGCAGGCGTCAACGCGTTGTTCGGCCCGCTGCACGGCGGCGCCAACCAGGCCGTGCTCGAGATGCTCGATGACATCGTCGCCGACGGCGGTGACGTCAAGGCGTTCGTGGAGCGGGTCAAGAACAAGGAGCCCGGCGTCAAGCTGATGGGCTTCGGTCACCGCGTCTACAAGAACTACGATCCGCGCGCAGCGATCGTGAAGAAGGCGACGACCGACGTGCTGAACGCGCTCGGGGTCCACGACTCGCGGCTGGATCTGGCGATGCAGCTCGAGGAGATCGCGCTGGCCGACGACTACTTCGTCGAGCGCAAGCTCTACCCGAACGTCGACTTCTACACCGGCGTGATCTACAAGGCGATGGGTTTCCCGACGCCGATGTTCACGGTGCTGTTCGCGCTCGGCCGGCTGCCCGGCTGGATTGCCCACTGGCGCGAGATGATCAACGACTCGGACACGAAGATCGGCCGGCCGCGGCAGGTCTACACCGGCTCGACGGCTCGCGACTACGCCGAAATCGCTCAGCGGTAAGTCAGCGGTGCGGCGTCGATCGCACTGCAACCGCAGCCTGGATGGGCCACGATGGTCCGCCGCCGAAGGCGCAGGTCTGACAGCGAGAGCTCGAGCATGCCGCCGATGCTCGGCGGTGGCGGGTCGATGCCGTGGTCGAGCCAGGCCAGCACGTGAAGCGCCGCGATGGATGCCGCGGTGCTCGCGAGCGCGACATCGCACGGCTCGACGACATGCCGTTCGCCGATGAGCTGCGCGGCGAGGACCGGCCAGGCCGGATCGCGGTCACCGCGGCCGAGCTCGACGCAGCGTAAGCACGGCGTCTGTCCCGGCAGGACGAACGGTCCGATCGTCGCGGTGGTCTCCCGGATCACCACCGGCAGGTGCGGCCGGTGGCGGACCTGCGCGAGCCACTCGGGAGGTACGACGCTGCCGGTCGGCGCCAGGACGACCGTCGAGTCCGGGCGCGGGCCGGGCGGAGCGTAGGTCGCACGCCCGCCGGTCGACGTCGCCGAGACCAGGCTGGCGGTCGCCTCGGCGCGGCTCACCTGGCGCGAGCCGAGGCTTCGGACGCCGCCGGGTGCGAGGTCGGCTTGGCGGACCGGTCCGGCGTCAGTGAGCTCGACTTGGCCGACGCCGGCGGCTGACAGCAGCATTGCCAGCGTGGCACCGACCCGGCCGGCGCCGAGGATCTCGATCCCGGCGTGCTCGCGGGCCCCCATGACGCGGTTCGCGCCACCTGGCTCGCGGTGCAGCAGGGACAGCGAGAGGAGGTCGGGTTGGCGCCGAACATCTCGTGCGTGGCGCGGGGTGGTGGCGTCGTCGAGCGCCGCGGCGTTCGCGAGCGTCGTGACGAGCTCGGACACCCGTGCCGCAGAGTGCCCTCGCCTGGTCGCCTCCGCGGTGAGCTCGTCGAGCTCACGGGTGCCGTCGAAGAGGTCGATCAGGCCGGCGTCGGTGAGATCGATCCCGCCCAGCACGACCGCGCACTCCGGCGTGATGCCGAGCTGGAGCGTGCCCGGATCCCGCCAGAGGCGGCGAAGCGCGGGCTTGAGGAGCGGTCGCACTCGGCGCAGCCTGCCAAATCCGCCGATCTGGTGCGCTCGGCCGTCCACAGGCACCAGTACCGGCCGGCAGCGGTGGGCCATGCGCCTGGTGGGTCGGGCAGCGGTGGGCCATGCGCCTGGTGGGTCGGGCAGCGGTGGGCCATGCGCTCCCGCGGTTGCGCAGCGGTGGGCCATGCGCTCCCGCGGTTGCGCAGCGGTGGGCCATGCGCCTGGTGGGTCGGGCAGCGGTGGGCCATGCGCTCCCCAGGTTGCGCAGCGGTGGGCCATGCGCCTGGTGGGTCACGCAGCGATGGGCCATGCGCATCCCACGGTGGCGGGGAACGAACGAGCCCCCCGCGCGGCTGCGCGGGGGGCTCGTCGACGTACTGGGAGTGTCTAGGCCTTGCCCAGGATCCGGTTCACCTTGGTGCCGCATACCGGGCACGGGCCCTGTGCCATCCGACGGCCGGATTCGCTGGTGCGAACCTCGCCCTCGAACGTGCGCTTCTCCTTGCACTTCACGCAGTAGCCCTCATAGGTCTCGGCCATCTGTCCTCCTCGATCGGATCGCCTACGGCCGGGAGCCGGCCGAACCTCGATTTCGAGCCTACCCGTCGCACGCTCAAATCCCGTGCAACTGAGCGTGGGGCGCGTCGGGCTACCCTCCGGACACCACCCCGGATTCTGGAGGTTCGATGAGCGCCGGACCACTGCGTGTCGACCGTCGCGACGACGGAGTGGTCGTGTTGACCCTCGCCCAGCCGGAGCGCCGCAACGCCATGACCGGCGAGCTCACGGATGCCTGGGTGGCCGCGATCGACTCGCTGAAGGGCGATCGCAGCGTTCGGGCCGTGCTCGTGACGGGGGAAGGCAGCGCGTTCTGCTCAGGCGGGGACCTGTCGTGGATCGGTCAGTCGCCGGACCTGACCGTCGACGCGATCCGTGACCGAATGTTGCCGTTTTACCGTGCCTGGCTTGGAATTCGGGACCTCGAGGTGCCGACGATCGCCGCGATCAACGGGCATGCGATCGGCGCCGGGTTGTGCCTGGCGCTCGCGTGCGATCTGCGCTACGCCGCGGCGAGCGCCGCGATGTCGGTGCCGTTCACCTCGCTCGGGATGCATCCGGGGATGGCGACCACCTGGCTGCTGCCCGAGGTGGTGGGCCTTCCCGTCGCGCGCGAGCTGCTGTTCACCGGGCGGCGGGTCGACGCCGAGGAGGCGCTGCGGCTCGGCCTCGTCAATGGCGTGTTCGAGGCGGAAAAATTGTTCGACTCGGCGCTCGACGTGGCGTGTCGGATCGCGGCGAACGCGCCGGTTGCCGTCCGATTGGCGGTCGCCGCTCTACGCAATGGCGGACATTCAGACATAGAAGCCGCATTGCAGTACGAAGCACTCGCCCAGCCGGTGACGTTCGCCTCGGCGGACCTCACCGAGGGGCTCGCCGCCGCCAAGGAGCGCCGCCCGCCGGTGTTCAAGGGCCGCTGACCCGCTGCCCACGTGCATGCGGGGGCCGCTGGCGTGACCTGTGCTGCGTGACCGACCCTCCGAGGTCGGTCAAGCAGCACAATCCAGCGCATCGCCGGACCCCCTACCACCCTGGCTTGGCGCGCCGTTCGCGCAAAACGAAGCCCCCGGGCAGTTCCGTGCAGTCGTTCGCCTTCCCCTTGCGAACGTCTACCCGGAGTGCCACGGGGGCTCCGTTGGTGACGACCGTACGGACCCGACGCGGACTGCGTCAACGCAGGGTGGCATTTCAATGTGGAAGATATTGGGGACGGGGTGTGGACAACCCGGGGTGTTGCTGTGGATGAGACCTGTGGTGGCCTGTGGATAGGTGGTGTGAACAAACCGCAACGGCTCAGTGACCTGCGACGACACCATCCACGGGATGTGCACAGCAACAACTTTGCGCGGGGTTCGCGCGTTACCGTCGAATCGATGTCAATCCAGCCTGCCTCGGCGGAGCAGCCCGCGCTGTTCGCCGTTGATGTCCTAGCCCCGCCGCCTGACCTGGCACCATCCGCGCCGCTGCCCGTGGTGGCCGCGCCACGCGTCGAGGTACGTCGCAGCTCGCGCCGGCGTCGTACCGTCTCAGCCCGCCGCGAGGGCGACACGATCGTGGTGTCGCTGCCGGCCCGGACCACGCGGGCCGATGAGGAGCGCTGGGTCGCGGAGATGGTCGAGCGGGTGCTTGCCAGCGAGCGCAAGAGCCGACCGACCGACACCGAGCTGACCGAACGGGCGGTGCAGCTCTCCGCGCGGTACCTCGGCGGCCGCGCCACGCCGGCGAGCGTGCGCTGGGTCGACAACATGGCCTCACGATGGGGATCGTGCACGCCGATCGACGGCACGATCCGGCTGTCCCGCCGGCTGGTCGGCATGCCGGCCTACGTCATCGACTACGTCCTGCTCCATGAACTGGCGCACCTGCTCGTGCCTGGGCACGGTCCGGCGTTCTGGCGCGAGCTCGCCGGTTACGAGCGACTGGAGCGGGCGAAGGGCTTCCTCGAAGGCGTCGACCTGGCGGGCGGCCAGTCGGAGGCGCGATGAGCGATCGCGTGGTCGCTGTGCTGGCCCGGCCCAACCCGGCGCTGGCGCCCGGGCTCGTCGACGCGATGCTCACCGACGTGATCGACGTGGTCACCGACACGGAGCTGGTCGATCCCGCAATCGTCGTTGCTGCCGGGTACGACGGGGTCACGTGGCCGAACATCGAGACGGTGGCTGTAGGCCCCGACCCCACCATCGCCGAGCTGTTGCTCGCCATCGATGCGCCTCACGCGACCGCGGTGGCTGCCGTCGTGGGCGACGTCCCCGATCTCCCGGTGCTGTTGATCGGCAAGCTGTTCAGTGCCCTCGCTGGGCCCCGCGGCGCCGCCGTGGCCGCCTGCCCCGCGGTGGACGGCAGCCTGGTGGCGGTCGCCGCCATGTGGCCGCTGTCGGGCTGGCTGCGAGATGCCGTGATTCGACTCGACGATCCCGGTGCGCTCGACGCGATGCGATCAGCGGCGCCGCTGGTCGAGCTGAGCGTCGGCCCGGGCTGGCGTCGAATCCGCCGCGAGGCCGACCTGGCCCGGCTCGACCCAGGTCTCGAGGGATGGGAGGCGACGCGCGCCTACCTCACTCAGTAGGCGCTTCGCCGCCGTCGTCGAGCTGGGAGAGGTCGAACGGCTCGTCGGTCGCGCCGCGCTCGACCCAGCCGCTCGGATCGTCCAGATCCTCTGGGCCCGGCAGCAGGTCCGGGTGCGACCACACCGCGTCCCGGTCGTCGATGCCCCGCACGTCGGTGAGGCGCTGCCAGAGCTGGGCCGCCTCGCGCAGGCGACGCGGCCGCAGTTCGAGGCCGACCAGGGAGGCGAACGTGCGCTCCGCGGGACCACCCGAGGCCCGGCGACGGCGCATCGTCTCCTGCAACGCCGCGAAGCTCGGGAGCGTCGCCGAGGCAGCCGCCGCGGCGACGGTGTCGACCCAGCCCTCAACCAGGGCGAGCGCTGTCTCGAGGCGGAGCAGCGCTGCGTCCTGCGCCGGCGTCGACGCCGGCTGGAACAGTCCCTCGCCGACCGCCCGCTGCATCGCCTCCGGATCACTCGGGTCGAGTCCGGCGGCAAGCTCCTCGAAGCGGGAGGTGTCGACCGAGATCCCCTCGGCATAGCTGCGAACCGCCGCGAGGAGATGTCCCTTGAGCCACGGCACGTGGCTGAACAGCCGGTGGTGCGCGGCTTCGCGGAGCGCAACGAACAGCCGCACCTCGTCCAGCGGCACCTGGAGGCCGGTTCCGAGCCCGCGCACCGATTCCGGAAGCAGCGCGGCGACGCCGTCCGGTCCGAGCGGCAGGCCGACGTCGGTAGCGCTCACCACCTCGGTGGCGAGCTCGCCGAGTGCCTGCCCGACCTGGCCGCCGAACATGAGCCCACCGACCTGGTTCATCACGCCCATCAAGGGCGCCGCCATCGCGCGCATCTCCTCCGGCAATGCCTCGCCCATCGCACCACCGACGCGCGCGGCCACCGGCTCGACCAGCTCGGTCCAGGCCGGGCGGGTGGCTTCCAGCCACCGGCGCCGGCTCCACGCCTCGGTCGACGTGACGCCCGAGGGAAGCGCCGTCGCGGGGTTTAGCCAGAGGTCCGCGAGGTTGACCGCGTCGGCCACTTCGCGGGTGTCCGTGGTCGTCGTACCGGTGTCCGCACCGATCACGGCCATCGCTGACTGGCGCGCGACGGTCCAGTTCACGGGGCCGGTCTCACCCGACATCAGATCCCCGAGCTGGTGCAGCATCGCCCCGAGGTCGGGCGTGCCGCCGAGGGCGGCGAACGGGTTGGCGGGCGTCGATTCGTTGGACTCGTCGTCGCCGCCGCTTGACTGGAATCCGAACGGTGGCGTGGTCACCGATCCACGGTAGCCGTCAAGATGAACACGTGACCGTGTCGCGTTCAGGCGTTCGCCGTAGGCGCAGCACGCTCACGGTCGCGGTCACCGGCGCGGCCGGTCCGCTTGGTTCGGCGCTGGTCGACCGGCTGACGCAGGATCCGAACGCCCCGAAGGTCGTCGGCCTCGACACCACCAAGCGTCCGTCGACTCGCGGTCCGTGGCGGATCGCCGACATCCGTGATCCGGCACTGGCCAGCCGGCTCACCGGCGTCGACACTCTGGTGCACCTTGCGACCGATCGATCGCCCGGAACGCCGCAGGAGGACCGCCGCGCGGTGAACGTCCGAGGCACCGAGGTCTTGCTCGACGCGGCGGTGGCCGCGGGCGTGCGGCGAGTCGTCATCCTGACCAGCGCGATGGTCTACGGCGCCGACCCGAGCCACCCGGTGCCGCTCGACGAAGATGCGCCAGTGATCTCGGAGCTGCCCGACGGGTTGGTCGGTGACTGGGTCGGGATGGAGCGCGCCGCGTTGCGTCGAGCGGCCGCGGGCGCGCTCGAGGTGACGGTGGTACGGCCGGCCTCACTCGTCGGCACGGTGACCGATGCGCTGCTGCCGGGGTTGTTCGAGGCGGTCCGGCTGCTCGGCATCCGTGATGCCCGCTGTCACTGGCAGTTCTGCCACGTCGACGACCTCCTCGACGCGCTGGCCGCCGCTGCCCTCGGAGCCGTCTCCGGCGCCGTGACGGTCGGGTGCGAGGGCTGGCTGACCCGGGCCGAGGTGGAGGCGATCGCCGGGATGCGCTCGGTCGTGCTGCCTGCGGCGGTCGCGACCGCAACCGCTGAGCGCCTGCACCGGATCGGCGCGTTGAACTCCCCGGCCAGCGAGATCCAGTACCTGATCAACCCGTGGGTCGTGGGGTCGCAGCGGCTGCGCGCGACCGGTTGGCAACCGCGCTGGACCAACGACGCCGTGCTTCGCGAGCACCTCCGAGCCCTCGGCGACCGGGCCGGGCGAGGCCTGGTCGTGCTCGACCGCAAGGATGCGACTCGCGCGGCCGCCGGAGCAGCGGCAGGCGCCGGGGCGACGCTCGCGGTGATCGGGTCGTTGGCGCTGGCCAGAGCTAGGCGGCGGCGGTGAGCGTCAGGCTGGCAGAGATCCGAACGACGCCGCTGTCGGTCGACGAGGTGCTCGGCGCTGTTTCGGATCCCTCGTACGGCGGAGTCGCGGTTTTCCTCGGCACGGTGCGCAACGATGACCACGGACGAGCAGTCGTGTCGCTGGACTACTCCGCCCATCCGAGCGCAACGGACGTCCTGCGGCGCGTGGTGGAGGGTGTGGCGGCGCAGTCGCCGGGGGCTGCGCTGGCCGCGGTGCACCGGGTCGGTGAGCTCGCGATCGGCGATGTCGCCGTGGTGGTCGGAGCGGCCGCCGCGCACCGCGGCGAGGCGCTGAGCGCCGCCCGGTTGCTGATTGACACGATCAAGGCCGAGGTTCCCCTGTGGAAGCGACAGACATTTGTCGACGGCGAGCAGGAGTGGGTAGGTGCCTGCGAGTGACAGACGTCATACACTGATCGCCATGGGTGTGTTGGGCTGGCTGGTCGTCCCTGCGATCGCCACAATCCTTGCAATTGTTTGGGTTCAGTGGGCTTCCCGGACCCGCCCCCCGGTCGACGTGAGCGAGTCCGTCGCCGAGCGCGAGCGGTTTGTCGCCGCGTTCACACCGCAGCCGCAGCAGCAGCGCCGCGCCTCCT
>JAFAZI010000091.1 GCA_019239875.1 Frankiaceae bacterium
TCGGCGTCGCCACGCCAGTGACGTAACCCTCGGTCGCTGACCGGTGGTGCGTGGCGTTGATGTCGACACCGACGACGATCTTGCCCGGGCCGGCGTGCAGGGCGGCGCCCATCGAACCCATGCTCTCGGCCAGGACGCACGAGGCGCCGCCGTGCAGCAGGCCGTAGGGCTGCCGATTGCCCTCGACCGGCATCCTCGCAACGATCCGCTCGGTCGAGAACTCCGAGAACTCGATCCCCATCCGGGTGCCGAGTTCGCCGCTGAGTTCTGCTGGAAGCTGTGTCACACCGCGACACTACGATGCGTCTCATGGCCAAGCCCCGCCTCCTCCTCCTGGACGGACACTCGCTTGCCTACCGGGCGTTCTTCGCACTTCCGGTCGAGAACTTCTCGACCACCACGGGCCAGCCGACGAACGCGGTCTACGGCTTCACCGCGATGTTGATCAACGTCCTGCGCGACGAGGCGCCCACCCATGTAGCGGTGGCGTTCGACGTGGGACGCAAGACGTTCCGCACCGAGGCGTACGCCGAGTACAAGGCCACCCGCAAGGAGACGCCAACCGACTTCCGCGGCCAGGTCGAGCTGATCCGCGAGGTGCTCGACGCGCTGAACGTCCGATCGCTGCAAGCCGAAGGCTTCGAGGCCGACGACGTGATCGCCACCCTTGCCAAGCAAGGTGAGGCCGAGGGCATGGACGTGCTGATCGTCACCGGCGATCGCGACGTGCTGCAGCTCGTCAACGACAACATCACGGTGCTGATGACCCGCCGCGGCATCAGTGACATGACGCGGTTCGACCCGAAAGAGGTCGATGCCAAGTACGGCTTGACGCCTGCGCAGTACCCGGACTTCGCCGCGCTTCGTGGCGACCCGAGTGACAACCTGCCGTCGATCCCGGGCGTGGGCGAGAAGACCGCCGCGAAGTGGATCCGTGAGTTCGGCTCGTTCGACGAACTGGTCAACCGGGTCGACGAGGTGCCGGGCAAAGCGGGCGACGCCCTGCGAGCCCATCTCGGTGACGTGATCCGCAACCGGCAGCTCACTGAGCTGCGCACCGATGTGCCGCTCGATCTCGCGCCGCCCGACCTCGAGCTCGGCCAGTGGGACCGCGACGTGCTCAACCAGCTGTTCGACACCCTCCAGTTCCGGGTGCTGCGCGAGCGGCTGTACTCGACGTTCTCGGTCTCTGAGCCGGAGTCTGCCGACCAGGGGTTCGACCTCGACGGCGTCGTCCTCGCTCCCGGCGACGTCGCGCAGTGGCTGGAGGAGAACGCGCGCTCGACCGATCGGCATGGTGTCTCGTTCGCGGGAACGTGGGGGCGCGGCACGGGCACGGTCACGGGGATCGCGATCGCGGCGCCGGGTGCGAAGGGTGCTTACCTGGACCCGGAGCAGCTGACCGGCGAGGACGAGCAGGCCTTCGCGGCCTGGCTAGCTGACCCCTCGGTCGCGAAGGCGGCGTACGACGTGAAGGGCCCGCTCCTCGCGGTCATGGAGCGTGGCTGGACGTTCGCCGGCATCACCAGCGACGTGGCGCTCGCGGCGTACATCGCACTGCCCGGGCAGCGGTCGTTCGATCTCGGTGACCTTGCCGTCCGCTACCTGCACCGAGAGCTGCGCGCGGAGTCCGAGAGCGAGGGGCAGCTCTCGCTCGACGGATCGCTCGAGGAGGACGCGGCGCAGGCGGAGATGTTGCGGGCGCAGGCGATCCTCGACCTCGCGGCGGCACTCGACGAGGTGCTCGACGAGCGCGGCGGCTCGAAGTTGCTGACCGAGATGGAGCTGCCGCTGACGCTGCTGCTCGCCGACATGGAGCGGACGGGCATCGCGGCCGACCTCGACTGGTTCGCCGAGCTGGAAGCCCGATTTGCGGGTGAGGTGAAGCGGGCGGCCGAGCAGGCTTACGCGGCGATCGGCCACGAGGTGAACCTCGGCTCACCCAAGCAGTTGCAGCAGGTGTTGTTCGAAGAGCTGAACCTCCCGAAGACGAAGAAGATCAAGACCGGCTACACGACGGACGCGGAGGCGCTGCAGGATCTGTATGCGAAGACGGAGCACCCGTTCCTCGAGCACCTGCTCCGGCACCGTGACGTCTCCAGGCTGAAGACCGTCGTCGACTCGCTGATCCCGATGGTCGACGAGCAGAACCGTGTCCATACCTATTACAACCAGCTGGTCGCCGCGACCGGCCGGTTGTCCAGCACCGACCCGAACCTGCAGAACATCCCGATCCGGACCATCGAGGGCCGGGAGATCCGCAAGGGGTTCGTGGTCGGCGAGGGGTTCGACTGCCTGATGACGGCGGACTACTCGCAGATCGAGATGCGGATCATGGCGCACCTGTCCGGCGACGCCGGCCTGATCGCCGCGTTCACGTCGGGGGAAGACCTGCACACGTTCGTGGCGGCGCAGGCCTTCGCCGTACCGGTCGACCAGGTCGAGCCCGAACAGCGGCGCCGGATCAAGGCGATGTCCTACGGCTTGGCTTACGGACTGTCGGCGTTCGGTCTCGCCGCGCAGCTCGGGATCTCGACCGAGGAAGCCCGCGAGCAGATGGACGCGTACTTCGGGCGCTTCGGTGGGGTGCGCGACTACCTGACGGCTGTGGTCGACCAGGCGCGCAAGGACGGTTACACGGAGACGATCCTCGGTCGCCGGCGATACCTGCCGGACCTCACGAGCGACAACGGGCAGCGCCGGCAGATGGCAGAGCGGATGGCATTGAACGCGCCGATCCAGGGCTCAGCCGCCGACATCATCAAGGTGGCCATGCTCAACGTCGAGGCAGCCCTGCGCGCCGAAGGCCTGTCCTCCCGACTGCTGCTGCAGGTCCACGACGAGCTCGTCCTCGAGGTTGGCAAGGGAGAGCAGGAAGCCACCGAGGCCCTGGTGCGCCGGGAGATGGCCGGGGCCTACCAGCTCGGCGACGTCACCCTCGACGTGTCGGTCGGCTACGGCAAGACCTGGGACGACGCAGGCCATTGACGAACTTGTCCGAGTTGAGCGTTGCCCCAGCCACGCCACGCTCGGACAACCCGCGATTCGATCCACGACCTTGACGCTTGTGGTCACTCGTCGCGCGGATATGACCACGAACGTCAAGGTCATGGCACGGCCCGAGCTCGACGGCTACACCGGACGAGCGGGTCGCTGCATTTTGTGACTGACGAATGCCTGCCAGTGGACTCGTCACCAAGCTGATTCGGATCCGGGCTGCGCAGGACGGAGTCCACATCGCTGGGCGTAAACCGGCCGATCCCAACGGCTCATGCTTGACTCAAGCAAACGGATCTGGAGGTTGTCGTGGGTGATTCTGCCGAGCCGGTGTCCTACGCCGGTGTCCCAGAAGGAGTCCCTGTGCAATCGGCAGGGGGCCAGCAATTCGGGAAGCTTAGGAAGGTGCTTCAGATCCCATCCGAGGATCTGTTCGACGGCATCATCGTGGACACCGACGATCAGGGAGATCGGTTCGTCGACCGAGACCAGATCACCGAGATCACGACCGAGTACATCCGTTGTGAGTTCGACGACGGTGCCGCACGTGAGCTGCCGGAGCCATCCGGTACGCCTGCGTACGACGCCAACGCGGGTTACGGCGAGGGCGACTCGTTCCGTGAGTGGGTCCACCGCACCTTCGGTCACGGCGGCTGGAAGCGCGAAAAGTAGCCAGGGCGGCAGGCGGCGGCGTGCCAATCGCGAGTTGTCCGAGTTGAGCGTTGCCCTAGCCACGCCACGCTCGGACAACCCGCGAGTCGCTAGCCCGGCTTGTGGGTCAGGAAGACCGCGGTGCCTGGCAGGATCCGGCCACGAAGCGGGCTCCACTGGCCCCACGGGCGGTCGTGATCGGCCGGCCATTCCGGCTCGATCAGATCGTCGATCACCAGGCCCGCGGCGAGCACCTCGCGGATCCGGTCGCCGAGCGTGCGGTGGTGCTCGACGTACGTCGGACGGCCCGCTTCGTCGACCTCGACGTACGGGCGGCGGTCGAAGTACGACGTCTGCGCGACAAGCCCGCCCTCGCCGGGGTCGTCCGCAAAGCACCAGCGGATGGGGTGCGTGAGCGAGAACACCCAGCGGCCGCCGGGCCGCAGCACCCGGCTGACCTCGGCCATTACCGCGGCTGAGTCGGACACGAAAGGCACTGCGCCGTACGCCGAGCACGCTAGGTCGAAGGAGGCCGACGCGAACGGCAGCTGCTGTGCGTCCGCCTGCACCAGGACGGTGTGAACGCCGGTCCGCCGATCGAGCTCGCGAGCATGCCTGAGCTGTGCGGCAGACACGTCCACACCGACCGCTGCCGCACCGTGCGACACCAACCACCGCGAGCACTGCCCGGCTCCCGCACCCACCTCGAGAACGCGCTGGCCGGCCACGTCGCCCAGGAGCCGCGCGGCTGACTCGCGCAGGCCCTCCGGACACCAGAGGAAGTCGGCGTCGCCGAGGAACTCGCCGTGCTCAGCTTGGTACTCCGGCGCCGCGGACTCCCACCAGGCCCGCGACGCGGCGAGCGAGTCGCCCGCCGTGAGGTGGCGTCGTACCGGCGTGAGCACGGTGACCTCAGGATCTGGCGGTTCGACGGGGCTCATCTCGCCAAGTAAACTCGCTGGCCGCACTGGGGAGCCCCTCGGTGTATCCCAACATCTGTCCGCTTCCGGAGCCCCTACTACATGACCGCAGTCACCGACCAGTCCACCGCAGGCCCGACCTACGCCCAGGTAGCCATCAACGACATCGGCACCGCTGAGGATTTCCTCGCTGCCATCGAAGGCACCATCAAGGAGTTCAACGACGGCGACATCGTCGAAGGCACGATCGTTCGTGTCGACCGTGACGAGGTCCTTCTCGACATCGGCTACAAGACCGAGGGCGTCATCCCGAGCCGCGAGCTCTCCATCAAGCACGACGTCGACCCGAATGACGTCGTCTCCGTCGGCGACGAGGTCGAGGCGCTGGTTCTCCAGAAGGAGGACAAGGAAGGTCGTTTGATCCTGTCCAAGAAGCGGGCTCAGTACGAGCGCGCCTGGGGCACGATCGAGCAGATCAAGGAAGAGGACGGGATCGTCACCGGCACGGTCATCGAGGTCGTCAAGGGCGGCCTCATCCTCGACATCGGCCTGCGGGGCTTCCTGCCGGCGTCGCTGGTCGAGATGCGTCGGGTTCGCGACCTGCAGCCGTACGTCGGCAAGGAGCTCGAGGCCAAGATCATCGAGCTGGACAAGAATCGCAACAACGTCGTCCTGTCCCGTCGCGCGTGGCTGGAGCAGACGCAGAGCGAGGTTCGCCAGAACTTCCTCACCCAGCTCCTCAAGGGCCAGGTCCGCAAGGGTGTCGTCTCCTCGATCGTCAACTTCGGCGCGTTCGTGGACCTCGGCGGCGTCGACGGTCTGGTTCACGTCTGCGAGCTGTCGTGGAAGCACATCGACCACCCCAGCGAGGTCGTCGAGGTCGGCCAGGAGGTCACTGTCGAGGTGCTCGACGTCGACATGGACCGGGAGCGGGTCTCGCTGTCGCTGAAGGCGACGCAGGAAGACCCGTGGCAGGCGTTCGCCCGCACGCACGCGATCGGCCAGGTCGTCCCAGGCCGCGTCACCAAGCTGGTGCCGTTCGGTTCGTTCGTCCGCGTCGCCGAGGGCATCGAGGGTCTGGTCCACATCTCCGAGCTGGCCGAACGCCACGTCGAGATCCCGGAGCAGGTCGTCAACGTCGGCGAGGAGATCTACGTCAAGGTCATCGACATCGACCTGGAGCGCCGCCGGATCTCGCTGTCGCTGAAGCAGGCCAACGAGGGGACCGTGGGCGAGGCGGTTGCGGACCACTTCGACCCGACCCAGTACGGCATGCCCGCCCAGTACGACGACGAGGGCAACTACATCTACCCCGAGGGCTTCGACTCCGACACCAACGAGTGGAAGCCGGGCTACGAGGCGCAGCAGGCCGAGTGGGAGGCGCAGTACCAGAAGGCGCATGAGCGCTGGGAGGCCCACCAGAAGCAGATGGTGTCCGCCCAGGCCGCCGACGCTGAGGCCGCCGAGACCACGTCGTACACCTCCGAGCCGGCCGCTGCCGGTGAGGGCGGCGGCGGCGGAGGTGGCACGCTGGCGTCGGACGAGGCGCTTGCCGAACTGCGTCGCAAGCTGACCGGCGACGACGGCGAGGAGCCCGCGGCGACGGAAGCCGCCGCCGAGGAGGCCTCGCCGGCAGCTGAGGATGCCGCGCCGGCCGAGGGCGAAACCGCCGAGTAGTGCTCAACGTCGGGCTCACCGGCGGGATCGGCGCGGGCAAGAGCGAGGTCACTAAGCGCTTCGCCGCGCTGGGTGCGACCGTGATCGACGCGGACGCGCTCGCGCGGGAAGTGGTCGCTATCGGTACGCCGGGGCTGGATGCTGTCATCGCCGAGTTCGGCGAGGAGATGCGCGGCGACGACGGTGGCCTGGACCGCGACAAGATGGCCGCTCTCGTCTTCAATGACGACGAGGCACGGCAGCGGCTGAACGGCATCGTGCACCCGCTGGTGGGGGAGCGAGTCTTCGAGCTGCTCGCCCAGGCTGAACGCGACGATCCCGATGGGATCTTGCTCAACGACGTGCCGCTGATCGTCGAGGCAGGCGTCGCCGAGCGCTACGAGGTGATCGTGGTGGTCGACGCGCCAGAGGACGTGCAGCTCGACCGACTGCTCAACATCCGCGGCATGTCCGAGGCGGATGCCCGAGCCCGGATGGGCAAGCAGGCAAGCCGTGAGGACCGCCGCGCGATCGCCGACTACGTGATCGACAACTCGGGCGACCTCGCGGACCTCCAGCGGCAGGTCGACGAGGTGTGGGCCGCGCTGGTCGAGCGAGCACACGCCAAGTCGGCAGGTTGACACCCGCCAAGGTTCGGCCACAAAGGTTGACCTGCGTCCGCGCCTAGGGCAGAAGATGCCCGTCACATGTGCGACCGTGGTGCCAACTTCCAGAGCCGTCCGGGCATCGTGTATCGGCCCATAGCACTTCGGTCAGCTCCGTGCCCTTGAGGTTGGCACCTCGCAGGTTCGAACCGGTCAAGTTGGCGTGTGCCAGACGGCTAGCCCGCAGATTGGCGCCCTGTGCACGGGCCCGGTACAGGTCTGTCCGTACGAGGTCCGCGTGAGGCAGCTGTGCATGCCTCAGATCGGTTTCGATGAGGATTGCCGCGTGCAGGTTCGCACCACCGAGCTTCGCCCCCCGGAGCTGCGCGCTCACGAGCACGGCATGACGAAGGTCGGCGCCGCGCAGGTCGGCATGGCTCAGGTCTGCGTTCACGAGCCAAGCGCGATGTAGATCGGCGTGGCGAAGGTCGCAGCCCGTCAGTGATCGCCCGCATGGCGCAACTGTTTCGCCAAACGATGCCTTCACGGTCCGAGCTGAGCGCCTCGGGCGATACGTCGCCGTCACGCTGTGTCGGGACGCGCCGCGGTATGTGACCGTGCACCGTGCAGCGGATCGCCGCACTCGTGTCCCGTCGTCACCACCGCAGGCATCTATCGCGTGACCGTCCGCACTGAATGTCACCCACCCGGCTTTCGCGTACCGAATTCGTGCTGTGAATGTGGTCGGGCCGGGAGCGGCCGGATTGGCGGTTGCCCCTACCGTCATCTGGGGCTGTGGAATGAGCTCGTCGACCATCACTTCGAGCGGGCCCGAGAATGATCCGGTCGCGGCGTCTGCGCTCTGCATCGCGACGAACGGCCTGCCGTCCAGGCTGCCGACTCCGGCCGATGAGAAGAAGTACCGCGGTTGACCGGCGTAGCCGTCGATAACGTACGGCGAACCGGGTGCTGGGCTGAGCTGGCCGAGTCGGTCGGCGACCATGACCGTGAGAGTTCTCGAGTATTCCGAAGCTACGGCGAGGAACGCTTGTCCGAGGTTCGCGTCATAGCCGATAGTCATGGGTCCGCCGCCGCTGGGATCAACTGCGATCGGCGAACCCGGCGCCATCACGAGGCCGAGTGGACCTCCGAGCATCACCGATACCGACATCGGTGCCGTGTAGGACGAGCCGGCAAGGACGTCCGGCCTACCGTCGCCGCTGACATCCCCGATGACCAACCGACCTGGCTCTATCAATCCCGTGTCATACGGCGAGCCCGGCGCCGGCACGAAGGTGCCGAGCGCGGTGCCCAGGTAGACAGTAACTGCGCCGTCGTCGAGTCCGGGCGCTCCGAACTCGGAGACTACGGCGATGTCAGCGAGGCTATCGCCGTTGAAGTCTGCGATTCCCGCCTGCCCTGGATACACGCCGACCGGGTAGGGCGAGAGGGTCGTAGGGGCCAAGCCTCCAAGGCCATCGTTGAGCAGTACCGCGACCTCCCTGTTATAGAAGTTCGTGACTACGACGTCATCGATACCGTCGTCGTTCAAGTCTCCGAGCGCGAGCTGCATGACCTTGGGGTCGCTGACTGGCGGGTTGATCGCGTTTGGAAACAGATCGGAGTATTCGAGGGTGGTAACAGGCCCACCAAAGCCGCCGGTACCGTCGCCGGGGAAGATTTGGAGCGCATGAGGCCCGTCGAGCACAACCACGTCAGGGTTGAGGTCGAGGGTAAGCCGGCCGATCGCAACCGCGGAGTTTCCCCCGGTGTGCGGCGGCGCGACGGTGTCGGGGTGCAAAGTGCCGTCTGAACCCATCAGTAGGACGTTCAGAAAGTTGAATCCGGACGTCACGACGTCGGTCTGGTCGTCGTGGTTCAGATCGCCGGTTCCGATGACAGTAGCGCCTGCCGTTTTGACGTCGTAAACCGACGGATCGTGAACGAACCCGCCTCCGGGCGTTGTCGCCCTGGCTACGCCGGGGGGCACAGTCAGCAGGCTGCTCACGATCGCGGCAACGAGGAGCTTGCAGACCTTCCTCACACCAAGAGTGTGTCGCTGCCGGTCCGCCACGGCAGCCCGATCAGGAAGTTCGTGCCCGAGCGGCCAATTGGGAAGTGTCGGACCCTCGGCGTACGTTCTTAGATCGTGGCAACCGTCTCCTCTATCCGGCCCCGGATGGCGCCGTTCGTCGTCGAATCCGACTTCGAGCCCTCCGGTGACCAGCCGGCTGCGATCGCCGAGCTCGCCCGCCGGATCGAGGCGGGGACCAAGGACACGGTTCTGCTCGGCGCGACCGGAACCGGCAAGTCGGCCACCACGGCCTGGTTGATCGAGAAGCTGCAGCGACCCACGTTGGTGATGGCGCCCAACAAGACGCTGGCCGCGCAGCTCGCTAACGAGTTCCGAGAGCTGCTGCCGAACAACGCGGTCGAGTACTTCGTCTCGTACTACGACTACTACCAGCCAGAGGCGTACGTCCCGCAGACCGACACCTACATCGAGAAGGACTCCTCGGTGAACGAGGAGGTGGAGCGACTGCGCCATTCGGCGACGATGAGCCTGCTGACGCGCCGCGATGTGATCGTCGTGGCGAGCGTCTCGTGCATCTACGGTCTCGGTACGCCGCAGGAGTACGTCGACCGGTGCGTCCAGCTCGATGTCGGCCAGACCATTGAGCGCGACGCGCTCCTGCGCCGGTTCGTCGACATCCAGTACACCCGCAATGACCTCGCCTTCACCCGGGGCACCTTCCGGGTGCGGGGCGACACGGTCGAGGTTTTCCCGGTGTACCAGGAGCTCGCCACCCGGATCGAGATGTTCGGCGACGAGATCGAGCGCATCCTCGTCCTCCACCCGCTGACGGGTGAGGTGATCAGCGAGGAGCAGACGGCGCTCGTGTTCCCCGCGACCCACTATGTCGCCGGGCCGCAGCGCATGGAGCGGGCGATCGCCGGGATCGAGCGCGAGCTCGAGGATCGACTGGCCGAGCTCAACAAGCACGGCAAGCTGCTCGAGGCGCAGCGGTTGCAGATGCGGACGACGTACGACATCGAGATGATGCGCCAGGTCGGATTCTGCTCCGGTATCGAGAACTACTCCCGTCACATCGACGGGCGCGGTCCTGGCACGCCGCCACACACCCTGCTCGACTACTTCCCTGACGACTTCCTGCTCGTCATCGACGAGTCCCACGTCACGGTCCCGCAGATCGGCGGCATGTACGAAGGCGACATGAGTCGCAAGCGCACGCTGGTCGATCACGGCTTCCGGCTGCCCAGCGCCATGGACAACCGGCCGCTGCGATGGGAGGAGTTCCTCGAGCGGATCGGACAGACCGTCTACCTCTCGGCAACGCCCGGCCCGTATGAGATGGGACGCGTCAAGGACGACGTGGTCGAACAGGTGATCCGACCGACCGGTCTGGTCGACCCGAAGGTCGTGATCAAGCCGCCGAAGGGCCAGATCGACGACCTGATGCACGAGATCAGACTGCGGGCCGAACGCGACGAGCGGGTGCTGGTCACGACGCTGACCAAGAAGATGGCCGAGGACCTGACGGACTATCTGCTCGAGAACCAGGTTCGCGTCCGCTACCTCCACAGCGAGGTCGACACCCTGCGACGGGTCGAGCTGCTCCGCGAGCTGCGCAAGGGCGACTTCGACGTCCTGGTCGGGATCAACCTGCTGCGCGAAGGCCTCGACCTGCCCGAGGTCTCGCTCGTGTCGATCCTCGACGCCGACAAGGAGGGCTTCCTGCGTAGCGGGACGTCGCTGATCCAGACCATCGGCCGCGCGGCCCGCAACGTGTCCGGCGAGGTGCACATGTACGCCGACACCATCACCCCGTCGATGCAGAAGGCCATCGACGAGACCAACCGCCGGCGCGAGAAGCAAATCGCCTACAACACCGAGATGGGCGTCGATCCGCAGCCGCTCCGGAAGAAGATCGCGGACATCCTCGACGACATCGTCCGCGGTGATGACGGCGAGCTGATCGGTGGATCCGGCCGCACCCAGTCCCGGGGCAAGACGCCGGTGCCGGGGATGGCGAGCAAGAACCCGGATGCCGGCCAGCATGCCGCGGAGTTCGTCGCGAACATGCCGAAGGCCGAGTTGGGGCTGCTGATCCAGCAGCTCCAGGACCAGATGCACAGCGCGGCCGCCGAGCTTCACTTCGAGCTGGCGGCGAGACTTCGCGACGAGGTCAACGAGTTGAAGAAGGAGTTCCGCGCCATGGACGCCGCCGGCGTCCGTTGATCCGACTTCTGTTGACGTCGATGCCGCCGATCAGCCCCCGTCGTAGTCGTCGCTATGCGCCGATGGCCAGGCCGGTTGAGTAGTTCATGTACTGCCCGACGTGGCGGGTGCGCGTCGCGTTCGAGACATCGACACCGGTCTTCGAGCCGGGATAGGTGACGAGCAACCCGAGCTTGTGGTGGACGGCATAGCCCGGTGCCAGGACTCCGACAGAGGCGAACCGTGGGCCTCGAGGGTTGAAGCACACCAGCATGCTCCCGAATCCGTCGCCGCCGAACCTTGGCCCGCCCGTCAGGTGCGGGAATGTTTGGCCGAGGGTCAGCCGGATCGAGTGCTTGGTGTGCAGCCGACGCTCACCGCCGTAGTAGATCATCACTTCACCGCCACGATCCTTGCCGAGACCGCCCATCGGTCCACCGGCGACGACATCACTGAAGCCGTCGCCATTGACGTCGCCCGCCGTGACACTGTCCCCCAACTCGGCGCCAACCCCAGTTCGATAGCGCGGACCGCGCCCGCCCTGGTCGGCCACGGTCGACCTGGAGGCGATCGGTCCGTGCTTCGCCCCGTAGACCACCGCTACCCGTCCATTGTCGCCTTCGTGGAATGGAGCGCCTGCAACGATGTCGTCGAAGCGATCGCCGTTCACGTGCGCCACAGCAACGGTCCAGCCGAGCTCCCGGTATCCGCTTCCGACCGCACGGCCGTGGATCGAGGAGACTTTGGGTCCGATCCCGGTTGCGTTGCCGTAGCAGATCTTGATCTCGCCCTCGACGCCGCGGAAGTCATCGCCGTGGCCCAGCTGCTTCCCCTTCTCCGGCTGCCCGATGACCAGGTCGGACCGGCCGTCGCCGTTGATGTCTCCGGTCGCGACGTACCGCTGCTGCCCGCCGTACTCGGCCAATCTTGTCGGGCAACCACCGAGGATGTCGGTGGACGCGGGCGTCAACCCCGACGGTCCGCCCAACAGGACGGTGAGGCCGCCTCTCTGGTCGGGGATGGCGAGCAGGTCCGAGTACTTGTCGTGGTTGAGGTCGACGTCGGCGACCACCTCGCCGGCGTAACCGCCTGCTGTCGTTCCCAGGAACACATGCGGCTCGGCCACCAAGCCGTGAGAGGTCCCGTCGTAGACATCGATCGATCCGTCGGAGGTCTGGCTGCCGTTGCGATATCCCGAGTTCGGGTTTCCGGCCGCGACATCGGCGTGCCCGTCGTGGTTGAAGTCCGCAACGGCGAGCGAACTCGGATTTGCGTTGTCCGGCAAGGTCATGGTCACGACGTGGCTGTGGTGGACCGTCCAGCGCGTGTAGACGATCCGAAAGCCGTGGTGGACCGACACCACGAGGTCGGAGCGTCCATCGCCGTCGATGTCGCCGGGGACGCCCGGTCCACCGTGGTGGGCCGCTGTCGGCGCCCGCCGTTGCTCATGTGCCGCCGCCGAAGGGGCCGCGCCCGCCGCGATGACGAGAAACATGGCGACGAGCGTGGCGGCGTTGCGTGCCGAGCTTCTCCGGGCGAAGGGGCAGTTTTCGGCCATGCTTGGTGAATCGACGTGAAACCGGGACGCGGGACGGCCAAATGGCCTATCGATGGCACGGCGTGGCGCGATTGATGGCGGCAGCATTCGGGCACCATCGTAGACATGACGATCCTGGCTTTTAGGGGAGAACGGGTGACGCACGACGACCTCCTCGCGTACTGCCTGGCCAAGCCCGGCGCGTACCAGGACGAGCCGTGGGAAGGCGACATCGTCGCCAAGGTCGGTGGCAAGATCTTCAGCTTCAACGGCGACGCCACGGTCGGCGTGAAATGCGGCCGCAACGTCGAGGAAGCCCAAGAGCTTCGCGACCGGTATCCGAATGACGTGACCGCCATGGCTTACATCGGCCGCTTCGGGTGGAACACCGTGCGCACGGACGGCCAAGTGCCGGACGATGAGATCTACGAGCTGATCGACGCGTCGTACGACGCTGTCGTCTCCTCGCTGCCGAGGAGCAAGCGACCCTAACGGGAGACGCATTTCTCCCGGTTTAGGGGGAGACTCATCCGGTGACCACCTATCTCGTGACCGGGGGCACCGGTTTCATCGGGCGCCACCTCGTCGATCTGCTCGCCGCCCGCGACGGCGCTCGCGTCCTGGTTCTGGTTCGTCCTCAGTCGGCGGGCAAGCTCGACGCCTTCGGCAGCAACGTCGAGCCGTTGATCGGAGATCTCACTGCGCCCCTGCTCGGCGTGAGCGATGCCGACCG